>CAZOVE010000010.1:0-45824 GCA_964583135.1 uncultured Oscillospiraceae bacterium | reverse complement strand
GATGCAGCTTTCCACGGTAATGCCCGCCTTGGGCATGATTACTGCGGTTGCCATAAGTATAGTTCCTCCTTTAATATGTTTGCTGTGTTATTTATAACATTTTATAACATCTGCGTCAATAACAAAAACCACAAATCGTGAAAAAATGTAAGGATCCTCACAAGATGATCACGCTGTGTTCCTGTGCCGCCTTTGCGATATGCTCCGGCACAGGCTTGTCAGTAATGAGATACTCCACATCCTCAAAGCCGGCAAAGGTATAGGGCATCAGCCGGCTGAACTTGGTGCTATCACACATCATAACGCTGGTTCGAGCTCGGCGAATGACCGTTCGCTTCACCAGCATGTCCGCTTCTGTGCCGCAGGTAAAGCCCGTATCTGTGAAGCAGCCCGAAACACCGATAAAGGCAATGTCAATGTTGATGGATTCCAGCATCTTCTGGGTATTACCACCATAAAGGGACATATTCTTGCGATTCAGAGTACCGCAACAAACGGTAATGTCTGCATTTTGCAGTCTGCTCAGTTCAATGGCAATGTTGGGACCGGTGGTAAAAATGTGCAGCGGCAGGTCCGGCATTCTTCGGGCAAAAATCAAATTGGTGGTGCTTGCATCCAAAAAAACCGTGGCATTGCTGGGAATCAGCGTCAATGCCTTCAGAGCCATGCGCATCTTCCCTTCCACATTTTCCTGCTGCCGTATATCGAAGCCCAGATCGCCCGTATGGCGCACGGATCGGGCTCCCCCGCGCACCTTCACCAAACGTCCCTGCTGTTCCAGCGCATCCAGATCCCGATGGATGGTCATCACAGAAACCTCTGGACACAGATCGTGAATCTGTCGGATCGTAGCCACATGATTGCGCTCGATAAACTCGAGTATAAGCTGTCGTCTGATATGGTTCATAGGTGTTCTCCATGTTCAATTTATAACTGTTTGTAACACAAATATAACACTATCGTTCAAAACTGTCAATGTCAATTTGCGTTATTTCTCGGTTTCAAAATATAATGCACCTATTTTGCGATTATTTGTCGGAATATCCACTTGCAATGTGCAACAGATAGTGGTATCATTATCCTCGGAGCACCATATCTGGTGTAATTTGAAAAGAAGGGTGAGACCTATGAAAAGAATCATCGCACTTTTGCTAATGCTCGTGATGCTGGTTTCTCTGTTTGCCGGTTGTCAGGATCACAGCGACGAAAGCAACCCCACTGAAAGCAACCCCACTGTTTCCACTCCCACAGAGCCGGTAGACCCTTGGGCTGATTACGACTGCATCACCATCGCGCAGGCTCTTGAGCTGTGCGAAAGTCACGTTGATGCTCCCTCTGATACGTGGTACTACCTCCGCGCTACTGTAACGTCCGTTGATAATGAGACCTACGGCCAGATGACCATTACCGACGAAACCGGCTCCATTATGGTCTACGGTTCTTACAACGCCGATGGTTCTGTTCGTTATGACGCCATGTCCGACAAGCCCGGTGCCGGCGACGAAGTACTCCTGTACGGCTGCTTGCAGAACTATAAAGGCAATACGAAAGAAGTTCAGAAGGCCTACATCATCGATTACATCAGCAGTAACAACCAATCCGGCGAACCCGGCGAGCTGCCTGCCGATGGAAGCACTTTGACCGTTGCCGAACTGCTGGCATTGCCCTTGACCGACGGTTCCACAACCTCACAACAGTACATCGTTGAAGCCACCGTTGAATCCGTTTCCAACGCTACGTATGGCGCAATGTGGATCACTGACGGCACGGGCTCCATTAGTGTCTACAACTCCAAGGCAGAAGACGGCACAGACTATGCCAATATGAGCGACAAGCCTTATAAGGGCGACACCGTGGTGCTCAAGTGCAATGTGCAGAACTATTATGGCACAATCGAAATTAAGCAGGCTTACATCATCAGCTTTACCCACGCGGAAATCACATTGGATCCCAGCGAGTATACGCAAATGAGCATTGCCGATGCCCGCGAAACTGCCACTGGCACCAAGGTGCAGGTAACCGGTGTAGTTGCACAGATCACCTATGCCAACGGTTACATCCCCAGCGGCGTAATCCTGGTGGACAGCACCTCCTCCATCTATGTTTACGATGGCGATCTGGCTGCTCGTTGCAAGATTGGCAACACCGTTTCCATCTATGCTTCCAAGACCTACTGGATTTTGGATAGCGAAACCAGCAGTGCCAGCAAATTTGGTTACAAAGGCTGCAATCAGTTGGAGTCCGCAACCGTGATTTCCATCGATGACAGCGTCGCTGAGTTCGATAAGTCCTGGATTGAAACCACCACCGTTAAGGAAATTCTGGATACCCCAGTCACCGAAGATATTACCTCCAAGATCTTCAAGGTAACTGCACAGATCAAGGAAGTTCCCGGCAACGGTTTCACCAACTACTATATCAACGATCTGGATGGCGCCACCGGCACCTACGCCTATACCCAGTGTAACGGCGGCGACTTTGAATGGCTACGTCAGTTTGATGGCAAGATTTGCACTGTCTATGTCATGGCCTTGAATGCCAAGTCCACCTCTTCTGACTGCTTCTGGCGTTTCCTGCCCATCGCCGTCATCGACGAGGGCTTCGATCCTTCCTCCGTCAATGTTGCTGAACATGCTGTGAAGTATTTCGGTATCGGACAGTTCCAGCTCTCCTACACCGGTAACCCCGCGTTGGCGCTGTTGACCAGTGTGAACAATGAGCTTTTGGGCTTCACCGGCGTTACTTTGAGCTACTCCTCCAGCGATTCTTCCGTCATTTCTGTGGACGGAAATGTGATGAATTGTCTCAAGTCCGGTACCGCTACGATCACCGTCACCGCTACTTACAACGGCAAAACATATTCCGAAGATGTGAGCATCACCGTCAAAATTGCCGAAACCAGTGACACCTACCCCACCGTGCAGGATGCCATCAACGCCAATGTGGGCGAGACCGTTACTGTTAAGGGTATTGTCGGTCCTTCTCTGGTCAACAGAAGTGGTTTCTATCTGATTGACGAAAACGGTGTTATCGCCGTTATTACCGATGCAGACACACTCGCCACTCTGGAAATTGGCAACGAGGTGGTCATTGAAGGTCTGCGGGATCTGTTCCACGATGGCGAAGGTTCCCATGCCGGTCAGATCGCCCTAACCAACAGCAAGGTTATCACTAATTTCTATGGTAACCATGACTATCCCACCACCAGCTTCAGCGGTGAGATCTCCATATCCGAATTCTATAATCTGGATGTAACCAAGCAGTATTCCACCACCGTCTATACCATGAAAGCTACCGTTCTGGTGGAGGAGACTCAGTACTCCAAGAACATCTATCTGACAGACGGTTCTATAAAGGTTCGCCTGTACTGCTCCAGCGCAAACCAGTACCGCTGGCTTCAGGATTTCAACGGACAAGAAGTCACCGTTGAAATCGCCCCGTGCAACTGGAACAATAAGAGCTATTATGTTGGCTGTGTCCTGGCAGTCGTCCATGAGGACGGAACCAAGACTGTCAACACCCTGAACTTCGACTGATCCACAACGAAACAAAAACAGCTCGGGATCCTCCCGGGCTGTTTTCCTTATTGACGGGATCGAACGACTTCGAACCAGTAGTCACGTAGCCCTTTGTGCTGCATTCCCATGCGGCGATCAGAATACAAGAGACCGCTGGTTCGATTCATAAATCTCAAAAATAATAAAACCGAAAGAGCATTTGCCCTTTCGGTTTTATTGGTCCGAGTGACTGGATTCGAACCAGCGGCCTCTTGAACCCCATTCAAGCGCGATACCAAACTTCGCCACACCCGGAAATATGCTTGCACGCCTCAGCGCTTGAGTATATTAGCACACCTTGCCGAAAAATGCAAGCATTATTTTTCATTTTTTACAAAAATATTTTCAAAGAATTTCAGACTGAATCCTTCTTGCGATAAATGCAGGACTCAGCCACGGTGGACAAGGGTTTCTTCATATCATCCTCGTACACATATAAGCTAAATTCCCAATCCTCCGGCCAATCATCCAGTAGTGCAAAAGTCTTGTTGTAGGTTTCTTCTGCAGTATCCTGCGGAGCATCTGCAGTAAAGCGAATGACAAAAGCACTAGGGGCATAGTCATCCGTGATCCGGTGCTTCACCAGATAGATTTCCTGTACCGTCTCACCACCGACATTCAGGATATACTCCCGAATTCGATCCAGCCACCCCTCCGGCAGCTCCTCCCGGCTCAGTTTCGCACCGGTTACGATCCCCTCAGACTGTCGATCTTTTTTCGTCTGCAAATAATCCGGAGCTCGCCTGCGATACTCATCCAATTCTTCCTGCAGACCCATTTGCGTACAGTATCGACCGATTCGTTCTAGCCCGTCCTCAATGTAATTGGTATTGGCTTCCATGGCCTGATAGAGATAATCAAGGCCACTGCTGTCATATCTACTCAGCAGCAAAACGCCCTTCCAATACCGTGCAAAAGCCGTAACAAAGGGATTGTCATAGCCCTTGATGATCCGATCGCACAGCGTCTCCATCTTGTCAGGTTCACCCAAATGGAAATAAGCGATCATCGGTTCACGCAGTTCTTCCGGCGTCCATTCACGATCCGACGATTCCCATTCATTGCGAATCTCTTCGTAAGTGCAGTAGGCCTCTTGCCGCAGTTGCGCATACCGCTCCTGCGGAAATGCTGCACGGCGTGCATCTGCAATACCTGCTGCGGCCCAGCATTCCTGTGCGAAGGGTGTATCCAGAGATGCCGGTTCCATAGAATAGTTACAACAACCGAGCGCTTCCCAACGCTGACGGAACGTGGGATGTGTTGCCACACGAGATGGAAGCTCATGCTCCAGAATCTCCTTCCATGCAGCGCCACGAGAAAGCAACGCTGCCCGGTACGCCCCCGCCCGATCCGTCATAAGATGCTGCGGCACCGTTTCCGAGGTAAAAATATTCACATACGGCTCCTGCTCATGGTTATACAGGTCATGAGCGTGGATCTTTGCCAATACACTTGCCTGTTTTTCCATTTCACCGTTTTCAGCGGCGGTTTGATCCGCTTTTGCTTCTTTCATGCGGTTTGAAAACAAGAAATAGAACTGTCCCTCCACCGCAAGACCAAGCGTTGGCAGCCCTAGTGCAAAGTTGGACAGCCCTCCAAAGACCGAACGAGGCGCGCCGGTCAAATAGGACATAATCCGACCATAGTAGCGATCCTGCCCCAGTTGTTCCTTGTGCATATGGGCGATCTCGTGCAACAGCACCTGTTTCAGCTCCGCTTCGTCCACAATGCAAAGTAGCACCGCACCAAGTAAGATTATAATTCGTTTCTTGCCGATGACAACTGCGGCCGAGCATTCTTGCTCAGGAATGCTATCCATCACACAGATGGAAACCTCCCTGTTTGCCAGATGCTGCGCTCCAACTTCTCGCGCCAGTGCGTATAGTTGAGGAAAATCACACTCCGGCAAAGCATCCGGATTCTCCATCTTCTCGATAGGATGAACAAAACGCCCCACCAACCCGCTGAGCATAAAGAACGGTATCAGCAAATAACCGATACGCTTTGCTCCATCTCCTGTGACACCGTGGAAGAAAGCGAGGGATAAACACAAGATCCATAATAGTGCGATATAGATCGTTGTGACCATGCACAGGAAACGAACCTTATTCCACTCCTTCTGTGCATCCATAGCCATACGCCGCATTCGATCATCCGCTTCCTGATTGGCTTCCTCCACACTCAGTCCAGAGAATCGTTTTGCAACCAACGGGCCTGTGAAACCGCTGATCAGCGCTAGTAGTACCATGGTCAAAAAAACAGCCAGACGCCAATATGCTGCATTGGGGATACAACCCTGCAGCATCACCCCTAAGGAGAACGCCACAGTAATGAGCGCAAAAGCAATCACGTGGGTCAGAACAGACAGCCCAATTTCCGGCTTCTGCTTATTCTCCTCGTTCACTGCTGACCACCTTCCCAATATTCCACAAGTGAACTACGGCTCGTTCAGCTTCCTCTTGCGTTAGATCGTCGCCGTATTCCATATACACCGTGTGGGCGCTACAATCCACGCATTCGATCTGCACGCTCCAACCACCTTCGTGCAAGAGCATACCTGCACCACGACAAACGGGACATTCTTCCAATTCATATTGCTTTTCCATAATTGCTCCTTATCTGAATATCTTCTCTTCGATATCGTAGATTTCTATGCGATTGCATTTTGCAAAATCGGGGTTATATTCCGGCAGATTATGCTGCACCGCCACAACCAACTGCATCGGATTGAGTGTGGGATTCTGGCAACAAATGCGAGCCACCAAATGCAACGTGTGATGATCCTCCTGCTTTACCTGCAAAGAGCGGATCATAGGGATAATGTCCTGCTGGGTAACACCGTTCTTGCCTTTTTTCTCTACGGTTAAGCTCTCATGCGCAAACAGTTGGGCGATTCGGGCACAGGCATCCTCCGGCACACCGGCATCATACTCTAATATCACCACGCAATCCAAAAGCGCCAAATTCTTGAGCTTCTTTCCCTCGTCATAGACCTTCAGCACCTTCACACCCTCGACAAGTGCGCCATTGAGCCTTGTGTGGATCTCCTCGCAGGCAACCGTGTCCCCAACCAGATCAAAATCCAACAATTCGCATCGACTCTCTACGCCCACACTCAGGGGCAACGCAATCGACACCGACGGGCGAGGGTTAAATCCCTGCGTATGCTTCAAATGCAGACCTGCACGCTTGAATGCCCGCTGAAATAGTCGCATCAGATCCAGATGAGACATCCAAATCGCATCGCCGGTCTTTTCAAACAACAATCTAGGCATCGCACTGCACCTCCTTCAGCAGACAGTTTGCGCCGCATCCGGCGCACCCTTCTCGACAATCCGGTGTGACTTTTGCCTCGTAGGCTCTCTTGCGTTCCAACTGCAGGAATCGTTTCGTAACACCAACATCGATGCTATCCCAAGGCAGGATCTCATCTTCAGCATATCCACGAACAGTATAAAAATCCGCATCGATACCACAGGCTTGGAAAGCATCGAACCAACAGCCATGGTTAAAATATTCGTCCCAGCCGTCCAATCGTGCCCCCCGGCGGACCGCTTCCGCCAACAGCACACCTAAGCGACGGTCGCCACGGGCCATGACAGCTTCCAGACGGCTCAAATCCGGACTGTGGTAATCATATTCAATGGACTTATGGTAAAAATGCTTTTTCAGAAGGCGGCAGCGGCGCAGGTATTCCTCCGGCGTGATCTGCTGCTCCCATTGGAAGGGCGTATGGGGCTTCGGAACAAAATACGCCGTTGCCACATGAACACGCAATCCTCTTTTTTTATTGGTGGCACAACGCTGCCATGTTTGGATGATTTTATAAACCAACTCTGCAATACCGATGACGTCTTCATCCGTTTCCGTCGGCAAACCCAACATGAAATACAATTTCACATTGCTCCAACCACCGGAGAAAGCCCTTTCGCAAGTGGAAAGGATCTCATCTTCCGTGAGATTTTTGTTGATCACGTCCCGTAGCCGCTGTGTACCGGCTTCCGGCGCAAAGGTCAGGCCACTTTTGCGGACTGTTTGCAGTTTTTCCATCAATTCTCGGGAAAAATTGTCCGCTCGTAACGACGGCACTGAGAGGCTGATATGTCCGGCAGCGCAGTATGGAATCAGTGCATCGGTCAATTCCTTTAACCCACGGTAGTCCGAAGTAGACAGGCTAGACAGCGTAATTTCATTATGGCCCGAATCTTCCATTGTTTCCACGGCCTGACGATAGAGCACTTCCGGACTCTTTCGACGTACCGGTCGGCAACTAAAGCCTGCCTGACAGAAGCGGCAACCGCGAATACAGCCACGGAATACTTCCAAATTGGCACGGTCATGGACGATTTCCGTAGAGGGTACGATCATCTTTGTAGGCCAATAGGCTTGATCCAGATCTTCTACAATGCGCTTTGTCACCTTCCTCGGCGCACCGTACAGCGGTATGATCGCAGATATGGTTCCGTCATCGTTGTACTCGTGGCGATAGAAACTTGGCACATAAACGCCTGGGATTTTGGCAACTTCCAAAAGGAATTGCTCCTTGCTCCATCCCTGTGCCTTAGCATGGTCGTACAGGCAGACAATTTCCACGGTGATATCCTCACCCTCGCCTAACGAAAAAAAGTCGATAAAATCTGCCAACGGTTCCGGATTAAAAGCGCAAACACCGCCGGCAAAGACAATCCCCTGAAGACCGGTCCGGTCCTTGCTGCGCAGCGGCACACCTGCCAGATCCAGCATATTCAGGATGTTAGAGTAACTCATTTCATAACCAATCGTAAAGGCGATCATATCAAAATCCTTTACCGGTTTCTTGCTCTCCAGCGCCCAAAGAGGCAAACCATGGGTACGCATCGCCTTTTCCATATCACCCCATGGCGCAAAGACACGCTGGCACCAGACACCATCCATTTCGTTCATCACGCCGTAGAGAATCCGCATACCAAGATTAGACATACCGATCTCATAAGTATCCGGAAAACAAAATGCCACATCGACCCGCACAGAAGTCGGATCCTTGATGATCTCATTATACTCACCGCCGGTGTAGCGCGCCGGCTTTTGCACCGTGGGAAGGATGCGCTGCAGTAATTCGGTCATAGCCGTTCTCCCTTTGTAAAAATCTCGTATTATTGTACCCGTTTGAGACTTCATTTGCAAGGTGTTTTTCCGAAATTCCGAAAATCCCCACCAACGCAATAAAGAAAGGGCAGGTGCAAGACCTGCCCTTTCTGCATTATTTCACGATCAGGTTGACCAGTTTGTTCTTCACTACAATGGTCTTGACCACTGCGCCACCTTGCTTCGCAAGGAAAGCAGCGATTTTTTCATTGGCCAACACATTGGCAACCACGGTGTCGTTATCCAGGTCAGCTTCCATCACCACAGTACCGCGCATCTTACCATTGACTTGCACGGCGATGGTGACTTCACTATCCTTGCATTTCTCCTCAGAATACTCCGGCCAGTTTTCAAATGCAATGGTATCGCTATGGCCGAAAAGCTGCCAAATCTCCTCACCCACATGCGGCGTGATGCAAGAGAGCATCTTGATAAAGCCTTCTGCATATTCTCTGGGGCAAGAACCTACCTTGTACACCTCATTAACAAAAACCATCATCTGTGCAATGGCGGTATTGAACGCCAGCGCTTCATAGTCGGCAGTTACTTTCTTCACAGTCTGATGATAAACCTTGGTCAATTTGCCGTCATCGGAATCGGTAATATTGCCGGGCTCCGTAAAGAAGTTCCATACACGATTAATGAACTTCTTGGCACCGGCCACAGCGGAGGTAGACCAGGGTTTACTGACCTCCAGCGGACCCATAAACATCTCATAAAGCCGCAGCGTATCCGCGCCGTACTCCCGCACTACATCGCTGGGATTGACCACGAATTCCGGGAAGCGCTTGCCCATCTTAATGCCATTTTCACCAAGGATCATACCCTGATGGATGAGCTTCTTAAAAGGCTCTGCCACAGGCGACAGCCCTTGATCATACAGGAATCGATTCCAAATACGGGCATAAATCAGATGTCCAACCGCATGCTCTGGTCCGCCAACATACAGATCCACCGGCATCCAATGCTTCAGCAACTGCGGGTCACAGAAAGAATCGGCATTATGGGGATCGATGTAGCGCATATAGTACCAAGAAGAACCGGCACTACCGGGCATGGTAGAAGTTTCCCGCTTGCCTTTGATGCCGTACGCATCGTAATACTTCCACTCCTGAGCATTTTCCAAGGGTGCTTGCCCACCACGCCCCTTATAGTCCTCTAGGATCGGCAACACCACAGGCAGTTCTTCATCCGGCAGGAACACGGTCTGGCCATCCTCCGTATATACGCAAGGAACAGGCTCACCCCAGTAACGCTGGCGGGCAAAGATCCACTCACGGAAGTGATAGTTGTTCTTTCTGCGAGCTACACCCTGCTGCTCTAGCTTGCAGGTAATGGCTTCCTTGGCGTCCTCTACCGTCATGCCGGTAAATTCCTCGGAATTCACAAGCCGACAGCCCTTGCCCAGATAGTCCTGCTTCTCAAAAGCACACTCGCTGACATCCCGGCCATCAATGACCTGAATCATGGGAATACTGTGGGCAACTGCATATTCAAAATCCCTCTGATCATGGCTTGGAACCGCCATAACCGCACCGGTACCATAGCTCGCCAACACGAAATCACCGATAAACACCGGCACTTCCCTGCCGTTGACAGGATTGATAGCATAAACTCCCTGCAGACGGCAGCCGGTCTTGCCCTTATTCAGCTCGGTACGGTCCATATCAGACTTTTTGATGGTTGCATCGATATATGCCTGCACTTCTTCACGATTCTCGACACGTTCCAGCAGGGATGCGGTGACCTTACCATCCGGCGCCAGAACCATGAAGGTAATGCCATAGATGGTTTCAATACAGGTTGTATAAATGGAGAAGGCACCGCCTCCAACCAATTGGAAGTCCACTTCCACACCGGTGGATTTGCCGATCCAGTTGCGCTGGATCTCCTTGGTGGATTCCGGCCAGTCAATTTCCTCCAATCCGGCCAAAAGCTGCTCGGCAAATGCAGGCTGATCGATGACCCACTGCATCATGTTCTTCTTAACGACCGGATAGCCGCCTCGTTCAGACTTTCCATCAATGACTTCGTCATTGCTAAGGACCGTACCCAGCTCTTCGCACCAGTTGACGGGCATCTCGATCCGCTTGGCATAGCCGGCTTCCCACAACTTTTTGAAGATCCACTGAGTCCACTTGTAAAACTCCGGATCCGATGTGGCGATGGCCTTGGACCAGTCATAATCAAAGCCCAGTTCTCGCAACTGGGCGGAGAACGTCTTGATATTCTCCTGCGTAAAGCCATTGGGATGGTTGCCTGTCGACACAGCATACTGCTCTGCAGGCAAACCAAAGGAGTCATAGCCCATGGGATGCAGCACATTGTAGCCCTGCATCCGCTTCATGCGAGACATGATATCCGTTGCGGTATAGCCCTCCGGGTGTCCGGCGTGCAGGCCCACACCGCTGGGGTACGGGAACATATCCAGAACATAATATTTCGGCTTAGAGAAATCCCATACATCCGTGTGAAAGGTATCATGCGTTTCCCAGTATTGGTGCCATTTCGCCTCAATGGCGGAAAAATCGTAGTTTGGCATAATTAAAACACCTCTTCAATATCAGTTGACCGGAACGGGATCCACTCCGGATCACAAAGATCCGGATGTGGCATACGTCAATCCAGCAATAAAAATTAGTCTCCTTCGATCACGATTCCGGTTAGGTCGATAACTTCTGCATCCGCCCATAGACGCTCCAGATCATAGAATTTCCGAGCTTCATCCGTAAAAACATGGACAACGATCGTTCCGTAATCCAACAATTCCCAAGAATTTCCGCGATGACCTTCTCTGCCCAACATGGGCTCACCCAGATTTTCCAGAGTATACTCGGCATAATCGCATAGTGTCTTAACATGGGTGCTGGAGGTGCCGGTACAAATCAGGAAATAATCCGCAAGACTGCTAACGCGGTCAATACGCAGCAGCTTAATATTCATGCCTTTCTTGGAATCCAACGCCTTTGTCACTTCAACGGCGATCTCATAAGGTTTTAACATATCTTCTCATCCTTTCTCAGGTTACTGTGCTTTGCAAAAATGCCAGTGCTTCCCGGGAGGCCGGACTGACTTGCGCACCCTGCGTGTTCAGATGCTCCAAAGTCATTTCCAATCCTAACTTTACCGCCGCATCCAAATCCGTGAATGCCAATGTGCGTAGCTTGTCCACACCGGGTAGCATACGATTCGGCTCTACATAATCCGCCACATAAATAATTTTTTCCAGAAGACTCATATTCGCTTTTCCGGTAGTATGATGCCGGATGGCGGAAACCACCGCTTCATTCTCTCCGAAAATGCGCTCAGCTACCAATGCGCCGGTACAAGCATGGAGCGTTTTGGGGTATTTTCTGCTAAAATCATCCAGTATCGTACCATATTCGGCGCACAATGTCAATTGCAACGGGCCGTCCAACGCTTTGGTGATATCGTGTAAAATACCGGCCCGTGCCGCATCCGTCACATTTGCGCCCCAGCGCATGGCAAGTTCAATCGCCATATCCCGACAGCCCAGAACATGGGCCACCCGATTGGGGTTGAGTAATCGGATCACGATCTGCTCCAATTGCTCCATGGGTAGGTGCTTCCAATCAGCGCAGGTATCATATAGTCCCTGTCTACGGATGTAAGTATGGAGTTTTTCGGGTAGGAAAGGCGCTGCGCTTTGGAATGCCAGGAGCCGCCGAAGTTGCGTCGAGGAAATGGCAGTGATCTCATTGCGTATCAATTCGACGCTCACGCCTTTTTCTTCCATCTGCTTTTTTCGATCTTCGATGGCGGCGATTTCTCCCTTCTCCCCACGGTAGAGTACCGCAAGGGAGGCATGCTCAACAATCACATCAGGATTCTTCCAATGATCGAAAGACAGAAACATATCCGTTCCCATAATCAGGATCAACTGTGCTTGCGGATATTGTCGGCATAGCTGCAGTACCGTTAGATAGGTGTAGCTGGGGCCCTCACGTTGCAGTTCAATATCGCATACTTCCACCTTTGGGATTCCTTCAGCACCAATGCGGAGCATCTCCAGCCGTTGCTGTGGCGAAGCAGAGCCATGCGGCATCTGCTTATGTGGCGCAATGCGATCCGGAATCAGCAAGAGCTTGTCCAAATGCAGGAGTTGCACCGCCTGCTTTGCCGACTGCAGGTGTCCAATATGGGGCGGATTAAAAGTTCCGCCGTAAATGCCGATACGTTCCATGAAAAACTCCCCCAAACTTTCTCAGGAATCAGTCTTCTCCTCTGAGTTGTCGCTCTCTTGCCTTTTCAATGGATCTTTCAATGGCTTGCTGACGGAAATATTCATTTCGCTGCTCTCGGACTTTTCGGGCGGCAGCCTTACGTGCCCGCATTCCCTTTCCAACAGGATCGGACTTCGAACGGGGCGTTGCCTTACGTCTGGCACGACCAGTTTGATTACGTTCTTCCTGACATTTTTCCGAATGACGCCAGATCACAAATTTATATCCCACGCAGCTAATGCCTTCCGCACCGGTGGCAGCGCAAATGACATCGCTCACTTCACGGGCGCTCATCAGAGCAGTTTCCAAAACCTTGCCCTTCACCAGCTCCCGTGCGGTCAGTAGATTCTCCGCTTCTGCAATCACATTTTCCGTAACACCGTCCTTGCCCACGATCAAAGTGGTCTCCAGCGTGTTAGCCTGTGCGCGCAGTTCAGCGCGTTCTTTACTGGTCAGCATGAAATTACCTCCTTTAGTTTTTCATCCAAAACTTTCAACGCATTTGCCCGATGAGAGACCTGATTTTTCTCTGCCGCAGTCATTTCGGCAGTGGTCTTTTTCATGGGCGGATAATAGAAAATAGGATCGTAGCCAAAGCCGTTTTCCCCTTTAGCCTCCCGAAGCAGTTGGCCGTGGATCTCCCCTCTTGCCTGAAGTACTCGACCATCGGGCATGACCATGGTAATAACACAGACGAATTTTGCCTGCCGTTGATCATCCGGGACATGCCGGGTATTTTTCAGCAGCAATTGCAGGCGTCCCCAGTCATCCAAACTGTCATCAAAGCCATAGCGAGCAGAATATATGCCCGGTTCCCCATCCAGAGCATCTACGCAGATACCGCTGTCGTCGGCCAAAGCAGGCAGTCCCGTCACTTTCATCACCGCTTCCGCTTTCAGAAAAGAGTTTTCCTCGAAAGTAGTTCCCGTTTCTTCTACATCGATATCGATGCCCAATTCCGACTGCAGTATCAGTTCAATATCAAAGCGATCGGTAATCTTCCGGATTTCCACCAGTTTGTGGGGATTTTTACTTGCTAATACGACTTTCATCCGTTTGCCCTTTCTCCTGACAGGGTGAATGTGCTCATCCACCTCGACAAAGTTCCTTATTGGATCAACGCATCCACAAAATCCTTGGCCACGAAGGGCATCAGGTCATCTGCCTGCTCGCCTACGCCAACAAATTTCACAGGGATCTGTAATGCATCAGAAACCGCAATGACGATCCCACCCTTTGCAGTACCATCCAGCTTGGTGATAGCCATGGCCGTCACACCGGCGATCTCCTTAAACTGTTTCGCCTGAATCAGGCCGTTCTGACCCGTCGTACCATCGAGGACAAGCAAGACTTCCTTTGCTATGCCGGGCAGTTCCCGATCCACAATGCGGCTGATCTTATTCAGTTCGTTCATCAGATTCTGCTTATTGTGCAGCCGGCCTGCGGTATCGATGATAATCACATCACTGCCCCTAGCTTTGGCAGACTGAATGCCGTCAAATACCACGGCAGCAGGATCTGCGCCCTCGTGTTGCCGCACGATCGCAGCGCCGGAACGCTGCGCCCAGATTTCCAACTGATCTGCAGCCGCGGCACGGAATGTATCGCCGGCCACTAGTGTCACTTTTTTTCCCTGCTTAACCAGTTGTGTTGCGATTTTTCCGATGGTCGTGGTCTTACCCACACCATTGACGCCGATCACTAGGATCACGCTAGGTGTGGTGGTCAAATTCAATTCCGTACTACCTACATTCAGCATATCGTTCAGAATCAACTTCAAGTTGAATTTCACATGTTCTGTCGTGGTCAGACCACGATTCTCCACCCGATAGCGCAGCTCTTTCATCAACTTGTTCACGGTTTCCATACCCAAGTCGGCCAGAATCAGGGTTTCTTCCAACTCGTCGAAGAAATCCTCATCGATTCTATCTGCTCCGGAAAATACTTCTCCGAGGGTGCTACTGAGGGCAGCACGAGTCTTGGCAAGACCCTGCTTAATCTTTTCAAAAAAGCCCATGGATGCTCCTTTCAGTCATAAATGATGTTTTCACTTTATTCTACAATACCCAGATACTGCTCCATCTGATTCAGATCCAAGCGCAACAACTTCGAAACACCCTGTTCCTGCATAGTCACGCCGTAAAGAACATCGGAAGCTTCCATCGTGCCCCGGCGATGCGTGATGACAATAAACTGCGTTTTCTGGCTCAGGGTACGCAGATAGGTTGCGAAGCGTTCCACATTCCGATCGTCTAGCGCTGCATCGATCTCATCGAGCAGGCAGAACGGCGTGGGGCGCACCTTCAAAATTGCAAAGTACAATGCCGTTGCCACAAAGGCCTTCTCACCACCGCTGAGCAGAGTGATCGTCTTCAGTTGCTTTCCGGGAGGCTGTACCCGAATTTCTATGCCGCAGGACAACGGATCGTTGGGATCCTCCAGTAGGAGCTGTCCCTTACCTCCGCCAAACATTTCTTCAAAGACCTGACCGAAATAATGGTCGATCTTGCGGAATTCTTCCACAAAGATCGTGGTCATGTTCTTGGTGATGTCACGAATAATGCTCTCAAGTTCCCGCTTTGCATTCAGCACATCCTCCTGCTGCGCATGCAGATAACTATAACGTTCATTCACGCGAGCATATTCCTCTATGGCGCCCAGATTCGGAGTGCCCAGCGCAGTGATCTTGCGCTTAAGCTCAGTAATACGTCGCTGCCCGGCTGCCATGGAATCCGGCTGCGCCCGATGCTCCAGCGCAGTACCGGGTGTCAATCCATAGGTATCCCAGAGTTTGTCGATGATCACCTTTTCTTCCATCGCCGCCGCATCACGCTTTCGCTCCAGTGCAGAACAAGCCTGATTCATCGTGATGATGTCCTTGTTCTTTTCCTGCGTCTGCCGTTCCGTACGAGTCTTGGTGGCCTCGATATCCATACGCTGGGTCATCACAGTCTGCAATTGTTGCTTTTGTAACAGGATTTCGGCATTGTTTTCCTCCTGCCGCTGTTTCAGCGCAGCAAGTTCTGCCTCCAACCGGTGATTATCCCCTTCGATCGCCTCGATCAGCGCCTGTTTCTTTTCTCGGTCTCCTTCCATACTGCAACGGAGCTGCTGCAGATCGGCAATGTGTGCCTGCGCAGTAGTACGCTCCGCTTCCAATGCTGCGGCATCCGTCTTCAACGCAGTCATCCGATCATTGAGCTGTGCATTGGCCAAGGCAGACTCGTTCTGATAACCTTCCAACGCTTCCAATGTCGCTCTAGTCTCCGCCAATTGACGGGTAAAAATCTGTACTTTTGCTTGATCCGCAGCCAGACGATCACGATCCAACCGATCTCGTTGTAGCAGCGCATCCTGCTCTTTTTGGGCGGATGCTTCGGCTTCCGTAATGGCATTGAGCAAAATCTCATGCTGCTTCACTTGACCTTCCAGCCGCAGTACCTGATCCTGCGCTTGACGCAACTGCTCTTGTGCGGTGGTCAACTGGAATTGCACCTGATCCAGCAGGCGTTGCGCCTCCGCCAATTCTGCCTCTGCAGCCATTTTCTGCGTTTGCAGTAACGCCTCCTGCGCGCTCAACTTCTCTAGCTCATTGGCGCGAGACAGGATGCCAGCTTCCTGATTTACAGAACCACCGGTCATAGAACCACCGGAATTGAGCACCTGCCCATCCAACGTCACGATGCGGAAGCGCTGATGGTATTGTTTCGACATAGCAATTGCCGAATCGATGTTATCTACGATCACCGTACGGGCAAGCAAGTCTTCCACAATGGCACGATACATCCCATCGCAACGCACCAGCTCGGATGCAATACCTACGAACCCTCTGCAATGTTCCATTCCTTTTTCCTGCAATGCTCGTCCACGAATGGTGGATATGGGCAGGAATGTGGCTCGGCCGCCACCGGTACGTTTCAGGTAACCGATCGCTGCCTTACCCACCGACTCGCTATCGATGACGATGTACTGCATAGCACCGCCCAAAGCGATCTCTATGGCCACAGTATATGCATCTTCCGTCCGGATCAACCTAGAGATCGGACCGTGAACGCCGGGCAAACCACCTCGTCCTGCCTCTTGCATCACCATACGCACCGACTTGTGATAACTGTCATAATCCCGCTCCATGGCACGGTAAACTCGTGCTTTGGCAGATACGGAATCCAATTTGGAGGTCAAATCTCGCACCGTCTGGCTCAGTTCATCCGTACGACGAGCGCGTGTAGTCTGTCGCAGGACATAGCCGGCGATCATGTTATTGGCAGCTGTCACGTCTTCGTGGGCAACACGAAGCAGACGCCGGCTTTCCGTCAGTTGCTCTTGCGCCATGGTATGTCTGCCAGCCCCGGCAGACAGGTCTTCACGCAGTTGCTGTAGCCGCTGTGACGACTGCACCATACCCTCACGAATGCCACGCATATCCGCTTCCGTACCGGCAATATCCGCAGAAAGCACCGTTTCCTGCGTTTTCAGCTCCAGATACTGCCGAGTCAAGCCCTGTGCATTGGCAGTCAAAATTGTTAGTTCCTGCTGTAACTGTTCCAATTGCTGTTTTCTTGCAAAGAGGGCTGCATCGATCTGCTCTACACGGGCGTTGGATTGCTCGATCTGAGCGATCACGCCACCGCTACGGTCTTCACTGCCTCGCATCTCCTCTTCGATACGGGCAATATTACTGCAGTTATTCTCGATATTACCACGCAACAGCGCCATTTGACCCTCAAGTTGTTGGTGATTGGCTTCCAGCATATTCACCTTCAGCCGAGCCGTTTCCAACTCACCATCTTTTTCTCGAAGGGCGGCGTTCAATTCCTCTGCCAACGCATACAGCTTATCTAAATCATCCTGTGTCTGCTGTAGCACAAAAGAAGCAGACTGGTAGTCTTCCTGCGCTTTTTCTGCGGCGGCGGACAGTTTTGCAAGGGTATCCAACCAAACCGCCACTTCCAAGCCTTTCAGTTCTTCCTTCATATCCAGATAACGCTGTGCTTTTTCGGACTGAATGCGAAGCGGTTCCAATTGCAACTCCAATTCCGACACCTTGTCACCGATTCGCAGCAGATTTTCCTCGGTTCGGGCAAGCTGCCGCTCCGTTTCCTCCTTGCGATGGCGATACTTAGAAATTCCCGCAGCCTCTTCGAAGATCTCACGACGGTCGGCACTTTTCAAAGATAATATCTCATCGATCCTGCCCTGTCCGATATTGGAATATCCTTCCCGGCCCAAACCGGTATCCATAAATAGTTCGTGGATATCTCGCAGTCGGGCCGACTGACGATTGATATAAAATTCGCTGTCACCACTGCGATAATAACGACGGGTGATCATGACTTCGTCGGTATCGATCGGCAACGCTCTGTCCGTATTGTCCAGTGTCAATGTCGCTTCAGCGAAACCAACAGCACTGCGTTTTTGTGTTCCTCCGAAGATGACATCTTCCATTTTTGCTCCACGAAGCGTCTTGGTGCTTTGCTCACCCATGACCCAAAGAATGGCGTCGGAAATATTGGATTTACCGGAGCCATTGGGGCCGACGATGGCGGTAATGTCATCGCCGAATCGAATTAGGGTCCTGTCCGGAAAAGACTTAAAGCCCTGCACTTCCAAAGATTTAAGATACACGGTTCAACCTCTCTACACGTATGTATAAAATTTCAAGTTATTATACCCCTGAAATCATAAAAATGCAAGGATTTCTTTCATTTTTGACATCCATTTCCCAGTATCCTCCCATATACTCCGTTGTGTTGATTTTCTCGTGGGCTTATGGTATACTGAAAATGACATATCTCCCACCCTTGCGAAAGGAGTACAGCATGAAACACACGAATACACTCATACGCTTGTGTTGGATCCTTGCTACAGTGCTGCTCCTGCTTCTAGCCGTCGCAATGCTGTTAAACCGATCCACAACACCAGACCATGGCAAAACCACCGACCCCATTTTCCCCTCCACCGGTGCTTCTTCGGTTGCGGTCGGCACAACAACGATCTCCACCACCGAACCCACGGTAACTGTACAGACTGAACCGACTGTCATCCCCACGCAGACCATCCCAGCCACTACCGCACCAAACACTTTCGGCATAGGGTTGTATACCTATGAACAGCTCTACGACCTGTCTGCCAAAGTGCTGGAATACGGCCCTGGACGGGGTTCCAATGGTTCCAGAGCCCCCTACGCAGTGCAGGCTCAGGAGAAATATGGTCAGTATGCAGGTAACTTTATCGCCCCGGATAACGGAACGATCTATCTGACCTTTGACTGCGGCTATGAGTACTATGCAACAGACGAAAACGGTAAGCAATACCGTGTGACGGAACGGATTCTTGATGTGCTCCAAGAAAAAGATGTTCAGGCCGTTTTCTTCATCACGCTCTCTTATGCCAAAAAACAGCCTGATCTCGTACAGCGGATGATCGACGAAGGACACACCGTCGGTAATCATTCCAGTACACACCCAATCATGCCGGAGCAAACCATTGAAACTATGATCGCAGAAGTGATG
Organism: uncultured Oscillospiraceae bacterium; assembly: GCA_964583135.1. Classification (GTDB taxonomy): domain Bacteria; phylum Bacillota; class Clostridia; order Oscillospirales; family Oscillospiraceae; genus Faecousia. The sequence continues at coordinate 26,387 of CAZOVE010000010.1, read as the reverse complement.
GAGATGCATAACTATGTCACAGAACATTTTGGTTATGAAATGACCCTCTTCCGGCCACCTACAGGAGCTTACTCGGAGCAATCTTTGGCCGTCGTCCAGAATCTGGGCTACAAAAACGTCCATTGGAGTTTTGCCTATGCCGATTGGGATACCGAAGACCAACCCGGCCCGGTCGAAGCATTGGACTTGGTCACCAGATGCCACCATAGCGGTGCCATCTATCTGCTTCACGCTGTTTCTGTCACCAATGCCCAGATCTTAAGTGATGTCATCGATTTCTTCACCGAAACGGGTTATGAACTCGCTCTCTTCTCCTGAATCAAAATGCAGGTACACAGTTTCTTTGCTGCGTACCTGCATTATTTTTAGTTGTTGATACGGTGATGGCAAGTTGGACTGGTTTCATCCAACGAAAGGAATGTATAGCCGTTGGCAATACCCCACTGAATGATCTTCTCCACCGCCGCCACACTGAAGCTCTTGATGTCATGCTGCAGCACCACAGCGGTTTTTCTGCCGGAAATGCCATTGATTACATTATTGTAAACTTCGTCTGCCGTCGTGGCACCGCCGGCATCCTTACTGTCCACATTCCAGTCAAAATACCGGAAGCCCAATGCTTGCACCGAGGAAGCCAATCGGGTCATGATACCCGTGCAGTAATTTCTACTAACGGTATTTGAGCCGCCACCGGGGAAACGAGAGAGCTTGGTGTAGATACCCGTGCGTTCATAGATCTCGTAATAGAGTTTATAGAAATCATCGAAGAATGCATCTTCATTGACATAGATCTGGCTAAACGTATGGGTATACGAATGGATGCCGATGGCATGCCCACCTGCGGCGATCTCATCCAAAAGATCCAGCCGAGCCGTACCCACCACAAAGAATGTGGCTTTTACATTGTATTTCTCAAGCACTTCCAGAAGTTGCAGCGTATACTTAGAGGGACCGTCGTCAAATGTCAGGTAGATCACCTTTCCGTCAGGCTGCACCGTTTCCGCCTGTTTGACGCCTTGCACCACGATCGTACGCTCCGCTGTCGCCGTATTGCCATGATCATCCGTGACAGTATAGGTGTAAGTGTAGCTTCCGGGCAGATACTTGTCATAGCTTCCGCTGACCGTGACCCGGTCCGTCACATCACCATCTACATTATCGATCGCAATACAACCCGGATCCTCAAATTCCGTACCGGCATCGATAGTGACTGTAGTCTCACCGTTTAGGGTGATCTCCGGCGCCGTTGTGTCACCGTACTCGATCGTTCGCTCCACCTGAGTCGTATTTCCGGAGGCATCGGTGACACGATAGCGGATCAAATCCCCATCTTCGATGCGTTCGACCTTATCCGTCAAATCGCCGTCATGGGCATCAGTCGCCACAAACCCCTCTTCTTCATACTGCTCACCAATTTCGGGACAATAACCCGGAACCTCCAATAGAAGGATTTCGGGTGCAGTAGTATCCACAACTTCGACGATGCGCTCTGCTCGAGCGAGATAACCTTCATAGGTTGCGGTATAGACCACGGTATAGTTGCCCAGTTCCTGCATCTGCTCCGGAACGGACACGCTCACCTGCACATCGATCAGGGTATCATAATAATAAACCTTTGCGCCCAGATCCTCATAATCAGCGCCAAACTCCACGGTGATCACTTGCGCTCCTTCCGGCACAATGCATAAGGGCGCAGACGTCGACGGCGTCGTTTCATGTCCACCGGGCGAATTTCCGTTGCCGCAGGCTACCGCAACAACAAGCAGGATGAGCAATATGATCGTCAATACCACAGCAATGAGGCCCAGAGGCGGTTGCTGTTTTCTTCTTGCGTTTTTCATAGATAGTCACTCGTTCTCTTTCTTCTCCAACATCCGAATCAGCATCGGCAGGGCGGTTTCAAATTTTACACCGTACCAGTGTGTAGCGTCGTCCAAGGTATTTTCAATACACTTCAGGGTATAATCTCCGGCAATCTGCACCGCATCTCGCAAGTTCAGACCACGGCAAAGCGCACCGACGCAGGCAGACGAATAAATATCACCGGTACCATGATAGGATTTATTCACTTTCTTATGGGCATAGTACCAACTTTCTCCCTGCGTATATACAACAATACCTGTGGTATCCGGTGTATAGCTGACACCCGTCAGAACAATGGTTCCTCGTATACATTGGGACAGTTGCTCCAGAAGCGACAGGATCCATTGCTCATCATATTCGCTGCGATAGGTCATACCACACAACAGGCACGCTTCGGTAATATTGGGGATCACGATATCCGCATTTCGGCACAGTTTGCCCATCGCCTTGACATATGCTTCGTCAAAAGCACCGTAGAGTTTTCCATTATCCGCCATAGCAGGATCCACCACCGTAAAGCCGTCGGGTGATAAAAGTGTATTCATAATGTCTAGCACCATGTCCACCTGATCGGCACTGCCGAGATAGCCGGTATACACGGCATCAAAGCAAATCCCCTCTTTCTGCCAATGCCGCCGAATGCCGGGAATGTCCTGACTTAGATCCCGAACCGTAAAGTCGGTGAAACCACCGGTATGGGTAGACAGCACCGCAGACGGCAATATGCAGGTCTCCACGCCACAGGCAGAAAGAATCGGCATTGCCACGGTCATAGAGCACTGACCCAAACAAGAAATATCCTGAATGGTAAGTATTCTTCGATAATCCATCTGAGCTTCCTCCTATTGCGGTGCTTTGCCCGCCAATCTAATAATAGAATATTATAGCAAGAATCAACAAAATTGCAAGTATTCTACTCCATAAAAATGCCAGAAAGATTACGCCCTAAGATGGCAGAATCTGTAAAATCCACCTATTGTGTTAAAAATATGCAACAGCATCTTGCAATCCTGCAAAATATCCATTATAATTTTTCCATCTTGAGATTAACTCCATACATTCCGAAAGTGAGGCAATATAATGAAGCAGGATATGATTCTGATTTTGGATCTGGGTAGCGAGGAAAACGCTTGGCTCGCCCGAAAGATTCGCTCGCTGGGTGTCTATACTGAGATCCACCCCCATGATATCACCGAAGCGCAGCTACAGGCTCTGCCGAACGTGAAGGGTATTATTCTCAACGGTGGAAAAAATCGTGTTGTGGACGGTGTAGAAATCGACGTATCCGAAGCAGTTTATGGTTGCGGTCTACCCATTCTGTCTGTGGATCACAAGGGTACCGCACCTTGGAGTGGTGACGATGCCGTCATTACTCGTCAATTGAATCGTTTTGTCTTTGACGTATGCTGTGCCGAAGCCAACTGGAATATGGAAAACTTTATTGCAGACCAAGTGGAATTGATCCGTCAGCAGGTCGGCGACAAGAAGGTGTTGTTGGCATTATCCGGTGGCGTAGATTCCTCCGTTGTTGCTGCGTTGCTGATCAAGGCCATCGGTGCGCAACTGACTTGCGTACACGTAAACCATGGTCTGCTTCGCAAGGGTGAGCCGGAACAGGTGGTTCGTGTGTTTCGAGAAGAGATGGGTGCCAATCTGGTGTATGTGGACGCTGTAGACCGCTTTCTGGACAAGTTGGCCGGTGTTTCCGATCCTGAAGCCAAGCGGATGATCATCGGTGCGGAGTTTATTCGTGTGTTTGAGGAAGAAGCCCGTAAGCTCGATGGCATCGAGTTTTTGGCGCAGGGTACCATCTATCCGGATATTATTGAGTCCGGCACAAAAACCGTCAAGGCTGTGAAAAGCCATCACAACGTCGGTGGTCTGCCTGAAGATCTACAGTTCACATTGGTGGAGCCCCTTAAAATGTTGTTCAAGGATGAAGTTCGGGCTTGTGGCGATGCGTTGGGTCTGCCCCACTCCATGGTCTACCGTCAACCCTTCCCCGGCCCCGGTTTGGGCGTACGCTGTCTGGGTGCCATCACCCGGGATCGACTGGAAGCTGTGCGAGAGTCCGATGCCATTCTCCGTGAGGAGTTCGCTAAAAACGGCTTAGAGGGTAATGTGTGGCAGTATTTTACAGCCATCCCCGACATCAAGTCCGTTGGTGTCCGCGAAAACAAACGAGCAGATGAGTGGTGCGTGATCATCCGCGCCGTCAACACGGTGGACGCTATGACCGCCACCGTAGAAAATGTACCCTTCGAGCTGCTGCAGCACATCACGCAGCGCATCACCACCGAAGTGAAAGGTGTCAACCGTTGCCTATTCGACCTGACCCCCAAGCCTACCGGTACAATCGAGTGGGAGTGACCTTCCGTCGGAGAACCAATATTCAAGCCAAAGCCCGCCGAGTCCGGCGGGCTTTTTCATATTATTTGGACATTTGGTCGATATGGGAACAAATCAGCAAGGTATAATCTAGCGTACTCTCATTGGGTGAAAACAGCACCAAATCTCCTTGGGTAGATACCAACACTGAGGAGGATACATCCCGTGTCTGTTGGATCTGTGTCACTACGTAAGTATAGCGCGCACCCGTCATATCCGTGATGTACACATAGTCACCGTTTTCGACTCTTCCTTCAAAATCAAATTGTCCCAAACCGGCACTGCCACCAATGATCAGACACCCATCAAGGACATTTCCCCAGAATCGGCAGGGATATCGAATAATTCTGCTGCTGTCCCAATGATCGCCCACCGGCAGTGTGATGCCGCATACTGGGATCTCCACAATCGCCACAAAATCCGCACCGTCGTAAGACATGAGCGGCAGTTGCACATCAGTACCATCCTCTAACTCTGCGGCTCGAATCTGAGGGATCTGCTCCCGCAAAGCTACCACAACGGAAGTCGCTTCCTGCAAAGCCTTTTGCTGCTGTATGCCAACCAAGAACCAGATCGCCACCGACAACAAGATCAAAAGAAGACCAAGTGACAGCAAAACGATGGGCGCTTTACTCTTTCGTTTTTTATACATTTGCCATCACCGCCGCTTTCTCAGGCATAGCCCCACAATTATTAGAATCACGCCCACACCGCATACGCCGGCCAAGATCGGCCATAGTATCAGCATTTTTCCGTGTTCCGGCATATCCAGCTGTGCATCATAGACATTCGTGATCACAAATGTTTGATCTTTTTGTTCCAGAGAGAAGCTGTACTGCGATGGCATAGTCCGCTCGATCACGACCCACAAAGCGCCATCATCTATCGCTTCCCACTGATAGACCCAGTTGTTCTCCTGACGCAGAAATCCAGACCCAAAAAGCTCACCGTTTCGATAAATCTCTATGTTGATATTTTCCTGTCGATTTTGCGTATAGCCGCTGTCCTTCCACTGCCCCACGACCTTGTAATACATCGGTTCATAAGTAGGTACGTGTCGACTGCTTTCGGGATATGCAGTCACAGTAGTTTGCTCCGTTCCGTCGGGCTGTAGCTGCGCTACTACAGATAGGATGCCTTCAAAAGTGATAATCTCCGCCTCGGATTTCCATTGCACCGGCAACGTCAAATACATTCCGGGCTCCAAATCTTCAAATGTCACCATACCATTTTCATCAGTGATACCGACATAAGTGGCAGGGTAGCCTTCCGCTACATAGTAAGACGACAGTGTATAAGCAAGGTTATGCAGATGTGTCTGCGACGCAATGGTACCGGTCTGGATGGGGTAATATTCCAGCTCACCGCTGATCACATAGCTTCCGTCGGCGAAAACATCCGCAACACGATACGTGCAAACCTCCAACTCACTGTAGTATACACCTTCACGACAGTATTGTAGTGTCAGAGAACCAGTCGATTCTACCTGCGTCGATTCGGTTGCATAGGCACACATACAGCTACCACACAGAAGTAGCACAACCGCCATCCATGCAAAAAAGCATTTCCTCATCATATATCCTCCTGTCGATTTTACGGACCTTCCTGAGGATCATCTGCATCACCGAACAATTCATCCAAAATCTGACGCTGACGGCGCACCCGTCCCACAGCCTCCTCCAGATAAGCATCGATCTGCTGCTTCTGACGTTCACATTCCCGTCTGGTTTCTTCTAGCATTGCCTGCGATTTCTTCGCTGCATCATCCAGTATGGCCTGAGATCTTCTGGTCGTTTCCTCTTCCATTTGACGAATATTCTCCAGATAAGTATCCGCCGCCTTTTGTGCTGCGCCATAGATGCCACTCATTTGCATGGCGGCATCCGCCAATGTTCCTGCCTTGGCGTAACGCAGTCGCTTTTCTTCTAGTTGACGGGTCAATTTCTCCACCTGCGCCTGCAAGCGGTCGCCGCGTTCTTTCTGAACCATCAACAACTCCAGGAGCTCGCGCCGATTCATCTTCTTCAGTTCCTTTTCCGTCATGACGTTCCTCCTGTCTAATCTTGTGTGATCTGTTTTGACTTTATTATAATGCACATTTTTTCATTGTCAATGAAGGATACTTCAATTCTACCATGCGAATGCTCCACCGGTATCTGCTTACGCTAGCAAAACATCGGATATGAGCATCACACAAAAGCCAACCAGCAAAGCGTATGTAGCGCCTCGCTGCTCGCCATGAGCATGGGTTTCCGGAATCATCTCGTCGCTGATCACATACAGCATTGTCCCACCGGCAAATGCCAACGCAAATGGCAGAATCGCCGTAGCAATGCTGACTGCCAGATAGCCCAACAGTGTACCAACCACCTCGATCAATCCTGTACCAAACGCTAACAAGAAGGTGCGCCTTGGACTAACGCCGGCAGCTAACATTGGGGCAATAATGACCATACCCTCCGGAATATTTTGCAACGCAATACCACCTGCGATCAGCAACGCTTCCGCCCGATTGCCGGAACCAAAGCTGACACCGGCTGCGATCCCCTCCGGCAGATTGTGGATGGCAATGGCCGTAACAAACAGCAGCACTTTGCTCAACCGTGCATTACCCGGATGAGATTCCGCTTCCACACCGGCCATCCGGTGCAAATGGGGCACAGCTTTATCCACCAAATTCAGGCACACCGCTCCGGCAAAAATGCCGGCAACGGTGATGATCCAGCCAAAATCTCCACCATACTCCAACGATGGCAAAATCAGGCCGAGGACCGCCGCAGCAAGCATCACGCCTGCGGCAAATGCTAAGACGATGTCGCTAAATTTGTGAGAAATATTACGAAACACGAATCCGATCACTGCTCCTAAAACAGTGGCTCCGCCCACACCTAGAGCGGTCAGTAATACCATTTCCATAGAATGCCTCCTGTTTTTTGAACCATCTTATGCCGTCATCCACAAAACGTGTCTGCTTCATGTGTATCAGTATATCATAATTTCCGTCGACAGGCAACCAAAAAACTACGATTGGAGGATTTACTGTAAACGTGCGGTAAATTACTGAGATTTAGGTAGGATAATTTCGCAATTTTTTGCGAGTATCTATTGATAATTTATATAGATTTCGTATAATATAGATACGTTTCGATTGCTTTAGGAGGATGTAACCATGAATGTATCCTATAATAAACTCTGGAAATTGCTGATTGATCGCAAAATGAGCAGTGCCCAGCTACGCAGAGCAGCCAACATTGCTCCCAACACCATGACCAAATTGCATCGGGATGAGGAGGTTTCTCTGGCAGTCTTGAGGCGGATCTGCTCCGTATTGGATGCAAATATCGGCGATGTGATGGATTTCGTGGAGCCCAATCGCCAGCAGTAAGATCATCCACAATATGTACACCGGGTGAACACTATGAATGAAGCGATTTTGGATATGAAGCTCAAATTATGGCAGGATCGACTGCTAGATCTGGGCAAACGAAATAAAATGATCTCTTTCCGGGAAACTAGGCGTTCCACACTTCGGCTGGTCAGTCCGGGATTTGAGGAATTATACCGGCAAATCGTATCGGATGAACGGGAATTGACCTTTCAAAAAGCCATTGATCGGGATACCGATGCTCGAGTCTATTCGGTCCTTTCTCTACTGGATCGTTTGTCCACCCCCATCGAAGTGGCGGTAGGTGACATTCGGGCAGAGGGTTCTCTTCCTGAGACACAAAAGACTTTGAAAAATTTGCGAGCCAAAGCACGTCTTGCACTGGATGAGCAGGGTACTAACATCTTGTATCTGATATTTGGATTTATTGAGTGGCGCGAAAAAGGTAGCCGTGGCGACAGCCGACTCAAGTCTCCCCTGCTTTTAGTTCCGGTCACCCTACTGCTACCATCGCTCAATGGTCAGTATTCCCTGAAAAAGCAAGAAGATGAAGTGGCTGTCAACCCTACCCTCGCATATCTGTTTGAGCGGGATTACGGCATCAAACTGCCGGAATTCGATCCGGAGAAAGACTCTTTGGGGGATTTCCTGCAAACGATACAATCTTTGGTAGAAGACCGAGGTTGGAATATTGTACGCGAATGCAGTATTGCACTGGTTTCGTTCTTAAAAATCAGTATGTACAACGATCTTGTACGCAACGAAACACAACTAAAAACCAATCCGATCATCCGCGCCTTTGCAAAAGAGCAAAATGAAGCAAGCGCCCCGCAGCAACCAACCATTTTTAATCACGATGATTGTAAAGCTGCAGATTCCTATTTGGTTCTGGATGCAGACTCCAGCCAACTCGATGCCGTCGCACTATCTCGTCAAGGCATCAGCTTCGTATTGCAAGGGCCTCCCGGTTCCGGCAAAAGCCAAACTATCGCCAATATCATTGCGCAGGCTTTGGCAGACGATAAGCGGATCTTGTTCGTTTCTGAAAAAATGGCCGCACTGGAAGTGGTTTATAGGCGTCTATCTGATGTACAATTGGCAGATTTTTGTCTGTCGCTACACAGCCACAAAGCGAACAAACGAGAGATTTTGAATCAATTGGGCGCCAATCTGCATCTGCAACAGCGCAAAGTCAGCGATCGTGAGATCGCAAAATTGGCCAGACTGGACATCGTAAAAGAACAGCTACGCCATTATGTTCAGGATATCCATGCCACCGTTTCGCCTCTGGATATGAGTTTATATGAGGTGTATGGTGCCATTGCACAGCGTCTTTCGCTGCCGGATATTGCGCTAACACTGCCCCAGATCGATACGATGACGCAGGATCAGATGCATCGTCTTGCGCTACACGTAGCTGATTTTGAAAAAGCACAACGTGCTTTGGGTACACAGTGGCATCTCAATCCATGGCAGGGCATCAACTGCGCCTATCTTGAACCCAGTCACCGCAAAAAGCTACTGCAAAATTTGGAAGCCGCCATCGATGCCATTGATGCGTTGGAGCATTGCCCGGTTGCGGATCAGACTTTGGCCCAGTTGCTCTCATTGGACAATCTGGATGATTTCCTAAAACTGTACAATCAGGCGTTGCTTTGTAGCAACGCAGAGCCGGACTGGTTTACAGGAAACACTCAGGCAAAGCAGCAGCTTCTCGTGCTTCGGCAACGCAAACAGGATCTGCAGGAGCTTCAAAACCTGCTGACTGAAAAATATAGCGACGGCTTCTTTACATTTGCGGCTGCCCAACAATTGCCGCAATTGTGCAGCGCTGTCCACGAATGCCGTGAAAAGCTGAATCATGCTTCTTCCGATGACGCAGCATTTCAGTCATTGGAGGAGGATCGGTTGCAATTGGACCGATTGCGCATTGCATTGATCTCTCTTCAGTCAGAGTGGAAAACGATCTGTGCCACCTTCGGTCTCGAACACATCGATCAATTCGATCATTTGCATTTGGGATTGAAGCTGTGTGATATGCTTGCTGAGCAGCATCCATTCACCGCCGGTTATTTTGGCGCAGAGAACTTACAGCGCTTACAGGAAGATGTTTCCCGTTTCCACCAATGCAGGCAACAGCTTTTCGACTGCCGGCAAGTGCTACTGGAAAACTACAGCGACATACTACCCAAGCAATCCACCCGTTATCTACAGCAATTGGACGCCGCCGTCACCGCAATGGAAAGCATCTGTCCTGTGGAGCAATGGGATCAGGCCGATTTTCTGAATTTTACTACGCTAAAGGATGATGCGATCGATCAAACGGAGGCGGCAATGCATGATGAAAAGCTATGCGCCACCGCAGCAAAATATCATTTTAACATTCCCAACTGCTGGCAGCAGCTTGATCGTCAGAAATCCGCATTGGATGCGATGGATGCTGCACCAAAGGTTATTCTATGGCAAACTAAAGTCGGGCGGCAGCAGACCCGTTCCCTTGTCGAATCCGCAATGTGCTACAGCCGACAGATGCAAGAATCACTTTCTTCCGTACAAGACTTCTTCACACAAACGGGTATCACCTTGGATGCGGAAGCATTGACGGAGGATACACTGTCTGTGTTGCAACATGCGCTGTCGCCTTCCCCGATCATGCTCGCACTTGCCCCGATTTGCAACGATCCTCAGGTAGATGCGCTGCTCGATCGTATTGAGCAAAATGCGCAACAAGTGACGATCCTGCAACAGGAAATCGGAGCACACCGTGCGGCATGGCACATTGCGCCGTCTGTCACCGACACACAACTTTCAGGGGCATTGCATTGCTACAAAGCAGCGCAACACCATCATTCGCCTGTACATCGTTGGGCAACTGCTTTTAAGGATGCCGATGCGCTACTGCACAATCTTCAATCGCTTTCAAAAAACTTGTGCAACCAATACGTAGCATTGACGCAGCAATGCGAGGATTCTCTCTTTCAACTGGATTATGCAGGGATGCTCTATCGCTTCAAAACCAATTATACCGGCATCCTGAAGCATTTTCATCGCAGTTACAGCGAAGATTTACGGCGCATCCGTTTGGTCTACCGTGACGTAGAAAAGAAGCTGTCCGACGAGGAGATCGTGGAGTTGCTCCAATCTCTGCGTCAGTATCAGAACGACTTGACCCAATACCAATCCTATAGAAGCGAAGTTGCAAAGTATTTCGGTATCGACAGCTACGATATGCACTACCCATGGCAAAGCATTCGCGACGAATTGGATGCCTTCAGCAGCCTGATCCCCCTGTTTGAAACCGGAAAGGCTGCTGCAGATTTTGCCAGCAGCCCGGCTCTTGACACTCTAATCGGCCTGTTGGCTCAGCACAATCTCCTCCATCTTTGGTTTGAACAGGATACGATTGCCACTCCCCTGCTCGGCGATTTCTACCTGGGCTGTAATACTGACACGGCGACACTACGGACAGTTTTGCAACAGGTACGGCAGCAACGTAGTCTGTTCCAAACCCGGGATGAATATCTGCGATTCCTGCAAACACATCACACTACGCAAGCGGCGGCTGTCGGTCTTCAGTTGGCAAAGCAATTCCTGACACAGCAGACAGCGATCGATAATCTGTGCTGTAAACTCCGGCAACTAATCGATACTGACTGCAATATACATACTCTTAGCATTATCGCAGAGCAATTGGATGCATATGACGAATTTGTTCGCACATTCAGCCGTCAGGCCCTGACGGCATTTCTGCAGGGACACAATTTTGCCACATACCGGGATGGGCTGCAAGCCGTCTTAGCCAAGGAACCTATCATCAAAACCGTCTATCATTGTAGTTGCCTCAGCCGTGCATTGGCGGAAACTGATTTTGCTACACTATTGGCGAATATGCGTGTCCTTTGCGACAGTGCCGCAGATGTATTATCGGTTTACCGCTTTACGGAGAGCTATCAAAAAGAGAATGTGGCCTCCCGTTGCATCGCACAGCTCAAGCAGGATCTCATTTCCTCCCTCAGTTACCATGCTGCACAGGTGCAGTATAATGCCATGGACGCACAGTTACGTGAGCATTTAGGGAGCGCTTATTGCGGCGAGAATACCAACTGGGATATCATCTCCGGAAACATTCTGGTTGCACAACAGCTCCATGCACTACTGGAGGATCTGATTCCAGAGCAACTGATTTCTGCCTTCGTCAGCGGCACCGTGGTCTATTCCAAAAACGCGCTAGCCCAGCTTTGGCATCGCTTCACTACCGCCCAAGAAATCGACCGTCAGTATCACACAATCGCCAGCATCCCCGATTTCGGTGGTAAACTGGAGGTCATACAAGCCATCTTACCGACATTAGAAACAGCTTGCCGGACGAAACAGGAACTGCTCTGTCATGCGTACAACACCACATCCTATCGACAGATTTGTGATGATCTACGTTCCCTTGCAGCGTTACAAAAAGCACAACTGGTCTATGCTGAGGAAGTGTTTTATACGCAACAAACGATGCCCAATATGCCTCTGTCAACCGATACAGACTGGGATGAAGCCTTGCGCATCTTTGATCACATTGCACAGTTGAAGCAGGATTTGGAGCATGCCGACCCCAAACTTCATGGTTGGTTGACCGGTGCTACGCAGCACTCCGTCCGTGATTACGAACCCATGGTACAAAACTTGTGTCGCAATCAAAGTTGTTTGACCGAGCTGTTCCAGCTATTTTCACACAAGCAAGATCTAATGTGCCAAAACCTTGTGCAGATCGGTGCATGGCTCAGGGATTGCCACAGTCAATTTGATACACTGGATCTTTGGATCGATTTGAGAGATTGTCGTAAATGCTGCGAAGAGAACGGTCTTGGTGATTTTTTGACAGGATTAGATCAAGTCTATTATCCCACCGGCAGCGCACAAGACGTCTTCTACAAAAGTTTTTACTATGCTTGGTTTGAAGCCATTGCAACAAAGCTGCCTTCGGTTTCCAGTTTCCGAACCCGTACACAAGAAAGTCGAGTCCAATCTTTCCGGGAATTGGATGCTCATCAATTACCAGTTGACCAAATGCGCATACGGGAAAAGTTGATCCGTGCCATGCCCACCGAGCTGAATGCCACCCGTGCCACCGATGAAATGTCTATTTTGCTCCACGAACTGAGCAAAAAGCGCAATCTGATGCCCCTGCGGAAATTATTCCGCACGATTCCCAATCTCTTGCTCCGACTGAAACCCTGCCTGATGATGTCACCTTTATCCGTTGCCCATTTCTTGGAGGCGGAGACATATCGGTTTGACATGGTGATCTTCGACGAAGCCTCCCAGATTTTTCCGCAGGATGCCATCGGTGCCATCTTCCGGGGCAAGCAGGTCATCATCGCAGGTGACAGCAAGCAATTGCCTCCCACCAGTTTCTTCATTGCCAACACCGACAATCCCACCGAATATGACCCGGATGACGAGGACGGAGAAGGTTTTGTCTATGACTCCATATTGGAGGAAGCCGCCGGTTGTCTGCTCAATCGTTCTCTTCTATGGCATTATCGCAGCCGCTATGAAGAACTGATCGCATTTTCCAACCGAGAAATTTACAACAGCAATCTGATCACTTTCCCCAGCAGTACCACCCATTCTCCGGATACCGGTGTGGAATATGTCTATGTACCGGACGGTGTCTTCGAAAATCGCTGTAATCGTCGTGAAGCAGAGTGGATCGTAGAACTGATCATCGACCATATCCAAAACCATCCGGATCGCTCACTGGGCGTTATCGCCTTCAGTGAAAATCAACAAAACACAATTGAAGAGGCGCTTCATCAATATCGTACCGGGCATCCCGAATATGAAGACTTCTTCGACGAAAACAAAGACGAGCCTTTCTTCATCAAGAATCTGGAGAATGTTCAGGGTGATGAACGGGATACCATTCTCTTCTCGATCGGCTATGGTAAAAACGCCCGGGGCAAAATGTATATGCGCTTCGGTCCTTTGGGACAAATCGGCGGTGAACGGCGGTTAAATGTCGCTATCACCCGCGCCAAGCAAAACGTCAAGTTAGTTGGCTCGATCCAACCAGAAGACATCGATTTGGAAAACACCAACGCAGAAGGCGTACGGATGCTACGTAGCTACATCCAATTTGCCATTCACGGTAGCAGCGTCCTTTCCAAGCACACACAGCGCAATCGGCTCTATGACGTCGACACCTTCAGTCAACAAGTGGCCCAATTCCTGATCCAACAGGGCTACGCTGTCCGCACGAACGTCGGCAATTCCGATTATACCATCGATATTGCCGTAGAGCATCCCAAGCAACCGGGACACTACATTGCCGGCATTGAATGTGACGGTAGCTCCTACGTCGCTGCACGTACTGTCCGGGATAGAGAACGGCTTCGTACAAACATTCTGGAGCAGATGGGTTGGAAAATGCACCGAGTTTGGTCCACAGAATGGATCCGAAACCCAGCTACCGAGCAGGAACGACTCATACAATTTTTGCAAGATGCACTGCTCAGTTACGGTGACGAACGTATCATGCCGAGCCACATCGCTCTGGAAGTTGATACGGAGGTCGTCGCTGCTGCGCAGGTGCAGTCTGATAGCGACAATCCCTATGGTTTCCCTTGTTACGAAGAAGGAAAGTGGTGGGATTATGGCACTCGACGTGGCTATGACAATGAATCTCACATTGCCGACATGATCGCTGCCGTCGTTCGTGTCGAGCAGCCCATGCACATGGAATTGATGTACAAGCGTGTGGGCGTCGGCTTCACCGCCGGACGCGCAACCCAAGTGGTGCGTAGCTATATCGACGAGATCATCCAAACCAAAATGCAGGGTGAAGTGGTCATTGAAGACCAGTTCATACGAATGGCTGACCTACAGACCGTTACCGCCCGGCGCTCTCCCATGGGAGAACCCCAGCGTAACATTGAGCATATTTCCATCCCGGAGATTGCTGCCGCCATGGAGCGAATTTTACGGGGCGCTTACGGTATGGAGCGGAGTGTATTGTGCTTGGTAACGGCCAATATTTTCGGTTTTGAGCGAGTCGGTCCAAAGCTACGCCAGCGCACTAACGACACAGTCGACTACCTGTTGCGTCAGGGCAAAATTTCTGTGATTGACGACAAAATTCAGCTATTGGAGGGATAAACATGGCAGATACAACGCAAATCAACCCTGCACTGACCGGAAACGAAAATGCCACCGTCGTTAATGAGCAGATCCTGTCTGTCACGCCCTCCGGCCTGAAAACGCTGTGCAACCCCTATGTGATTGTAAACGGCCATATTCACACCGGCTGCATCCTGTTCGGAAAATATTTGGTCATGGAACAATTGCCGGTGGCCACCGGCGAAGCCGATCTGTTCCTCTGCGAATTTGAACATCAGCAGTTCGTCGCTAAGGTGTATCGTCGTGTCGTTTCCATCAAAAAAGAAGTGACTCAACAGCTTCAGGAGTTGGATTCGCCCTATGTGGCAAAACTCTATGAATCCGGCGAGTTAGATGGAATTGCCGTGGAAATTCTGCCCTATTACAGCCGTGGCAGTCTTCAAGGCAAGCGCTTTACCTATGAGCAACTTCGAGACTACATCATTCCCTGTCTATTGGAGGGTCTGAAGGCGTTGCACGACCGGCACATTCTCCACAAAGACCTGAAACCCGCCAACATCATGATCACAGATGACCAGCAAAGTGTCTCCATTATTGACTTTGGTATCAGTTCTGTCACCGAGACCGGCAACACCATCGTCTTGACCCGTACCGGCATGACACCGGAATACGCCGCCCCCGAAACCTTCAAAGGCCTCTTCTCCACCAATGCGGATTACTACAGCCTTGGTATTTCCCTCTATGAATTATTCTGCGGCCGGACTCCCTACCACAGAATGAGCGCCGAAGAGATCGAACAATATCACGCCGTTCAGCGAATTCCCTTCCCACAGGATATGCCACAGCCGCTGCAGGATCTGATCAAGGCCCTGACCTACTACGACATTTCCGGACGTCGGGATAAGGATAACCCCAACCGTCGATGGGGTTACGAAGAAGTGCGCAATTGGTTGGACGGCGTACCGCAGACCATCCCCGGTGAGGGTGTACAGCGGCGCATCCTAGAGCCCTATCATTTTGCCGGAAATGACTATACCAACCGCACCGAGCTAGTTCACGCCATGATTGAAAACTGGAACGAAGGCAAAAAGCAATTGTTTCGTGGTCTGTTAAGTGGGTATTTCCGGTTATATGACCCACCGGCCTGCCAAATCTGTCAAGCGGCTGAAACGGAAGCAACACACCTAAGCGGACAGGATGACCTGATCTTCTTCAAAACCGCATACGCATTAGATCCGAAAAACACCAGCTTCTTCTGGAAAGGCAAGGTATTTGCAGGGTTGAGCGCATTTGGACGAGAGCTTCTGGAAAAACTACGGCAGGATGATCGCAGTATGAATGATTTGCTGGACAGCATCTTCAAAAACGGCGTCCTATCCCAATATGTTTCTCTGCAAGAGCCGAATAACGTCGCAATGTATAATGCCTTGCTTGGACTTGAAACGGCTTACAGAACCCACAAAAATGTCCGGGAGCGGAAACTGACCCTATATCTTACTGCATACATGCTCTCCGGTCAGTATGTTCTGAGCGTTGCCGGACAAGACTTCCATACACTGGAAGAACTGACCGGATATATGAAGAAACTGCTAGGCAAAAACAATGAACACTTAGATCAATTTCGTGCTTTTTGCCATAAGTTAGTAGATGCACACGATCAGTTGATGCCTTCATTAGAAGCCTGGCTCATTGCTTTAGGCAAGCAGGACGCCATCGCCGACTGGAAGAACGCTATGGCCGATCCCGGCTAATGATTTACGACACAGGAGTGACCTGATTTATGAGTGGACCTAAAACATCACGCTATTCCCTCACCCCCGAGCAGCGGCGCATTCTTGAAGAGCAACGTAAGTGCCGCAGGGAACGGGGATTGATTCAAAAGAAGCAAGCCGACCTGCGCAGCATCATCGCCGAGTCTGACTCTCTCCTGACGCAATCCGAGCATCTGCCGCAGGATTTTGAAACGCTGCAACACGTTCGTTCTTGTCGGGAAGAAACCATGACCGCCGTCCTGAAGGCGCTGTCCATGACCGATGCGGACGGCAGTGCGGCACTTCAACTGGCCAATCAGCATCTGCAGGCATTATCCGCCGAACTAGCCCAGCAAAACCGTCGCCTACGCAAGGAACTTCAGCAAACACAACAGGGACTGCAGGAGGATGTTCTGCGGCTCATATCCGGTGGTTTTCAATGCAATTTTGAACTTTCGAGTGATTCAGGCGTACTGCGACACCACGAGCTGTATCAGAAGATCCAAGCAGAACTCACCTCCGTCATCCCACTGATTTTGACCGATGCACAGCAGCAACGGCTGCAAACCCTGCAAGAACGACTCAAACAGATCGAGGATCTTGACTTTCTCAAGAATTTCCACACGATGAGCGTTGCTTCCTTTATCCACGATTGTCGCAGCCATTTTGTACTGCACAGTATGTATGGCGAGAAATATGAACGGGAGCTTTTCCTTTATCAGTCCAATGCCCAAGAATTGGGTATCGAACCAGAACAGATCCCCTTCACAGAAGAAGGCATTGCCCTCCTGTCTGATAAGCTGCAGCAAACAGAGGAAATGCTGCGTTTCCGGGAAGAACAGGCTTACATCAGCCGTTGTGTGGATGAAACCATGCGGGAAATGGGCTACGCAGTTGTGGGTGAGCGAGAAATCGTCAAGCGTAGCGGCAAAAAATATCACAGCGAATTGTACATGACCGACGACCAGACCGCCGTGAACATCACATATTCCAGCGACGGGCAAATCACCATGGAGTTGGGCGGATTGGACCATAGTGACCGTCTTCCCACCCACGCCGAATGCACCGCTTTGGAAGCACATATGCGACAATTTTGCGATGAATATCGGCAGATTCAAACAGTGCTACGGAACAAAGGCATCGTCACCAGTCACATATCCCTGATGCCACCGGATGCACGATTTGCGCAGATCATCAATCTGTCGCAATATAACCTGACACAGCAGGTATTGGCCTCCGATTTTTCCTCCGGTAGCAAACACAAACATGAAACATTAACGCAGAAAGCAGGTGAAACGGATGGAGAAGTATAAGATTTGTCCCGCTTGCGGTGCCCATAACAATCCCATGTTCTTAGAATGCAGTGAATGCGAAACCGACTTACAGAACATTCCTGTGGTAGACGAAGCATCGGAAGAGAGCGCAACCCACGCCCCTCTTCCTCATGAATCCATGATACGAATCTGTGAAGACTGCGGCGTCCACAATCCCGCACAGGCTCGGCAGTGCGCCGGTTGCGGAGAAGATATCTCCATGATCATCCCCACCCCAGAACAGGCGGTAACATTGCGATTTATCCTCGCTTCCTTAGACGGAGAATACGCCTATGACATCTGTGAAGGCACCACGATCATCGGACGGGAGCATGAAATGGCAGCATATCTGGAATCCCATTTGTATGTCAGCAGACGGCATGCCGAATTGACGCTTCACGGCGGTATTCTTTCCGTTAAAAACTGCAGCACCACCAACTTCACTTATGTCAACAATCAGCTTCTTTCTGGTGACGCAACCCAAATACTGCAAGACGGTGACGAAATCGGTCTGGGTGGAAAGGTGCAAAACAACAGCCGCCAAGAGCAGGCCGCTTATTTTACGGTGAGGATCTGTCCATGTACGTAGCTCGGATTTTATACCCTATCCGTGTGCTAGGGCCGGGAAATCGCATTGGTATTTGGTTCAACGGTTGCCATCACCGCTGCCCCGGTTGCAGCAATCCGGAGCTTTGGGAACCGCAGGAAAAATATCAGGTGTCGCTGCAATCGCTGCTGCATTTGATCCGTAGCATATGCGCAGAACACCCCGTGGACGGCTTCACGCTCACCGGAGGGGACCCATTTGCGCAGCCCGAGGCACTGCGTCAATTACTTCCCGCCCTCAAGGCACTCACGTCGGATATCCTTATCTACACCGGTTATTGTTATGAAACGCTTGCCCTGCAGTATCCCGATCTTCTGGACGACACCGGTGTGCTGATCGACGGTCCCTATCTGCAGGAGCGCAATAACGGCGCCATTTTGCGTGGCTCTGATAATCAGAATATTCTGATACTAAACGAGCAGCTCCAACCACGATATCAGGCGTATTTGGCCGACGCCACCAATGAAATTCAAAACTTCACCACGCTTGACGGCGTAATCTCCGTGGGTATTCATCACCCCGGTTATGAGGCCCGGATCGATGCGCTGCTCAAGCAGAAAGGACTGGAAGATTATGCGTGATTATTTGCCAAAATGGCATCGAGAACTTGACATCTTCAGCAAGATCAAGCCCATTCTCATTCTGGAGGGCAACGTTCTAGACAGCTATCAGTACCCCACAGAAGGCAGTGTCCCCAAAGGCAGCGTCCTGCGGTTGGAGCAATATCTACACTACTACTTTAAGGATGCCGGATATCAAGCGATCGTTTTCTATGACAGCATCCGTGGCTTTTATAACCATTGCGATCAAGGGCATCTGCGCTCTTTCGCCGATTTGGTCAGCGGAAGCATCAGCGATCAGCATATTTACGCCGACTTTAAAGGCCGCAACAGTACTGCCACCACCATGATCCGAACCGCTCTGACCCAAAATGATGAAGCGACGGTCGTCGTAATGAATTTTGCTTCCCGATATATCACATCACCTGCCCATATGGATCAATCGGAGATCGACAGTTTCACCGTTCTGCAGCAATCATCTCTGGATGCTAAGGACGTACGTACACAGCATGGCATTCTCAAAAATCTGGTGATCATCATCGCCAATAAAGTCAACGATATTCCCGCATGGTTCTATTTGGATAACCCAAATGTAAAAACGGTGCTGCTCCAAACCCCCTCCAGAGAAGAGCGGGAGCAACTTGTCAAGGGTGCCCGCTTCCCCAGTTTTTTCGCCACAGACATCTATGCCGCAGAATCCCCCTATTACGATGAGCATCCAGCAGAACTGGAAAAGATTCAGGATCGGTTCGTTGGTATGACAGAAGGCTTCAGCTTTACGGAACTGAACGGTCTGCGTCGCCTTGCAAAAAATCAACGAATTTCCATTCGCAATCTATGCGATGTGGTGGATCTATACCGCTTTGGCATTCGGGAAAATCCATGGAACTGTCTGGATCGTGAAGAAATCAAACAGGCACACCACCATATCGCGCATCGTGTCAAGGGGCAGGAAGCTGCAATTACAAAAGCACTGGATGTCATCAAGCGAGCCATTTCCGGTATGTCCGGACTGCAATCATCCAGCACTACCCGTCCGAAAGGTGTGCTATTTTTCGCCGGCCCCACCGGCACCGGCAAAACCGAAACCGCTAAAACACTGGCAGAACTGCTCTTTGGTGACGAGCGTAGCTGCATCCGCTTCGACATGAGCGAATACGGGCAGCCCCACAGCGATCAGAAGCTGTTGGGCGCACCTCCGGGCTACGTGGGTTATGAGGCCGGCGGTCAGTTGACCAACGCTGTGAAAAACAATCCTTTCTCCATTCTGCTCTTTGATGAAATCGAAAAAGCACACCCCACCATTCTCGACAAATTCCTGCAAATCTTGGAAGACGGCCGCATGACGGACGGTCAGGGAAACACCGTCTATTTCACAGAAACCATTATCATTTTCACCAGCAATCTGGGTATCTACCGTCTCGATGGCAATGGACACCGCAGCCTGCAGGTCACACCAAAAATGCCCTACGAGGATGTGCAAAAAACGGTTCGAGGCGGCATTGAGGATTATTTTAAGCTCCAGTTGGGTCGACCGGAAATCCTCAATCGTATCGGCGAAAACATTGTGGTCTTTGACTTTATCCGGGAGGATGTGGCAAACGAGATCCTGATCGGTCAGGTAGAGAAAATCATTCGAATGTTGCACAACGATAAGAACATCACCCTCTCCCTATCTGAAAAAGCACTTGCAGTGCTGCGATCAAAAGCATTGGACAATCTGGACAACGGTGGCCGCGGCATTGGCAATATTGTGGAAAGCCTGCTCATCAATCCCCTATCGCGCTTCCTATTTGACAACGAAGTCTTTGCCGATGCGGTGGTGACTATCACGCAGATCCACGCCGATGCGCAGCCTTATTCTCTGACTTGCACCATCACATAAGGAGGAATCCCATGAAAGTTACCATTGGAATTGCCTGTGGCATCGGCAAGGAGCAAAGCGAGGATACCGCCTTTTTTGGTGATGATTTGTGCAGCGAAGGCTTTTGGCAGGCGGAAAGCGACACTTTTCGGCGCATGGGCGTAGCAGACGGCGTCGGCGGTAATCCCGGTGGCAGGCAGGCCAGTCGGTATCTAGCCGGACGCATCCTACAAGCAGACTTTACGGTCATGGATCATCAGCATCTTCAAGATTACTTCTCATTTCTCAATCAATCGCTACTCATGCACGCACTACTCAATCCGGGAAATGAGAAAATGGCTGCCACACTGACTTGTGTCCTGTTGGCGGCCGACGGATACTATCTGCTCCACGCCGGCAACACCAGACTGTATACATTGCAAGGACAGTATCTCAAGCAATTGACCCATGACCAGACAATTCGGCAATGGCATATTGACCGTGGAGATCCGGACACCGCCACCTATTGCAATCCGAATGCGATCTATTGCTGTTTTGGCGGCGGACGGGAAACATTGGCTCAAAACGCTCTGCTTTATAAACTGTGGGACGAAGCAATACCCGGGGTACTAATGCTAACTTCCGACGGAATCCATGAATATGTGAATACGGACAAGCTGGAACAGTTGCTCACCGGCTCTCCATCCGACGAAGATGCGGTCAACAGCATGATCGATGCCGCCCTTGCGGGCGGATCTCGCGACGACAAGACTGTCATCATCCTGCGACAATAATTCAATCAGGGTCAGCCACAATGTTGCTGACCCTGATTCTTTTATGCCATTTCAGATCCTTCTGATCATTTCATTATGCCGCAGAAGCATTGTTCGTTGCAGGAAGCGTTTTGACGCCCCAAATGAAGTAGATGATATGGAACAACCAGACGCAACTGAGCACAATGCAGCCCACCTCAATGCCTTTGATACCCATCATAACAAAGCCAATGCTCATCAGTATCGTAACGGTTACCATAATGCGAATTTTGGTCTTCCATGTCATACCACGTCCTTGTATATAGTCTTCCAGATTGTCCTTGTAGAGCTTTGTTCCCTTGAACCAACGGTCCAGTTTTTCAGAAGAACGTGCAAAACAGAAAGCCGCCAACATCAAAAACGGAAAGGCAGGCAACATAGGAACCACCGCACCAACAGCCCCAAGCGCCACGCCGATGCATCCAACAATAACGTAAATAACCTTTTTAAGTTTCATTTTTATGCTCCATTCGTCTTTTTTCTTTCTTGGTTTCGATAACATGGCGGATTGCCAAAATAGGGTGACGGAAGATCATTCTAGGGCCGGAAAAGCGCATCACTTCCCGGATCTTCTCTCGCATATCCTTCCGATAACAATGCACCCTGCAGTTAGAACAAAATGTCTTTGTTTCCATAAAAGGGCATTTATCACTACGAAGTCTGGCATAGGCATCCAGCGCAGCGCATTCAGGGCAAAGTACCTTTTTGCTGTGCTTTTTGCGGCAGTAAATTGCAATCATCACAGATACCGTTTCTTTTTCTCGCTCACGTTTGGTGGTTGTATCCATCAGCTCAGCCTCCCCTGTTCCACGCAGTAGACCGTATCGGCAATGCCCATTGTGGATTTGCGGTGGGATACCAATACCACAGTTTTGTCTCGGCGTTCCTCATGGAGGGATTTTAGGATGACCGCTTCGTTCAGACTATCCAAATTGGATGTAGGTTCGTCAAGCAGCATCAGGGGCGCATCATGGAGAAACGCTCTTGCCAAACCCAAACGTTGCCGCTCACCGCCGGAGAGTGTGTCCCCCAGCTCTCCCACTTCCGTGTCGTAACCTTTCGGAAGACGCATAATAAAATCATGGACGGAGGCCTTTTTGCAGGCGGCGATGATCTCCTCGTCGGTGGCATCCAGTTTGGCGATCCGCAGGTTTTTACGAATTGAATCGTGGAACAGATGTGTTTCCTGCGTCACAAAGCTTTCCAAGTCTCTTAAGTTGTCAGTGTTAATTTGCTCCACATTCCTTCCGGAGATTTTCACGGAACCTTGCTGTACCTTCCAAAAATGCATAAAGAGCTTCAATAGTGTCGACTTTCCGGAACCGGAGCGCCCATTGATGCCAACAATCTGATTTTCCGAAATCGTTATGGAAAAATCATCCAAAATGGTTTCCGCTCCATAGGCGAAGGTGATATGTTCGGCGCCCACACCATGGAATTCGATTCTTTCCTTTCCGCTGATTTCCTCCACGACCGGGACTTCTTCCAAAATATCCAACACCCGGTTGCCTGCGGCAAAGGTGTTTTGAAGTGTTGCTCCCAAAGCAGCCAGTGCCACTACCGGGCCGAAAGAGCTCATTAGCGCCAAAGTGGTGATGAGACATCCCTCGAAACCGACCATTGCAGCCGATGTAAACAACATCATCAGCGCAAAAATCAGGATCACCGTGTTGGTCACAGCAGTGTTACGCCCTGCTGTATGTTTCATGGATTCTTCCACATGAGAAAGCGCATCCGTCCGAGCATTCATGTCCCGCATCCGCTCTTGACCCTGACCATACTGGATGGTCTCGGAAAGGCCTCGAAGACTGTCCAGCACAAAAGAAGACAGTTGTCCGGATTGGGTGCGCAAACGCATACCGTCATCGCCGCTGCGCTTGGAAGTAACCAGAGGAATGACCACGCCAATCGTCACATAAGCAATCATAGCCAGAATGCCCAACAAGGCATGATAAGAGCCAATCAAGGCAACCATCACAATACAAAACAGGATGGCAATGGCAATGGGCGAAATGGTGTGAGCATAGAACACTTCCAAAAGCTCAATATCAGATGTTATAACAGAAATCAGATCCCCCTTGTCCTTTCCCTCTAGCTTGGCAGGACACAGTCTACGGAGTGCGCCAAAGACCTTATCCCGGATCAGGGCCAACAATTTGAAGGCGATAAAATGATTGCATGATTGCTCTGCATATCGCAGGAATCCCCGAACAACCGCAAAAACGATCACAGAAATGAAAATGACCGTCAAGGAAAGCCGGGAATCAAGTCCCAAAACGTTCAGGATGGCGAATCCTCCAAACACGGTGATAAAGGTTGCACATAAGTGACCGATAAGACCCATGGTAATGGCGAGAATCATGTAGCCTGTCAGAGGCTTTACGAGTCCGATCAGACGGCTCATAATTTTGAATCCGCTTCGTTTCATTGCGCATCACCTCCCTTGGTGTAATTCTCTAGCTCCTGCTGGGCATTCCACAGCTTGGAATAGAAACCGTTTGCGGAAAGAAGCGCATTATGATCGCCGCTTTCCACAACACAGCCTTGATCCAATACATAGATGCGATCGGCTCCTGCCACATTTGCAAGACGGTGCGCAATCAAAATGACTGTTTTCGTCTCCGCTAGCTTGTGAATCTGCACCATAATATCGTTTTCACTCTCGACATCGATATTGGAAGTGGCCTCATCGAAGATATACACCGGACTATCATGAAGCAACGCCCGGGCAAGGGACAGTCTCTGGCGCTGACCACCGGATAGGTTGCCACCCTTTTCGTTGAGAAGCGTGTCCAGTCCTTTTTGGGATTGAAGAAAGTCCGATAGATTCACCTGTTCCAACACCTGCCAAAGGGCATCCTCATCGGCGTTGGGTCTTGCCATCAACAAATTTTCCCGAACCGTCCCTTTGAATAGGTAGCTTTGGTGGGAAATATAAGTGAAATTCTTCATTAGGCTTGCTTCGCTGATTTCAGAAAGGGGTAAATCACCGACAGTGATCGACCCAGTATAGCCCTTGTTTCTTCCCATCAAAATAGCAGCGATCGTCGACTTGCCGCAGCCGGATTCGCCTACAATGGCGGTAAAACTTCCTTTTGGAAAGGTCATATCCACACCATGGAGAATTTCTCGTTCTGCATCATAGGAAAAACACAAATCTTTGCATTCAATAGAGCAATCCTCCGTGATCCGTCCTGCTTTCTGTTGTGGTTCGGGAAGATCCAGTAGGCGGAAGATCTTATCGGATGCAGCCATACCGTTCATAGCGATGTGGAAGAAAGAACCCAGCATCCGCATGGGTAAGAAAAAATCCGCTGCCAACAAAATAATGAGGATACAACCGGCCAGATCCACATGCCCCGACCGAAATTGGGATGTCGCCAAAATCACACCCAGCGCCGCACCACCGTAAGCAATCAGATCCATAATGGTGATGGAGTTGAGCTGCATGGTCAGCACCTTCATGGTGATTTTACGAAAATGCTCCGATTGTTCGTTCATTTCCTCGTGCTTGAACGCATCCGCCTGATAAATCTTGGTTGTGGTCAGACCCTGCAAATTCTCCAGAAACGTATCCCCCAAAGCAGTGTACTGTCCCCAATATTTGCTAAGTAGCTTTTTTGCCCAGCGCTGAATCAGGATGATGGTCACCGGAATCAGCGGGACACACACCAACAGCACAATGGCAGAGGGAAAATTCACAAAACTCAACACCATAAACAATGTCAGTGGTGCCAGCATAGCATAGAAAAACTGTGGCAGATATGCGCCGAAATATGTCTCAAGCTGATCGACACCCTCGACAGCGACCTGTACCACCTCAGAGGTGTTGACTTGCTCCTTATAGGAAGTACCCAACCGCAGGAGCTTGCAATAGATCATTTCCCGCAAGGTCTTCTTGACCGCCTTGGAGGATAAATATCCCATCCGACTGGAAGCAACAACGCAAATATAACGAATCACAACCGCAACCGATGCGATTGCTGCAGTTACAGCGATCTGCCCATTCTGTGTGTTGCCTGTAAATAAACTTTGCAGCATCTGGGCGATCGCCCACATCATAGTGATGTTCGCTGCTAGACAAACCCACTGGCAGATCACATTTCCGGCAATGTATTTCTTACTTTCCTCGACTGTGCCGATCAGCCGTTTGTTGATCATCATATAGCTGCCGTCCTTAATTATTATAGGATTCAAGTATGTTAGCAGCCGCTAACTAGCATTTGAAAATCAAAGGCCGCCCATATAGTTAGCAACCTCTAACTCCAATACTATATCAACTCAGAAGCAAGATGTCAATTGGAATTGATGTAAAATATCCGTACTTTCTCAATCAATTATTTGTCTGTAATTCCATTGACGCCAAAATGAACTTCGTATGGCAACCGGCTTGAATCACCTCGATGGCTTTAGTTGCAAAGTATGCCGAAACAGAAAAACTACAACCGTGGCATATTGCGCAGAGCTGCCCAATGCACGGTTCATATGGACTATTGTGAGAATTCGTAATCGAGTGATCGTCCAGAATTATAAACATAATAATATACTGCCGAAGTTACATACCTCCGGCAGTTGTATTTATGATTGTAGGGAAACACATGGGAGATTTCCGAGATTGTTATTTTCGCTTCCATCGGGGATGGATTTTAGATATTCGGTATCTCCACGGTGGGCGATGCCCACACCGGCGATTTGGCCCTGTTTTGCCATGTCTACTGCCTGCTGTTTCTCAACGATGGAATTGTCGGAAAGCTGATA
>CAZOVE010000009.1:0-46735 GCA_964583135.1 uncultured Oscillospiraceae bacterium | reverse complement strand
TCAGATCCGGATGCAGAAGGACGGCTCCGCTCCTGCTGCCGAAGCAGAAGCCTAAGCGCGTAACCCCACACACATCCATCATTCACACATAATTTAGGAGGATTTTTAAAATGGCTAGTGAAAAGATCACTGCTCTGGTTGAGCAGGTTAAGGAACTGACCGTCCTGGAGCTGTCCGAACTGGTCCACACTCTGGAAGAAGTTTTTGGCGTTTCTGCCGCTGCTGTCGCTACTGCTGGCCCCGCTGCCGGCCCCGTTGAAGAAGTCGAAGAGAAGACCGAGTTTGACGTCATCCTGAAGTCTGCTGGCGCTTCCAAGCTGAACGTCATCAAGGTTGTCCGCGCCGCTACCGGCCTGGGCCTGAAGGACGCCAAGGATCTGGTCGACAACTGCCCCAAGACCCTGAAGGAAGGCATCTCCAAGGAAGACGCCGAGAAGCTGCTGGCTGAACTGAAGGAAGCTGGCGCTGAAGCTGAGATTAAGTAATTTAATTCTCATCATATTTGCAGCCGCCAGTATTATCTGGCGGCTGTTTTCTCCCCCGGAGGTTATTTATGGATCTAATTATCGAAAGCCTACAAGGGATGCTTCCTGTTGGTATTACCATCGAGTCCATCTTGCAAGCGCTACTGGTGCTGATTATCGGTATTTTGGCATTAAGCGGTCTTGCCCGTGCAATATTCGGTCAAGATTCCGTGATCAATCGTAGTATGTCTTCCGCCATCAGCATCCTGTTCATTTACGTCATTACGATTTGTGTCCAGTCATTTGGTGTAAATCTTGGATTTTTACTAACACCGCTGCCCTTTGTGCAGCTAAGTGGTGACACATTGGCAATTTTCTCTTTTCTGGAATCCGACTACACTTACATCTGCCATCAGGTTCTGAACATGATTATTTTGGCTTTTCTTGCCAATCTAACAGACCAATGGCTCCCCACCGGCAAATCACTTGCCGGTTGGTTCTTCTTTCGTTGTGTAGCCGTACTACTGGCCATGGTGTTGCATCTGCTTGTCCACGCCATCATTGCCGTCTTTGTTCCTGAAGGACTCTTCCAATGGGCACCTATGGTATTGCTCGGCATTTTGGCTGCATCGATGATGGTGGGCGGTCTGAAAGTCATTGTTGGCATTGTGATTGGCACCGTCAATCCCATCATCGGCGTACTATACACCTTCTTCTTTGCCAACATCATCGGCAAAATGATCTCCAAAGCGGTTCTGACCACATTGATCCTCTCCTGCATGATTCTTGTGTTAAATCGTTTTGGCATCACAGCGATTTCTGTTGCCCCTGCTGCTCTGATGGGTTATATTCCCTTCCTGTTGGTGTTGCTTGCCATCTGGTACGTCATTGGTCATTTGTTCATCGGTGGGAAAAGAGGAAAAAAAGATTAACCTTTCTATCGCCCGCATTATTTCGCCTTAGCGATAGGATCTATCCTTCCCAATGATGATGGGGTGATCCTTGACTTAGTGGAGGTTTTCCATGAAGCAAATTCTGCTTTCCCTTTTGATTGCCCTGCTGCTTTGTGGCTGCTTTCCACAAATGCCAGTACAATCTACCAGTTCCACAGCACCTGAGCAATCCCAAACTCTTTCAACGACTGCAACTGACCCGTATCAAATTCCCCCATCTACACCAACCGTTGCAACCACTCTGCCCCAAATTCAAGCAGATCCGCTTCAGGAGCTACTCAACGCCATGACCATCGAGGAAAAAGTGGGGCAACTATTCTTGGCTCGCTGTCCGTCAAAGGATGCCATAGAGGAAATTGCGCACTACAATTTCGGCGGTTTTGTTCTCTTCGCTCGTGATTTTCAGGAGGAAACGATTTCTTCTGCCTCAGCCACTATCGCAGCATATCAAGCCGCCTCTTCCATCCCAATGCTTATGGCGGTAGACGAGGAGGGCGGCACCGTTACCCGAATCAGCCGTTTCCCAGCATTTCGTAGTCATCGATTTTCCTCTCCCCGACAGTTATTTTCCGAAGGCGGCTTAGCATTGATCGCTGCAACGGAAGAAGAAAAGTGTCGATTGCTAGGTTCTATCGGGATCAATGTGAACTTAGGGCCGGTTTGCGACATTTCCACCGACCCAAATGCCTTTATGTACCAGCGTTCCTTGGGGCAATCCCCCGAGATCTGTGGCGAATTCGTAGAAATGATGACCTCGATCATGTCGCAGTATCAGATCGGCAGTGTTTTGAAACACTTCCCCGGATACGGCAACAATGCGGACACCCATATTGGAATTGCTGTCGATGAACGATCCTTGTCCGAACTAGAATCTGCGGATCTTGTTCCTTTTGCCGCAGGGATTCGGGTAGGATGTGACGCCATCATGGTCAGTCACGTCTATATCACAGCGTTGGATTCGATGCTACCTGCTACTTTATCCCCTACGGTTCACACCTATTTACGCCAGCAGATGGGCTTTTCTGGGGTGATCATCACCGATGATCTGGCAATGGATGCCATCACAGATACTTATGGCGCAGCAGAATCTGCGGTTCTGGCAGTCTTAGCTGGCAATGATATGCTGTGTGTATCGGATTATGCACCGCAATACGAAGCGGTTTTATCCGCCGTCCACAGCGGCCGAATTTCCCAGGAACGTTTGAACGAAGCCGTCATGCGCATCCTGAAATGGAAATCAAAATTGGGACTTCTTGAATAAAAATTGGAGCTGTTGCATTTGTAACAGCTCCAATAAATTTAGTAGACGTGTTCACACCGGGGACATTGTGGATAGTCAAAATCGTGCTTATGGCCACATCGAGGACAGCGCACCTGTGGCATACCGTCCATGCTGACACCAACAATATTTTGATCCACATCCGGAAGGAATTCTTCCTCCGCAAATTTAGGCTCCTCATGCGCAGACTCCGGAAAACCGGGCATCATGAATTCCAGCTTGCCGCATTTGTTGCAGCCATAGATCTCCACCTCCAGCGCACCTGCCAGCAGATTGGGCCAGTCGCCGAGAAAGTAGCCGGTCTGTCCTAGCTGGATCTTCTCCCGCTTAAAAAAGAACATATCCGCGCCGCAACGCAGGCATTTCAATTCCCCACTCATGCCTTCTCCACCGCATCAATGACTCCGCTGACAGCATTGGTGTTCACCGTCTCCATCAGCCCACTATCATAAGCCTCTGCCACCTTGGGATCAATGGGTAACCGTGCCAGCACAGGGATTCCATGCTCCGCAGCAATGGCATCCAGATTGGATTTGCCGAAGACCTCGATCTTCTTGCCGCAATCTGGGCACTCAAGGTAAGCATAATTTTCGACGAAACCCAGCACAGGAATATGCATCATCTGCGCCATCTTCACAGCCTTTGTGACGATCATGCTAACCAGATCCTGGGGGCTGGTGACGATGACGATCCCGTCCACAGGCAGGCTCTGGAACACCGTCAGCGGCACGTCACCGGTTCCGGGCGGCATATCTACAAACAGATAATCCACATCCTCCCAGATCACATCCGTCCAGAACTGCTTGACTGCACCTGCGATGACAGGGCCTCTCCAAACCACGGGTGAAGCCGGATCATCCAGCAACAAATTGATACTCATCACCTGAATGCCGCCACGGGTCAACGCCGGATAGATTCCATCCTCATTTGCACCCTGACACTCCGTTACACCGAAAGCCATCGGTGCGGACGGACCGGTAATATCAGCGTCCAACACACCAACTCGATACCCTTTTCGTGCCATTGATACGGCAAGCATAGCGGTCACCGTGGACTTGCCTACCCCACCCTTTCCTGAAACCACTGCGATTACTTTTTTTACAGAAGCCTTTGGATTTAGCTTAGCCAGTAGGCTCTCTGCGCTGCGGTCTGTACAATCACTTCCACAACTGCTGCAATTGCCATTACAAGAACTCATACTTTCGTTCTCTCCTTATTATCGTTCTTTCGTTATTATATGCATTCAATTCAGGGGTGTCAAGCCCTCAGGCGTTCTTCAAAACAATGATGATCAGCTCGGGACGGTTGTTAAATCGCAAGGGAAAAGAGCTGTTTCCAATTCCACGGCTAACGATCATGTCCGTATTTCCTTCGCTATACAGACCTGCATCATACTTTGGAAAAAGTCCTTGCCCCGGAGCATACAGGCCTCCAACAAAAGGTAACCGAAATTGACCGCCATGGGCATGTCCGCTGAGAACCAAATCAAACCCAGCCGATGCATACGCCGCAAAATCCTCCGGTGGATGGCTCAGAAGAATCCGATACCCCGCCCATGAGGATAAGTTATTGAAAGCATTCACACTTCCCCATGCGTGACCATAAAGCGAGATCACATCGTCACCCCGGTACAACAAAACTTCCTCGTCATTAAGAATCGTCACGCCAGCACTTTCCAATCCATTCATCAACTGCCGGTACAATTCCTCCGACAACCGCACCTCGTGATTACCGGTGATGTAATAGCAGGGAGCGATTTTTGCCGCCTGCTGAACAAAAGACAGGACGATTTGCGGATCCGTTGCCCGCGCATCCATAATATCACCGGTCATACATACGATATCCGGACTGGCATTTTTTAACATGGCGATCAATTTTTCATTGTCTTTTCCCATTTCAGCGCTGTGCAGATCCGATACGTGAGCAATGCGGTAGCCATCAAAGGCTTGCGGAAGATTCTTTTCCACAACGGTGATGGTGTTCATTTCCAACGCCGTATTTGCCCACAATACCCAGATCACCATGCCAATCATCACGATCGATATAGCTGCGATCCAAATCCTTTTATTCTTCATTTCCAATCAAAAATATCTTCTTTTCAAAGGCACCACGTTCATCGTGCTTCTTCTGATACACTTCCATCAATTCTTGGCGGCTTCCAAGGGTGTCCGCCAAAGCGTAAACCACTTCAAGAATATCTGCCAATTCTTCGAGATTGTGGGCATCATGGAACTCCAACACCTCTTCATCCAGCTTCGCTTCTAGACAGCGGCGGTATTCTTCCTCCTCCAGAATACGAGTGATGGGCCTTTTTCCACTTCGTTCAATGATTTCCGGAATGCGATCCCGAACCAACTTATGATAGATTTTCATAGGATTTCACCTTTCTGGCAAAGTTCAGATATCGCGTCCCCTGAAAAGTCAGGTCACCGAAATCCCCCTCGATCAACAGACCATATTCACGGCCGGCCATTTGCAACTCCATACGGTCACCACTGCTCACTTCGAAAGTTGCGAAATAGGTCGTGGTAGTATGCCCCGTGTGGTGGACGCCGCCACTGTGACGAGTATGATTGGTTCTCTTAGCAACCACGGTTGCCTCTACAGTCAGCCTTGGACTGTGATTGTTGCGGTTCCACTCCTTGGCAGAGCGGATAAAGGTTGACAAGATCATGCCAAAGGCCAAAATGAACACCAAAACGAACATAATCAGAAAAAATTCCATATCGATTCCTCCATCAACTTTGAGCCTGCTCCCATTGTTCCATCAGCTCCAACAAAACCGCTTCCGCCGCTTCCTTCTCTTCCAAAAGCCGGGTCAATTCCTGATAATCCGCAGCAGAAGCCTCGATCTTTGCATCAAACTCTACAAGTAGCTGCTCCTGCTTCTCAATTTCACGCTCCAACCGGCGCACCAACTTATCTGTTTCTTTTGTCCCACCTTTGGGGCGATCTTTTTTGGGCTTCGGTGTTGCAGGGATCAATGGCTTCGCCGTAGCTTCATGGGCACAGATCGACAGGTATTTCCCGTACCCACACCGAAAATCCCGAATAATTCCATCTTCCAGCAACCAGATCCGCTCGGCAAACTTCTCGATAAAATAGCGATCATGGCTCACAAACAGTAGTGCGCCCTCGAACTCCTCGATCGCCGCTTCGATCC
Organism: uncultured Oscillospiraceae bacterium; assembly: GCA_964583135.1. Classification (GTDB taxonomy): domain Bacteria; phylum Bacillota; class Clostridia; order Oscillospirales; family Oscillospiraceae; genus Faecousia. Next base: position 40,876 of record CAZOVE010000009.1, on the reverse strand, counting down.
ATTCGCGGGATGCAATATCCAGATGGTTTGTCGGCTCGTCCAAAATCAGCAAGTTGATCTTCTCATCCATCAGCATACAAAGCCTCAGACGGCTCTGCTCGCCTCCTGAAAGTGTTCCGACCGTCTTAAACGCATCTTCACCGGAAAACAGGAACTGGCCAAGTCGGTCACGTGCGCTCTGTGGTGTACAATTCATTTCATAGAGCATCGTATCGTACAACGTCCGTTCCGGATGTTCAAAATGAATGATCTGAGGCAGATAGCCCCATTTCACCGTTGGACCAAACTGAATTTTCCCCAAGCATTCCTCTTCTCCTAAAAGGCAGCGCAGGAAGGTGGATTTTCCAGTTCCGTTATCACCCAAAATGGCGATCCGCTCCCCTGCCTCCACGTTCAGCTCCACCCCGGAAAATAGCACCCGACTGCCAAAGCTTTTGGAAAAATTCTTCATCCGGAATACAACATCACCGCTAAAATCCCGCTCGCCAAAAGTCGCATGCATCGTTCTTTCTGTTCTCGGTTTTTCTGTTCTTTTAATACGCTCCATGCGATGCTGAATACTCATCGCCCGCCGATACAATGTCCGGTTGTTGATACCCCAGCCCTTCATTCGCTCTACAGTAAACCCCAACTGCCGAAGTTTTGCCTGTTCCTGCTCATATTGCTTCATTTGCAGATCAAAGCGAGCCTGTTTTTCATCCATATAGAAGGAATAGTTTCCAGAATAAAACTGTGCATGGCCATCTACGATCTCAATGACTCTTTGTGCGATCTGATCGATGAAGTACCGGTCGTGGGAAATTGCCAACACAGTACCCTTGAATGCCTTAATGTAACCTTCTAACCATTCCACGCTTCTCAGATCCAGATGGTTCGTAGGCTCATCCAGCAGCAGTATATCCGTCTTTTCCAACAACAGCCTGGCAAGATTCACTCGTGTTTTCTCGCCACCGGACAGACTGTCGAAACTCTGCTTTCGCTGTTCAGCCGCAATCCCTAAACCATTACAGATCTTATCGACTTCCACATCCATCTCATAACCGCCACCGCTTTGAAAACGGTTGACCAAAACATCGTATTCGCGCAGTTGCTCGGACGTTGCGCCATGAAGCATCTGCTGCTCCAGCGCTTCCATCTTTGTTTTCACTGCCATAATGTCTCGATATGCAGAGCGTAGTACATCTTCCACCGTATATCCGGCAGGAAACTGAGGAATCTGCGAAATCAATCCTAGTTTCTTGTTGGGATTGACATATACCTCTCCCTCGTCATAGTCCATCTGCCCTGTCAAGATGTTAAACAACGTGGTTTTTCCGCATCCGTTACGCCCCAAAAATGCTACGCATTCCCCTTCATGGATCTCAAATGACAGCCCTTGCAGCAGATTCTCACCGATGACAAAGAACTTTGTTAAGTTACTTACTTGTATATCTACCATGGTATTTCTCCATTATGCATATCCAGTGTTACGTCGAGCAGACTTCGAATTCTGTGCCTGACCACGAACAACAATCCATCGTTCAATTACATCTACATCGTATCCACCAATCTGTACACTTCATCTCTGGTGTACAGCAAATTCAAAGCCTGCAGTAGTGCATTAGCGCTCATATGCTCCGGTAAGTTCAACGCCTTCAACAATGCCTTGCGTTTGGCTTTGCTATCCGGATTTCCGGACAATCCAAGAAAGAACAGATCCGTTTTCGTAAGTTGTGCTTCCCTGTTGACCGATTCCTCACCTTCAATGGTCGCACCGGCTCTGCGTAACACATCTATAATTATTTCGGGCTTCATACCCTCTACGCCCAGTTTTCCTTCTTTTCCGGGGGCAGATTTGCGTCGTTCCTTCCCCGGCACATCCGGAATATAGGCATGCTTCAAATATACTGCGTCGATGGCACTTTTAATGTGGTTACGAATCACAAATCCTGCACCATCCGAGTCGGTGAAAATAATTAACCCACGTTTCATAGCCACTCGACGTAGCAGTTCCATCTGTTCCTTATCCTTGAAAATACCAAATCCAGACGTTTCCAGAATGGGAGCGTCCACGATTTGGCTGAGGGTATTTTTATCGTAACGACCCTCGACAACGATCGCTTCCCGAATCTTAATCACTTTGTGCCTCCTGTGCCAACTGCAGGATCAGTAATTCTAGCAGGCGCTCCTGTGTATCAAAGGATGTTTTCATTTTATAGTCTGTTTCCACGATCAACTGCGATGCTTTGGCGCAAAATTTAGCCGAAAAATGCCGTGCTGTTTCCATCGTCTTGCGAGCTGCATAATCACGAAGGTTGTATAACTTCATCAATTCACCAGCCTGCTTGCCATGATCAAGTAGGATCCGTGCAGTACTGATACGCCGAAAATGGCTACCTACGGCTCCCAAGATCGCAATCGGCTCTTGCTGCATTTTGAGTAGCGTCTGCAGCTTCAGCAACGCCTGCCCATACTTCCCTTGTCCCAGAAGATCCGTCATTTGAAAGACAACCGCATCAAGCACCGGCACCGTTACAGCATCAATATCCGCTCTACAAATCTGATCCGTACCGGAGAAGGCAGCGATTTTTCCGATCTCGCCGGAAAGTGCCGTCATCGTACCACCGGTCAATTCAATCAGATAAGCACAAAGCTCCGGTGTAATGCTTTTCTGTCTGGCGGCAAAATGTCTCTGAATCCATGCGATCAAGTCACGTTGTTCCTGCTTTTGAAATTCTACAACCAGCCCATGCTCCTCAATCACGCTGCACAGATTTTTATACCGCTTATCCAATTTCCATACCACGGTTTCATAGGTAAATACAATGCTGCAGTACTGCGGAATATCTGCCAATACCTGCGCTAGCTTCTCACGCTCCGCCTCCGGCAATTTGAACAGATCCACATCGTCAACCTGTACCATTGTGGTTTCTGCCATCATTGGAAAACGCTCCACCGCATCCACAAAGGTCTGCAGTTCGAAATTTTCGTTATTCAGTCGGGTATAGTTAAAGGATTCCGTCAGCTCATCCACCAACACCTTTTGAAGCCGCTGCAAATAATGCTGCTGCAGAAACATTTCTTCACCATAAAAAATATAGAGTCTACCTGGGGTATTGGTCTTAATATCCTGTTTCAGCATTTGAAAAGCTGCGTCATCTCTTGCTCTTGCCATTGTTTCACCCCCGGAAAATTATCGTTCCATTCTCGTCGGTGCGGTAGATCCAACATCCGTATTGCAACAGGCGCTCCAAAATCGACGGATGTGGATGGCCATAGGAATTGTCTGCACCAACGGAGATCAGCGCATAGGTCGGTTGCACCACTGCAAGTAATTCCTCACTTGTGGAATACTTTGAACCATGGTGTCCAACCACCAACACATCCACTTGTGGTAGAGTATGATATTTCAGAATCAGTTTCTCTGCATCCTTGCTAATATCTCCTGTGATCAGTATATCACAGTTTTCTTTATGGAACAAGACGCAGATGCCGCTTTCATTTCCGGAATCATACGACACCGGCGCCAAGATTCGTATTTCTGTCTGATCAAAGCGGATCGTAAGGTCTTGCTGAACAACTTTTGTTTCCCCGCCTACCATTTGCGACAGTTTGTTCCCGATCTCCTCTTCATCCTGACAAAAAGGTACAATCAGCATATCTGCAGCAATACGTGTCAGCAGATATTCCACGCCGCCGGAATGATCACGGTCAAAATGTGTCAGTATCACGCCATCGACCCGCGCAATGCCCTGACTGAGCAGTGTCTCCGCCGTCAGATCGGCCGCATCTTCATCATAATCACCGCCGCAGTCCACAATAAAGGTTTTTCCATCGCTTTGAAGCAGAATCGCTTGTCCCTGCCCAACATCCAACATTGTCATCCTAAAATCATCGCAACGAGGCTCTAGCCAAGAAATGACAATACACAGACAAAGCATCGCCATACTTAGCCCTGTAAACAGCCCCACAGGTTTTCGCTGCATGATCAAAAATAGGCCCAATAAGACGTATACACCAATGAGCCAGCCAACGATATAGGGACTGACCGTATAGACCGCAGCCATCGGCAATGATGCCATCAGCTTCGCCGTTTCCAATACATAGCGGATCGGCCATGCCACGATCGCTGCGATCCATGCAGCGGCACCTGCGCTCCATAAGCTCAGCAGGCACACAGCCATAATGCCGTAGAATACAAATGCGATCACCCACAGGGTCAGCAAATTTGTCGCCAAACTCACCAGACTGACTGTGCCAAAATGCACCGCAATCAAGGGTGTGGTAAACACTGCCGCGGCCAAACTGACGGAAACACCGTATACGCCACCACGCACAAACCAGAAATCCCATCTGCCAAGTCTGGAATCCTCCATCAACCAGTTTTGAATGGGCTCTGCAAAGAGAAAGATACCACCCATGCAAGCAAAGGATAACTGAAAACTGACCGATGTGATCACGAGCGGATTATGCACCAACATTACCAGAGCAGAGGTCGCCAAAGCGGTAGGGGCATCATACTGGCGGTTGACAAGCATCGCAACCATCATCAACATCTGCATGATCGCAGCGCGTGTAATGGACGGCGTAAAACCGGTTACCGCCGCAAACAGTACGACCACGGGAATGCCCAAAAGCGTCATAATCCATCTGCGCCTGCCGGATGCCAGATACACCAATCCAAACAGAATGGACACATGCAAACCCGATACCGCAATAATATGACTGATGCCACTGATTTTGAAATACGTATTCGTTTCATAATCCAGATCCGTCCGGTCACCCAATAGCAGCGCCTTCGCAAATGCAGCAGAATCCGACGGGAATGCTGTATCAATGGAATGTGCAAATGTTCGCTGCCAGAGCATCGGCAGATCTCTCCACGGCGTACTCCAGAAACGTTCCGTCACGCAGTTACCACGTTGATATGCAAGCAGATAGATCCCCTGTCCACGGTGGTGCATCAACTCCTCGGCGCCACCGCCAACAGTCTTTTCAAACGCAAATCGCCCAATCAAACGATTTCCCGGCTCCAAGTCGGTCTTTTCATTCAAATACACCCGTACCCGATATTGCTGATCCCCAACGACAATGGTGCCATCTACGGCAGTACCATAGTCCGTTTCATAGCTATAATCGCGTACGATTATTGTGACAAATTCCGTCTTTCCGTTCAATTGCGTAGCACCACGCAGTACAATGCGATCATGCACGGTAAAAAGCACTGTACCGGCACAGATTCCGAGCATGATTGCCGCAGCGATCCGAGCAGACCGAATCTGTGTAGACAAATACAGCAAAGATGCTGCCACCGCAGCTGTTATAAATATGACACTCAGCAACCAAGGGATCTCAAAATAAGCGCAAAAGGCGCAGGCAATGCCAAAACCGATGGTAAACCACACCAGTCGACGCATAGTCTGCACCTCCCATAATGAAAGATAAGGGCGCCACCCTCAGGGCAGCGCCCGTTTGTATTATTACTTCAGCTTAGATGCCACGAAATCATCTACCAGTGCCAATGCGTTGTCCACTTTGTTGACATCCTTACCGCCACCCATGGCGCTGTCGGGCTTACCGCCGCCGCTGCCACCGGCAGCCGTGCAAACCAGTTTCACCAAGTCACCGGCCCTTACACCTCTGGTAATCGCTTCCTTACCACAAACAGCAAGGAACGTGATCTTCTCACCATTGACCGCAGCCAAAACGGCAACCACAGCGGGTTCTTTCTCTCGCAACAGATCACCCATTTGGCGCAGTTTAGTTGGATCTGCACTAGGCACCGTTGCGGTCAGTATCTTCAGGTCACCCACGTTGTGACCGCTAAACAAGAAGCGCTCCACTTCACCGGCTGTTTCCTTGGCCTTAAACTGCTCAATTCTGCGCTTGAGTTCCTTCACTTCCTCAATCTGTGCCTGCAGTCGATCATGCAGATCAGCAGGTTTGGCTTTCAACATTGCGCAGGCCTCAAGCACCAACGCCTGCATTCTTTCCGTCTGTTCCAAGCAAGACTTACCGGTGATCGCTTCAATACGCCGAACACCCGAAGCGACACTACCCTCGGAGGTGATATAGAAGGGACCAACCTTTGCGGTATTATCCATGTGCGTACCGCCACACAATTCAATGGAAAAGCCACCCATATTGACCACGCGGACCGTATCGCCGTACTTTTCACTAAACAGTGCCATTGCACCCTGCGCCTTTGCATCTTCAATGCTCATTTCCCGGATATCCACGGGATAGCCCTCCAACACCGCAGACTGCACAATGGAGTTGATCTTTGCCAATTCTTCATGCGTAACGGCAGAATAGTGCGTAAAGTCAAACCGCAGGTGGTCCGGTTCTACATAAGAACCAGCCTGATGCACATGGTCACCAAGAACACTCTGCAGCGCCTTCTGCAACAGGTGCGTCGCAGTATGGGCCCGCATGATCGCATGACGCCGCTCCACATCAATAGAAGCCAACACCATATCATCCACCTTAATGGAACCCTTGACCATCACACCGTAGTGAAGGTATTTACCACCCTTATCCTTGAGAACATTTGTAACCTCGAAGCGGCTGTCGCCCACAAGGATCCAACCAAAATCAGCCACCTGGCCGCCCATTTCTGCATAGAAAGGCGTCTTATCTAGCACGATGATGCCCTTCTCGCCACCGGCAATGGTGCCAGACACTTCTTCTCCAACACAAACTGCCAGTACCGTAGCTTCGCAGTTATTCACATGGTAGCCTACAAAGTTGGTCGGCGTATTGTCTAATCCCAGATCAATACCCGCCCAACCTAAATCGCCCATTTTCTTGCGATCCTCACGGGCACGATTTCTTTGTTCTTCCCGCAGGCGGGTGTATTCGCTCATATCGATGGTCATGCCTTCATCTTCCACCATTTCCAGCGTCAGATCGATCGGGAAACCATAGGTATCGGCCAGCAGGAATGCATCCGCACCAGAGAAAATCGTCTTATCGGATGCTTTGTGCTCAGCCATCTTAGCGGTAAAAATCGCCATGCCGGTATCAATGGTACGGGCAAAATTCTCTTCCTCTACCTTGACGACCTTGGTAATATATTCCGCACGTTCACGCAGATAGCCGTAGTGACCCTCATTTTCTCTCACGACTGTCTCCACAACTTCATACAGGAACGGCTTATTCACACCCAGCAACTTACCGTGACGTGCAGCACGACGCAGCAGGCGGCGCAACACATAACCCCGACCTTCATTGCTCGGTAGCACACCATCGGCAATCATAAAGGACGAAGCGCGGATATGGTCGGTGATCACGCGCAGGCTGACGTCCGTCTTCACGCTCTGACCATAACTTGCGCCGGTAATGGCCGTCACATGATTGGTGATATTCATCACGGTGTCCACATCGAACAAGCTGTTCACATCCTGACAAACAACTGCCAAACGCTCCAAACCCATACCGGTATCGATATTCTTCTGTGCCAGTTCAGTATAGTTGCCCTGACCATCGTTGTCAAACTGAGAGAAGACGTTGTTCCACACTTCCATGTACCGGTCGCAATCACAGCCCACAGTACACCCGGGTTGACCGCAGCCATACTTCTCTCCCCGATCATAGTATACTTCGCTACATGGGCCGCAAGGGCCGGAACCGTGCTCCCAGAAATTATCCTTCTTACCAAAACGGAAGATATGATCCGCAGGCACGCCGATCTCCTTGTTCCAGATTTCAAATGCTTCATCGTCATTTTCGTAGATAGACGGATACAGTCGGCTCTCCTCCAGACCAACCACCTGTGTCAGGAATTCCCAACACCATGCAATGGCTTCGTGCTTAAAGTAGTCACCAAAAGAGAAGTTTCCCAACATCTCAAAATAAGTGCCGTGGCGAGCCGTTTTACCGATGTTTTCAATATCACCGGTACGGATACACTTCTGGCAAGTGCAAACTCTTCTTCTGGGGGGCTCTACTTCGCCGGTAAAATAAGGTTTCATAGGAGCCATACCAGAGTTGATCAGCAACAGCGATGCATCATTCTGGGGAATCAAGGAAAAGCTAGGCAGGCGCAGATGACCCTTGCTCTCAAAGAAACGCAGGAACATCTCACGCAGTTCATTTACACCGTAGGGCTTGGGATTCATATAAATCTACCTCCAAAATAAATAAACCGCCCCTATATGCATAGGGGCGTTGTCACGCGGTACCACCCTAATTTATCCGCAAAGGATATCTTAGTTGCTCTATAACGGGAGCGCCCGTCCCGGTCATCCCGGGCAACAAGAAAATTGGCTCGCAGAATATCCGACAAGGGCTTCCACCACCGCCCTCTCTCTGATGACTTCCATTCCGCTTGGATTTCCCACAGTCTTTGCATATCTATGATATTCTACCATAAAAAACAGAATTGTCAACATTTTTTCAACTGAATCGCAAATTGGCAGCGCCACACCTGCAAAATATTTTTCGGCGTTGACAATTTTCATAAATCGTCTATCCCCCATTCTTTACGCCTTGAATACCCTAGAACCCATGACCGACAATGGGCAATCCACCTCCGGTTCCCATGTGCGCAGCACAAGTCTTGCGCAGGAAGGCAGTTTCGGCAATTGCTCCCCATCAAAGGTCACCATATCAATTTCTACGCCTGCGTCCGATCGGCCGACACGACAATCCAACACGCTTGTCCATTGCAACAGTTGCGTTTCCAACTCAGCAATCCGGTATTGTTCTTGTTCCTTTGGGTACGGCTCGGTCAACACACTGCAGTCCATGCAAATACGGATATCTTCCTGTATTGTCTGTGAACATCCACCGCCAACGATAATGGCGCAACGAACCTTCAACGGAATTTTCCACGCTCTGGAAATCTTACCAAGACCGAGCAAGATTTCCGCACTTCCAATGGCAACCGTCGCACGACCGGTAAAGGCCAATCGAAACAACTGCTTCCAGCGATAATCCTCGCCGGTCGTTATCACCGTTGCATCGCATGCCTTCACTGCCTGAGATAGTACAAGATCCATTTCCGGACTTCCAGTACACAACAATACTGTCTGTCTTTGGTCTATTTTCTCTTGAATTAGCTGCAGCACTTCTGGGTTTAGCGAATTTGCCATATGCGTCACCTCCGCATTTCCATTATATGGTTATATTACACAAATTGCTTTCATATGTCAATGCCAATCGCATTCATCATAGACAAAAAAGTCCGGCGCAACCCGTGCGCCGGACCAGTCGCTCAAATATTCTCTTCTAGCCATGCTTTCATGGCCGATCGTCCTTCTTCCGTCAACGGGAAGCTACGTTGCCCTTCCATGACACTCTTTTCGTAACAGAACGGGCCATGCCAGAACTCCGCCAAAATACTGCTGTTAACAAAATCCACTTCCTTAGACGATAATTTTTGTACCTGCGGTGCCACACGGAAACGAAAGCATCCGCAAGAACCGGTAAAAATGTTATTCATCGCAAAGGTGTGCAGCGTAGGAATAAACAGCTCCGGCATTTTATTCACCAACCAGTTCTTCCATTTCGTCTAGCAGTCTTCCAAATAACTCCAAAGCCTGCTCCACAGGTTCGGGAGCGGTCATATCCACGCCTGCACCCTTGAGCAGATCGATAGGGCTCTTGCTGCAGCCACCGGACAGGAAACCTAGGTAGTCTTTCACAGCCGCTTCGCCCTCGTCAAGGATTCTGCGGGACAAGGCAATGGCTGCGCTGTAGCCGGTAGCATACTGGAACACATAGTAATTGTAGTAGAAATGGGGAATTCTCGCCCACTCCACGGCGATACGATCGTCCACCACCATATCCGGGCCATAGTACAATTCATTCAGCCGCTTATACTCAGCGCACAGCAACTGTGCCGTCAGGCTCTTGCCTTCCGCCACCATCCGGCCAATATTCAGCTCAAATTCTGCAAACATGGTCTGGCGATACAGTGTACCCTTGAATTGATCCAGATAATGGTTGATCAGGTAAGCCCGTTCCTTCTTGTCGGTAGTTTTCTTAAGCAGATATTCCATCAGAAGTGCTTCATTGCAGGTCGAAGCCACCTCCGCCACGAAGATCACATAATCCGCATCTACGGGGTTTTGATGCTTATTGGACAAATACGAATGCAATGCATGACCCATTTCGTGTGCCAAAGTAAAGACACTATCGAGGCTGCCCGTATAGTTGAGCAAGACGTATGGATGTACAGCCGCACCTGCGGAATAGGCGCCGCTGCGCTTGCCTTCGTTGGTGTACACATCGATCCAGCGATTCTCGAAGCCCTCTTTCAGAATCGCACGGTACTCTTCGCCCAGAGGAGCCAGTGCTTCATACACCATTTCCTTTGCATCGGCAAATTCGATATGCTTATCTACATCTGCCAACAGCGGCGTGTAGATATCGTAAAAATGCAGTTCCTCCACGCCCAGAAGCTTCTTACGCAACCGCACATACCGATGCATCTTATCCATATTCCGATGAACCGCTTCGATCAGATTCAAGTATACGGAGGTAGGCACATTGGTACGATGCAGTGCAGCTTCAAAGGCAGAAGCATACTGTCTGGCCTCGGCAAAGAACTTCAGTTGCTTATTCTGAGCATTGAGCAAACCAGCAGCCGTGTTCTGATAAGCTGCAAAGCTGTCATACAGGCTTTCATAAGCAGACTGGCGCAAAGTACGATCCGCACTTTCTTCCAAGGTGACGAACGTACCTTGCCGCACAGGATGTGCTACACCGTTGGCATCCACCGCATCCCGGAAATTGATGTCCGCATTGGCAAACATTGCGTAGATATTACTGGGTGCACCAGACATTTCACCGGCGGCGGCTAGCAATTTTTCCTCAGCCGCAGATAAAGTATGGGCCTTGCGGCGGCGCATATTGGTCAAATAGCGACGATACCGCTCAAGCTCCGGCTTTTGCACATAAAATTGCTCCAAATCTTCATCGCTAATGGCCATGATCTCCGGCGTTTCAAAGCTACATGCAGCGCCAAGCGCCACCATCACGCTACGGAATTTACCACCCATCGCCTGATAATGTGCATCTCTTGTATCCTCATCCCCCTTACGCATGGCATAGTTTGCCAGTCGGGAAATCACCACGTCAGCAGTTTCCATTTTGGTCAGATATTCACAAAGAATGTCTGCATTGCAAAGTTTGCCTGCATAGTTTGCCAGCAGCTTCCCCTGCTCCTGAATGGATGCCAACTCCGCTTCCCATGCTTCATCACTGGGATACAGATCTTCAGTGGCCCACTTATCCGCCTCTGCAATTTCGCTACGCTGCGGAATCTTCTTCACTTCTTCCATAGTCTTTCCTCCATTAAGATGATCTTGCTCACATTATAACAAAGCTGCACCGAAAAAGCAATCTTGCATTTTCCGATCCGAAATTATTCAAACTGAAAGATGACACCAATCAGTGCTGCAAAACCGATAAATACGATGGGATGCCATTTTTTCGTCTTTTCCACAACATTGGTCAGCAGCCACAACACAACCGCCAAAACAGCGCCCTTCCAGTTCAGGCTAAAGACATGATTTAATCCGTCAGCGCCAATAACCACCATTGTAGAGAATACAACGCTCAATCCGGCTGCTGCGATCAGGCCTGTGGAAGCCGGCCGCAGACCATAAAATGCACTTTCCACATAACGATTATTGCGAAAACTCTTGAGGACCGCCGCTACGATCAGGATCACGATCACAGATGGTGTCACAAGGCCCACGGTAGCCACAATCGCACCAAATATTGCTGTGATGAGACCGGCATCCTGCATTCCGGTCACAAAGCCGACATACGTAGCCATATTAACACCAATGGGGCCCGGCGTAGATTCGCCAACTGCGATCATGTTTGCCAGATCCGTGTGTGTGAACCACCCGGTTTTATCGGAAATGTCATAAAGGAACGGGATAGTCGCCATGCCACCACCGATGGCAAACAGCCCAGCTTTGAAAAATTCCCAAAAAAGCTGCAGATACATCATGCCTTTTTACCTCCCATTACCTTCAACACAATTCCGGCAACAGCCGCCAGAACCACGAATACCACAGGACTAACCGACAGGAACGTACTGCCCAATGCCACTACCAGAAAAATGATGAAGGTCGGCACATCCACGACCGCCTTCTTATAGAGCTTCACCACAGCATTGAGTATCAGCACGCACACGCATACCCGAATCCCACCGAAAGCATTTTGCACCCAAGCCAGATGGGAGAATGCCTCAATGACGCCTGCTAGCAGACTGATGATCACAAGCGACGGAAACACCACGCCAAACGTTGCGATGATACCACCGAGAATCCCTTTGTTCTTCTGGCCAATGAAGGTAGCCGTATTCACTGCGATCACACCGGGTGTGCATTGACCAATGGCAAAATAATCCATCAATTCTTCTTCCGTTGCCCAGCCTTTGTTTTCCACCACTTCTCGCTGAAGGATGGGCAACATTGCGTAGCCGCCGCCGAAGGTCATAACACCTACCTTGGCAAAAGTCAAAAACATCTCAAGTAACAATTTCATAGGAGTCCTCCTTTGAAGATACGTCCGGATCGGTCATCATGACAGTCCGTTGCTACGACATCCTTCTGATGTGCAACAAAAACGCCACCTGCGTTGGCAAGTGGCGTTTCTGGAGCTAGTGACCTGACTCGAACAGGCGACCTTCTCATTACGAGTGAGATGCACTACCGACTGTGCTACACTAGCAAGCCTGTGTATTATATCGGTTTTCCGGCAAAAAGTCAACACTAAAATTGAGATTTTTCCCACAGTTGGAAAAACCGCCTTTTATCCTCGAGTCTGCACCACATCTTGTGTACAAGGCATTGAATGATATACAAAATAACACAAAAATTTTGTGAAAATACTGTTGCATTTTCCGGAAAAACATGGTACGATAATAGACGGAAACCATTCAAATCCGAATTCATTCGGGAAATTTATTAGGAGGTTATCTAGAATGAAAAAACTCATTAGCATCATCCTGTGCCTGGCTATGGTTCTGAGCTTTGCTCTGGTCGCCAGCGCAGAAACCACTACTGTGACTGCAAGTAAAAGCGTTGCTGACCTGATCACGCAGTACGGCTGGACGAACACCACTACCAAGCAGGAGTTCATGCTTGATGATGTCGTCACCGTTAAGATCGACGGCGGTTCCAACACAGGCAAGGCATACGACGGTGACCACATCCGTATTTATGCAACTGACACCCCTGCAGGAACAATTACCATCTCTGTTCCTGATGGCTGTGAGCTTGTTTCCGTGAAAATCTCTACAGTGACCGGCACCTACGCATACCTTTGCGTTGACGGTACCTCCACTGACATCTCCAACGTATCCACCTCTGTTTCCGGTAATTCCGTTGTTCTCAATTCTGTGAAGAACGGAGATAGCGGTAAGCAGGTTCGTGTTACCGCTTTCGAAGTGGTTTATACAACCCCCAGCTCCGTCCCCGAGCACCAACACAATTCCGACAAGGTCTGCTACGACGAGACCGGCCACTGGACTGTCTGCACCTGCGGCGATGAGAGCACCAAGAGCGCTGTCACTCCTCACACCCTGGTCAACTACACCTGCGAGTGTGGTTATTCCAACCCTCCTGCTACCGTTCTGGTTCCCTCTCCCGTTGTAGGTACTGCCTACAAGATGGGTCTGGTTCAGGCTAAGTTGGACGGCAAGACTCTGTACTTCGCCGGCACGATGAATGGCTACTATCTGGCTACCACCGAGAATTCCGCCGAAGCTACTGATGTTTATCTGGAAACTGTTGAAGGCGGCCTGAATCTGTACTTCATGGACGGCGAAACCAAGACCTACATCGACGTTGTTCTGCGCGACGGCGAGACCAACAAGGTCAACGTAGTTTTGACCACCACCCCCACCTGCGTCTGGACCTTTGATACCGATCTGGGCACCTTCACCACCCCCGTTGGCGAAAGCACCTGGTATTTGGGCACCTACAACACTTTCGCCACCATCAGCGCTTCCAACACTTCCTACATCACCGGTGAGAATGCTGCCAATGTTGGTGTTTCTCAGTTCCCCGTTTCCATGTACGTTCTGGATGTCCCCGCTGTTGAGCCCGAGACTCCTCCCCAGACCGGCGACATGGTCAGCGTTATCGTTGCTCTGATGACTGTTGCCGCTGCCGGCGCTGTTGTCATCAGCAAGAAGAAGTTCTAATTTTCATTCCATTAACATAGCAAGATCCCGGATGATAATCATCCGGGATCTTTTTTTGCTTACAGGACTGTTCCCTCTTAAAGTTGCACACCTACTTCCCGGAGCTTCTGCCGAATACTCAGTAGATCCGAGAAAGTTTGCGGACGTTTCCTCTCATCCCGCAGCAGCGCAGATGGGTGGTAGATCGCCGTCATCCATACGCCGTTTTTCTGCACCCATTGACCATGTTGCTGTGAGATTCGATATTCCGGATCGATCAAGCGCTTCGCTGCAATACGCCCAAGGCAAACAATGACCTTTGGCCGCAACAATGCCACCTGATTGCGTAAGAAATCGATGCAGGCATCCTGCTCCGTCTCCAATGGGTCTCGGTTATCAGGCGGTCGACACTTCACTACATTTGCAATATAGCAGTTGGTACGCCGATCCAGATCCAAAATACACAGCATCTCGTCAAGAAAGTTTCCTGCACGACCCACAAAAGGTTCTCCACGCAGATCCTCCTGTTCCCCCGGCCCTTCCCCCACAAACAGGATCGGCGCATCATGGGGTCCAATTCCAAAAACCACATTGTTTCTTGTTTCGCACAAGCCGCAACGCGTACATTGTTCGCATGCCTGCTTCAGCTCATCCCACTCTCGCATGACGATTCCTCCGTCGGTTCTTTCTTCTGCGTCTGATTCTCGCCTTGATCAAGGCCCTTTGAATGATGCGTAGCAGGAAAATGCCGATAATCACAGTCACGGCCAACCCAAGCAACGCACCCATGATCATTGCCAGCAATTCACCGTGTGCTTCCTCATCTTTGTGATCCGTCGTACTTTTTGGTTCTTTATAGGCCGTGTAAACACTAACGGAATTCATGGCAACCAGTGCCGTACTGCCGAGGCAGACATTCCCATACCAAATCTCCATTGTGGAAATATCGTCCCCTTGGGCAATTGGTGCCGATAAGCCCTTTACTGTGGTATCATACTCCCACGTCAACTGATCCATTGTAATATCTTTCGGAAGCACGCAGGTGATCGCATTCTGCGGCATAGTCACTACATTGTGACTACCGTTCATTACGGGATATTGGGCAATCACCTGACCTTCATACAGAAGCTGCCGGGATTCAAAATTCGCCTGAACATAGTCCAGCATCTGATCCATTTCCTCAAAGCTGCCATAGCTGTTTATGGACGTGCCATCCTTATCATAGGTTGCCTGAGCACCCATAACGATGGCGATCAGTTCCATATCGCCTACATTAGCCGTTACTGCCACGCATCGTCCCGCTGCGTCGGTAGAGCCGGTCTTTCCTCCGGTAACACGACTATCGTAATACTTGCTGGTCTTGCTCATCATGTTGTTGGTAGTAATCAGATGCCGCTCTGGACTGTACTCCGTAGCAGGAACCGTATATTCTGCCGTTTCAAACATTGTACGGAAGGTTTCATTCTGCAAGCCGTATTCCAGAATGCGCAGAATATCTCGCGCGGTGGTGTAAGTATCTGCGTCGTGCAAACCGTGCGCATTAGAAAAATGCGTACCGGTACACCCGAGCTGCGCCGCCTTTTCGTTCATCATCTCGACAAAAGCCGCCTGCGTACCACCGATATGCTCAGCGATTACCGCACAGGCATCATTGGCGGATTTCACCATCATGCAGTACAGCAAATCTTCCAACGAGAGTTTTTCCCCCCGAACCAAATCCGCACTGACATACCAAAGCGGCTGGCTGTTGAGAGCGCCGCGCGTTACCGTGACTTCATCGTCCAGATCACCATTTTCCAATGCAACAATAGCAGTCATAAGCTTGACCATACTGGCAGGGTAAATCTTGGTGTCCATGCGGTAGGCGTAGACCATGGTTCCGGTTTTGCGTTCGTAAACGACCACGGTTTTCGCTGTTTCCGTCATTTTCTCCCATCCGCCGATCGGTGAAACCGCATCCACTCCATGGCAACCGGCACGATCGGCATCCAGCTCCGCCGCAGCCACCGATGTAAATGACGAAAGAAGCAGTACCAAGCACATCATTGCGCAAATAGTTCTGTAAAATTTCATATTTCTCCCTCAATATTCAAAACCGGACTTGTCCGGTAACAAAAAGTCGTGTATAATAATAGCCAAAAGCATTATATCAGTTTTTTGCAGAGTAGTCAATCCGGGAGGACATTTCTCGTGAAAAAACAAAACTATCTGATTCTGCTGATGGCAGCACTTGTCCTTGTTTCCGGTATGATCGGATTCTACATCGGTCGCCAGAGTACCTCATCGCCGATCATTATCGAGAAATATCCGAACGCAGTTTCCGGCGATGCCACCCTTACCACGACCACACCACTTCTGGTCAATATCAACACTGCCGATTTAGAGGAACTTCAGAAGCTGCCGGGCGTTGGCGCTGTCATTGCCCAAAATATCATCGATTATCGTGAAGCAAACGGTCCTTTTGAGACCGTGACACAACTGACCATGGTCAAAGGCATTGGTTTGGCCAAATTGGAAGCACTGATGGATTATGTCACCGTAGGAGGAACACAATGAAAATTCTTGTCGTAGACGATGAAGAACTGCTCGTCAAAGGTATTCGCTTTAATTTGCAAAACGAGGGTTATGAAGTGATCACCGGCTCTACAGGTCTGGATGCACTCCAGCTTACCATGAGTGAGGCGCCGGATCTGATCGTTTTGGATGTCATGATGCCGGAAATGGACGGTTTGACCGCCTGCGGCAAGATCCGTGAGTTTTCCAATGTGCCGATCATCCTGCTTACAGCCAAAGCAGACGATATGGATAAACTCATGGGATTTGACTTTGGCGCCGACGATTATCTGACAAAGCCCTTTAATATTCTGGAACTAAAGGCACGGATTCGCGCCCTGTTGCGACGTAGCGGCGCAGTAGGCAATACATCTTCCCGAGAATTGACGATCGGTGCCATCACGCTGGATCTGGATGCCCGCAATGCTTACAAAAACGGTGTGCTTGCGGACTTGACCGCCAAGGAATTCGACGTCATCGAATTCCTCATGCGAAATCCCAATCGCGTCTATTCCCGGGAAGCACTCCTCGACACTATTTGGGCCTATGAATACCGCAGCGATATCCGCACGGTGGATGTCCATATCCGCCGTCTTCGGGAAAAGCTGGAAGAGAATCCGGCAGAACCCAACTACATTATGACGAAGTGGGGCGTTGGTTATTATTTCCGCAAGTAAAAAATCTGCCGTCCGGTACGGCAGTTCCCATATGAAATATGCTCTGACCAATATCATCGTTACCATGGTGGTATTGATCTTCTTGAATATTTATGCCTCCGGCACCAACCAGCAGCTCATTTATCAGAACAAGCAAAGTTCTCTACTGTCCAAGTGCCAGCTTGCCGCTGTTGAAATCGCCAATTTGGAGGTTTTAAACCCTGCCAATGCTGCAGCCGCCGTAGAACAGATGGGTGACGGCATCCACCGCCTGATCATCACCGACCGCTCCGGTCTGACGGTCTATGACTCCGCACCCACTGCCGATACGACCTACATTCTGTTCCCCGAAGTAGTCAGTGCGCTCGAGGGTAACGATGTATTCACGTGGTATTATCACGACGGCAGTATGTATTCCCGAGCCGCAACACCCGTTGTTTCTTACGGCACAATCATCGGCAGTGTCTACATGATGGAGTACGACCATGAGCAAGGTCTGCTCATTTGGAATCTGCAGAGCAACATCTTTACCATCACCTTAGTATTGGAACTTGCAGTCATTCTCTTCTCCATCATCTTTTTTGCCATCTATTCTTCCCGTATGCGCCGGATCCTCAGTTCCATGCGCATCATTCGCGAGGGTGACTATACCCATAAGGTCAGTCTCGGCGGGCAAGACGAGCTCACGCTGCTTGGGGAAGAGTTTAACGCCTTGACGGATCGTCTGCAAACCTCGGAGAATAAGCGCAGCCAATTTGTCTCTGACGCCTCCCATGAGCTAAAAACCCCACTTGCATCTATCAAACTCTTATCCGACTCTATTTTACAAAATGACATGGACCTTGCCACCATTCGAGAATTTGTCGGCGATATTGGTAATGAAGCCGACCGCCTAAATCGCATGAGTCAGAAACTGCTCAGCCTGACGCGTATCGAAAGTCAGGAAGACGGCAACTGTGAGATCATCAATCTGACCCCCACCATCGAACGGGTGGTTCGAATGCTTTCCGGTATCGCCCGGGAAAACCAAATCACCATTTACCAACAACTGCACGATGACTGCCCCATTCTTATTCTGGAGGATGATCTTTACCAGATCACCTTCAATCTGGTAGAAAATGGCATCAAATACAACGCCCCCGGTGGAACACTCACCATCCGCGTATACCGTGAAGAAGATAATATGTACCTAGAGGTATCCGATACCGGTGTGGGCATTCCTGCCGATGCCGTCAGTCATATTTTTGAGCGTTTCTATCGAGTCGACAAAGCCCGATCCCGCAAATCCGGCGGCAGCGGTTTGGGCCTTGCCATTGTCCGCAATATGGTCGAGCGTAATCAAGGCACCATCGAAGTTGAAAGCACGTTGGGCGCCGGCACCACCTTCCGGGTCTGTTTCCCCTGCTTTGATATGGATGAGGAGGTACGGGTATGATCAAAAAGCTCGTTGTAATCATTTTGACGTTGTTGCTGTGCTTCCCTGCTTATGGTTGCCGACAGGATACCCCAACGTTCCAATCCCCCGTACAGTTATACTATCGCTGCGTTAACACGGATGAAGATCTACCGGCGAAAACCATTGCCCCCATGATCGTAGAGGGCGAACAATTTCGTAATGACACCATTGCTCTGCTCAATTACTATCTCTCTCTTTTTCACAACAAATCCACGGTCATCGATTCCTATGATGCCACTTTCCCCGCCGGCACCACAGTTCTGGCCTATCATGTCCAAGATGGTAGTGCCCAACTGCATTTGAGCGAGCATTTTTCCGAACTATCCGGCGTATCGCTGACCATTGCCTGCGCTTGTATCACAATGACGGTCATGGAATTACAGAATGTGGATTCCGTCACCATCACCGTAGATAATGCCACATTAGATGGCGCCACTTCCATCACCATGAACTCAGAAATGCTATCGCTGATGGATATATATACCCCTGAAGCCACACAATCGAGGTGAAGTAAAATGAAAATGGTCTCTTGGAATGTGAACGGCCTACGCGCTTGTATTCAAAAAGGTTTTCTGGATTATTTTAACCAGATCAATGCTGACTTTTTTTGTCTGCAGGAAACAAAACTTTCCGAAGGACAACTGACTCTGGATCTGCCCGGTTATGAGCAATACTGGAGCTATGCAGAAAAGAAAGGCTACTCCGGAACCGCCATTTTTACCAAGCATACTCCCACTTCCGTTCACTATGGTCTGGATATACCGGAATTAGATAACGAAGGACGCCTCATCACATTGGAATATCCGGAATTCTACCTAGTGACCTGCTACACCCCCAACGCCCAGCGTGGACTTGCCCGTATTGAGTACCGCCTGCGTTGGGATGCAGCCTTCCGTGCCTATCTACAAAAGCTAGATGCACGCAAACCCGTGATCCTCTGCGGTGATCTGAATGTCGCCCATCAAGAAATCGACCTCAAAAATCCTAAATCCAATCGTGGCAATGCCGGTTTCTCCGACGAAGAACGCCAAAGTTTCGCCGCCACTTTGGATGCAGGTTTCACGGATACCTTCCGCCATCTCCACCCGGATGCCAAAGATTGTTATACTTGGTGGAGTTATATGTTCAAAGCCCGGGAAAACAATGCAGGTTGGCGTATTGACTATTTTCTGGTTTCTGACCGCATTGGTCAGTCCGTCTACCAAGCACAGATCCATAGCGATATTCTTGGCTCTGACCATTGCCCCGTCAGCATTGATTTGGATCTGACCTGTAACGGTGGCATCTGGTCTCCCATGTCGGAGGGCGAAGCCACCCAGACCTTTCCAATTCCAAACGAGCCAAGGACCTCTGCTGTTACAACAAAGGCCCTCGTTTCACTTTCTGCAATTTTTATCTTAATCCTATGTGTTTCACTGTTGTGGCAGCCCATTGCTTCCCTTCTTCCTACCGAGCCAACACAACCGGATGTGACTTATCTATCCGAACCCCCGTTTTCGGTCCATGTTCTCGGAGATGATGTTACTTGGTTCGATTTAGATTTTTACATTAGCTCTTTTTCAAAATACTCGGTTGCTAGCGAGTATGATTGTTTGTCCGACGGCTCTTCCCTGTTTTTTATAGATCCTGTACCTCACGTTGCTACCGTAACATCCAATATAGCGCTTCGTGTAGAGCTGAATGATGTCGGTTATGCGCATGGTATGGATCAAACAGAATGTACCTTTACTTTTGAAAATGCAATGTTTACCATCTCTTCAGAATCAGACCTATCCATCAGCTCTTCCATATCCATCCCCACGTTGGAACATACATTGGTCATTCCCTACTACACCAATCATTCACGCACCAAGTTGTCCGGCTGGATCATTCTGGGCAGACTCTCTTCTGAAGCGAGCATCCGCATGAGCGCCTGTTGGGGAGATGCCGTCGCCATTTACCCCACGCTGCAGCTCATCCCCAATAAAATTTTCAGCGATAATATCCCACTATTTGAAGAAGGTATTATAGCCCAATCCTGTTTCCTACCTGTTGAGGAATTTGAGGTTTACGGCGCCTATGCATTCGGTATCCCTTCCTGGACAGCAGGCCATAAGCAGTACTATACCAACACAATCACAGAGTTTCCCACATTGGATGCCAACTACTGGCTGGACATTCAGTTGTCCGATGCGGTTCTATCCCAAATCCCAGCCGATATGCTGACTCTAACTGTAACCGGTTTCGACATTGACCCAGTCCTCTCTTCTGAATCAATAGCCGACGATCCCCCCTATTTTTCCGTTGTCCCGAAGTACAGCGATCAAGAATGTACCAAATTTTCCGGTTGGCTCGTCTACGGCAACCATGCCGTCAATGCAGTGGATCTTATCGTTACCTACGATGACATCCTCATCTGCCAAGTAACTACGCTGGTGTTCCCCTATTTGCGTGCAAAAGATACCGCCTTGCTAACTACCGAGTCGCTGCTCGATTATGTCGTCAATTTTCCGGAAACCGATATCGTCCTCAACCTCGGTCAGGATACTATGTCTCTTATTCGCCAAACTATCCCTGCCCTTGACGTCCTTTTGGACCGATCTGATGCGATAGACGTATTGATGAACGATTCTACTAATGGAGACTCCTACAGAGAAACTCTCATCGATTATTTTCTAAGCGAATGCCTCATGGATCGAATGACTGCACACCAGCAAGCGCAATATCTGCTCAACCTGCATCCTAGCTGCCCTCGTAACCCCTACAACAGTGTATCCATTCACGTCGATGCTGCTGCTTGCACCACCGATGAATTGGTGGATATGCTTGTCGATGATGAATTACTCTATCAAGCAATCAGCCTTGCCAACTCTGACGCTACAAAAGTACAGATCTACCTGTTAGCAGCGCCGCGTAGCAGCTATCTGTTTGAGCTAGTTGGCCGCGATGACGCATATTACATCTTACAAGATAGATTGCTTTCCGATCCATACGTTCTGGAATATTATGTCCTGTGGCCTCAATTGTCATCCCTCTTTTTTGAATACACCATCCCCGCCTGACCATCCCTGATTTGAAAAAATGCATTTTCCAGTCGACGTAAATAGGAAAAAGGTTCCTCCGGATAGATCGGCACAAATCGACCTACCATCGGTTCATGCTTTGGTACCGCCCGGATCTGCAGCTCTCCTTTCCCGATCCGCTTCGCCGCTATGCGAACCCGCAGCCGAAAAGTGTCTCCCTCCGGTACCGGAATTCCCAGATTCTCCACCGTTTCACCACAGCATACCTGCAGTCGGTATATCACTTCCCCCGTCAGTTTACAGCGACAATCGAAGTAGTAGTACAGCCCCTCTTTGTATACAGTTGCAATTCCCACGGATTGTCCGCCCAGTTGAATTTCATATTCCAATCAAATCCCCCCTTGGCAATTTATGCGCCAAGGGGGGGCAATATTCATGTTGTGTTACCGTGATTAAGACCAAAGCTCACTGCAATTGCCTCATCCACCAGTAACATATGCGCATCATCCAGTCGCCCCATATGCTCCCGTAGACGGCGCTTATCAATGGTGCGTATCTGTTCCAACAATATGATGGAATCCTTCGTCAGCCCAACGCTGCCGCCGGCAATGCCAATATGTGTCGGCAGTCGTGCTTTTCCCGTCTGGCTGGTGATGGCAGCGGCAATGACGGTCGGCGAATGTCGGTTTCCCGTATCATTTTGCACGATCAGTACCGGGCGGGTTCCTCCTTGCTCGCTCCCCACCACCGGCGAAAGATCTGCATAAAAGATATCTCCCCGTTTCACTGTGGTATCCATGTGTCTCACACTCCGATGAAATCTTACCTGCGCTACCGGAGGCTTCCTATGTAACGCGGCTGATCTTATTCTTCCACGGACACAGGGACTTTATACCACCGTCAG
Source organism: uncultured Oscillospiraceae bacterium (assembly GCA_964583135.1). Classification (GTDB taxonomy): domain Bacteria; phylum Bacillota; class Clostridia; order Oscillospirales; family Oscillospiraceae; genus Faecousia. The sequence continues at coordinate 18,177 of CAZOVE010000009.1, read as the reverse complement.
GCTGTAAACCATTCTATGCATCTTTCGACCGGAAGTTACACATATGTATAATTCGTGACCTTGATCGACAGCAGTCGCCTCCCCTGCCAATACACCTCCGCCAATTTGGGTTGGTCCTGCTCATTCAGCCAAATATCCAGATGAAGCGAATCCTCTTCATAGCTGTCATCGATCGCCACACGTAGGCCGTCTGCTTCCAACGAACAAGAAGTCAGATATCCGCCCCGTAATGTCTTAACCAAAACCCACGTTGCCGATACCGGGCTGATTTGCCCATCCGCCATTAGGTCAAATGCCAATGCCATGTCGTCAAAGGTCAACTTTCCCCCTGTTGCAGAAACCGTCCCGGTAATTCCGGCAATGGTACTAGGTTGTGTCACCTTGAATGTCATTTTTCCGGTTGTATCCACCTCGCAATACATACCAAAGGTATAGCTTTTATCACCATAATCCGCCGTCACTTCCCCATCAAAACATACCGTTTTCGCAATCATTTCTGCTCGTAACTGCATTGCCCGTTCCAGTTGTTCGTCGTTGCTTTTGCACCCAACCAGTAACACCACGACCAACAGTAAACATAAGCATTTCTTCATTTTCGTCCCACCTCATTTCATCAGTGGCGGAAGGTTCACTCCTGCCCAATGTATTTCTATGCGGTACAGGCCTCATTATGTCGGCATGATTTTTGATTTTCGTGGCATCCTACAATAAAATCCAACAGGAGGAATCCGCATGGCATCCAATCGATGTGGAAAGCGCAGTTTTATACTTCCACAAATGCCGGTGATCACCCATTGGGCCAGTATCGCCGGAAAAAAAGAATCAGAAGGACCACTAAAAAGTTGCTTTGATATCACATCCGAAGATACACTTTTCGGTCAAAAGACATGGGAACAAGCGGAAAAACAGATGCAGAAACTAGCCATTGATGTCCTGCTGCAAAAAGCAAATCTGCATCGCTCACAAATCGGCGTTGTGTTTTCCGGCGACTTATTGAACCAGTGTATCGGATCATCTTTTACACTACGCAATACGGATATGCCCCACTTGGGCCTTTATGGCGCCTGCTCAACAATGGCGGAAAGTCTTCTCATGGCTGCCATGTGTGTCGGCGGCGGTTTTTCCGACAAGGTCATAGCCATGACCTCCTCCCATTTTGCCTCCTCCGAGCGGCAATATCGCTTCCCTTTGGGTTACGGTGGACAGCGCACCCCAACCGCCCAGTGGACAGTCACAGGCTCCGGTGCAACCTTGGTCTGCTCCGCAGGCAAAGGCCCACGAATTCATAGCTGTACCATTGGAACAGTTACGGATCTCGGCATTAAGGACGCCAATAATATGGGTGCCGCTATGGCTCCTTCTGCTCTGGCCACCATTCGTGGTCATTTTGAAGATATGCGAACCGGTCCAGAGGCATTTGACCTTATCGTTACCGGTGATTTGGGTCAGGTCGGTAAAGAGGCACTTTTGGATCTTGCGCGACGAGATGGCATTGCGTTGGGCGGCAAACTTTTGGATTGTGGGACAATGGTGTTTGATCCTATTCGGCAGGATGTCCATTCAGGAGGCTCCGGGTGCGGCTGCAGTGCCATCACTCTATGCGGTCATCTTTTGAATGAATTGAATTGCGGAAAACTGAAAAAAATCCTTTTTTGCGGCACAGGTGCGCTCCTTTCCCCAACCTCGACACAGCAGGGACTGCCCATTCCCGGAGTCTGCCACGGTGTCTGCATACACGGTCCGGAGGTATAAAATGGAATATTTGAAGGCATTTATTATTGGCGGCAGCTTATGTGTTCTTGCACAGATACTCATTGACCGCACCAAACTTACCCCCGCCCGAATTCTTGTTAGTTATGTGATACTGGGTGTCTTTCTCAGCGCAGTGGGTGTTTATGAGCCATTCCTTCGCTGGGCAGGTGCCGGCGCTAGCATCCCATTAACAGGTTTTGGTCATTCTCTCGCCAAAGGCGTCCGGGAGGCTGTAGAGGAATCCGGTTTTCTGGGTATCTTTACTGGCGGTCTTAAAGCCTGTGCCGGTGGCATTACTGCAGCCATCATCAGTGGACTTCTTGCTAGTATCCTTTTCAAAGCCAAGGATAAATCTTAAAAGATCGGGTAAGATAATCCTGCGGCAGCGCCGCAATGATTTTTGGAGGAAGAGAAAATGAAGACGAATAACCAGAACCAGAAGACCAATCAGAATCAGAACCAGAATCAGAGCCAGCCCAAGACCGCTGAGCAAACGCGCCAGAAAGAACAGGATTGCCGCTAACACAAAAAAGCCACGCCGATTCGGCGTGGCTTTTCCATTATTCAGACTGCTGCAAATTCTCCAAGGCGGAAGAAATACAACAATGCCGCTTTGACAGGCTTTCCATAGATCCGCATCATTGCATCGGCGTAGGCCATCACCTGCGGTCGATAGTGGGCCACCTTGTCCTGCAAGGTCTGCTCCGTTACATAGTCAGTCTTGAAGTCAATGATGGTGATTCCGTCATCTTCCAAAATGGCGCAGTCCACGACACCCTGAAGCAGGATCTTCTCCCCTTCCAGCGCCGGATCATACAGATGTGCTCCGTCCAGAATTGAGAATTTGAATTCCCTTACGATATGTTCGGCCTGTCGCAGCTTTTTTCCCAAGTCAGAAGCAAACAGGGTCACAATTTGCTCTGGGTCTACCATTGCGCCCTGCGCTTTTGTCAGATACCCTTTCTCAACCAACGTATCGACCTGATCGCGTACCGCAGCTACACTCTCACAACAATCATACTCCAGATATTGCATCAAAAGATGCATTGCATTTCCCCGATCCGCAGGATCGGCGGATTGCTCCACAAAGCTTGGTTTTCGCCATGTGCGACCGAAGGAAACTTGCCGTGTATTTTCTGCCGCCTCCGCATCCTTATCCCGGCCTTTCCGCTGGGTGGCCGTCTGCTTGGACGGCGCCATCGTAGCCGCATTATGCCCATATTGAAAAGCCAGACTGCGCTCTAATCTCTGTAGCATTTCCTGAGGAAAAGCCGCTGTTTCCGTCTCAGAAATCAGGTTTTGTTCTCCATTACTGACACTCTCCACGACACCGATGTGCCACACCGGATCGCCAAGTTCGGTTCTCATGGGTCTTCCGCCCAAGCGGAACAATTCTCCTGCCTCTGTACGCCGCAGCGCCGTCATGAGCACCCATTCTCCGGGGCAAACCACATCCTGCGCCAGCAATTGCGGTTGCACCATATCCATCCGACCCACAATATCCATCAAGTCCTTTTGCAACGTATCGGAAGCATAGGTCATGATCAAGCGATCTCGCGCCCGTGTCAATGCAACATACAGCACACGTAACTCTTCCGACACCGTATCTGAAATGATTTTTGCAGAAATAGCTCTTTTAGCAATCGTCGGATAACGCAATCTGCTATACTCATCTACTGCAGGCAGTCCTAACCCAAGACTTTGGCTACACAATACCTGTTCGTGTGCATCCTCCAAATTAAAACTCTTCGACAAACCACACACAAACACGACTGGAAATTCCAAGCCCTTAGATTTGTGAATGCTCATTAGTGTCACGCCAGCAGAAACCTGCTGTGCGCTTTGTGCCAGCCCCTTTTCCTCTACAGCATCCAAATGTTCCAAGAATTGCTCCAAATCATGACGGGAATGACTCTCAAACTGGGCAGCCAAACCATAAAATGCTCGCAAATTCGCCACTCTTGTTTCTCCGCCGGACATCGCTTCAAAAATATGGTCCATCTGCAGCAAAACAAAAATTCTCTCGATCAACTGCGCCAGCGTATGCATTCTTGCGTGACGCCGCAAATCATCCAAAGTCTTTACAAACTGCATCGCCTTTGGCATTTTACTTTCCACTAACGCATCGTAGATGCTACCGTAGCGATGTTCCTTCCGAAGCAAGGCCAGCTCATCAGCGGTAAAACCACATACAGGGCTTGCTAAGGTCGCAAGCAGCGGAATATCCTGTCTCGGATTGCTGATCGTCTGCAGCAGACCACGAAGCGTCGTAACTTCCTGCGTCTTCAGCAGGTCTTCCCCGCCGCTGCTACAGCGAATTCCAAGTTTTGCAAGTTCCTCGATATAATAACCACCCACACTACCGGGAGAGCGCAACAAGATTGCAATATCCTCTGCCACGATCGGTTGCAACATATCACCCTTGCGCACATAGTGGCTTCCATCAAGCAGCTCCTGCACACGTTTTGCAACAAAAGCCGCTTCCTCCGGATAGGTATTTTCCTGAACCTGAATGGTCCACAGCTCCACCTCCGGCTCTCCGAGGGCTATGTGTGGTATTCCCTCCCGTAGGGCTTCCGCTTCACCATAATGCAGGCCACCAACTTTGGGGCACATACAAAGTTCAAAAATATCATTCACGCTTTTCAGTACCGCACCGCCGGAACGGAAATTGGCGCTGAGCATGACACGTCGCCCCTCACCTTCCTGCGCCTGCGATGCATCGGCATAACTGTGATACTTCTCCAAAAAAATCCCGGGATCTGCCAAACGAAACTGATAAATGGACTGTTTTACATCGCCTACCATGAAGCAGTTATTTCGTTTCCTTGTCAGCGTTGTAAAGATGGCATCCTGCACAGCATTGGAATCCTGATACTCATCAACCATGATCTCCCGGAATCGACGACCGATCTCGTCTGCCGCCACCGTTGGGCCACTATGGCCTTTACCCAGCAAAAGCTGTAGCATTCGATGTTCCAAATCCCCGAAATCCAAGATGCGCCTGCTGCGTTTCGTCCGGTCGTACTCACGGCTGAAGCGACGCACCAATTGCACCATGCCCCTAACTGCGCCTGTTGTCTGCTTCATGTCTGCCAGCACCTGTGCACTGGGATCGGTAAAAGCCTTCAACCGTTTCGTCACGCCAGTCTTGCAACCGTTTCGGACCGCTTTTATGCGCTCTGCCAACTCCTGATCCGGACACTTTTTAGAGATCACCAGCCGTCCATATTCCAGTTTTTTTCGTTCAATGACTTCATCCCACGTCTGTGCGGAACGCAAAAACTGCAGTTGCCACAGAGTATCTCGCAACAACATTGCCGGTTTTTCCATTCCTTCCGCCCGTTGTGCTTCTTCTACACAGCGCACCATGGCTTCAATTTGCAGATCAAGATAGGAAAACAGCTCTTTCATCAAATACTGTCCCCAAATGCTTTGCCCCGCATCTTCCAGCGCTTCAACTTCAGCAGCGCGGATACACGCTTCTAGCCATCCATCCGCATCCAGATGGCATCTTGCGCTATCATACACTTGTAACAGGATCTGAGGCACCAGACGATCATCTCGTCCTAACCCCTGCGCATCCACAAAGGCTCGAAAATCCGGATCATTTTGAGCATTTTCATAAGCCTTTTCCAACATTCGAGCCATAGCGCTGTCCCGAAGCTGTCGGCACTCATTCTCATCCGCAACTCGAAAATCCGCCGGCAGATCCAATTGATAGGCGTATTCGCGCAGTATATCCCCACAAAAAGAATGCACGGTGCAAATCTTCGCAAGATACAATCGTTGCATCTGATGCTGTAGATGTCGATTTTCCGGCTGCTGCGCCATGTGTTCCGTTAGTTTCGCCGCAATTTTTCCACGCAGCTCCGATGCGGCTGCCTTTGTGTAAGTAATGATCAAGAATTCGTCCAAATTTGCAGGCGATACAGGATCCAGAATATAGCTCATCAGCCGATCTACTAGCACCTTCGTTTTTCCGGAACCTGCAGCAGCAGAAACCAATAGTTTTCCGCCACGGTTGGTGACCGCCATTTTCTGTTGTGGTGTTAACTTCTCAGCCATGACGGTTCACCTCCTTTGTCACTTCCTCCCAGAATCTCTGGGATTTCATGGCCTTATAATTTCGTCGCATCTGTACATGCTCCTCATGGCAAATACTGCCGTACGGACAGAATGTACAGGCATTGTAGCTGCTTCCACGCGTATAGGGATTTGCCTGAACATTGCCGGATGCAATATCATCCACCAATCTTCCAATCAGAGCAACGAGATACCGGTGCAGTAGTTTCATTTGCCCTCGGTCAGCCACATCTCCCACGATATTTCCGGCACTATCTTTTTCCGCACACAAACGTTGCCAATCTTCCGGGTCCATAGCATCAAGCACCTGTTCATCATCGAGCAGCAAGCCCTTGCGTTTCCATTCTTTTTGCCTTCGCTGCTGTGCCTCTTCCGGCGTCAGTTTTCCATCCACATTGATCAGCGGTACCCGCGCCGGGAAGTACTGAACGCCGGCACCGATACCAAAATCTCCCTGCTCCAGTGCAAACAGATACAGCAGCATCTGTAATCCCACACCATTAAAAATATCGCAGTAGTCGAAGTCCTTCTTTCCGGTCTTGTAGTCCACAACGCGGAAATAATGGCGACCCTTTTCTTTCCATACGTCCACCCGATCCACAAATCCGATCAGAGCAGCCGGTATCGCACCGGAATGGATATCAATTGCTTCTTTTTGACCGTCATCGCCAAATCGCAGTTCGAAATCCTCAGGCAAAAAACTGGAATTTTTCAATTCCTTCCACAGTTCCTCCACGACCATTTCCAACTCTCGCAGATTCCGCCGGAACAGATAACTTAATCGTTGCGATTCCATCTGCTGATAATGCTGCGTAGCATATTCATCGGAAAACTCCATGGCTAGCTGTAGCGTCTCTTCCAACGATACCTGATGGAATCCTCCCAAGTCCATCACCTTTCGTGCTGTTTTTTCCAAAACTGCATGAATATATGTGCCGAATTCCGCGGCATCTACCACCGCTTCTTTCCGTTCCCGAGCCAAAAGACCATACTTCAAAAAATAGGCCATACGGCACTGAGCTAGCGTGTCAATTTGTGAGGCAGACAATCGCAGCTTGCTGCCATATAGTCCATCAATGTTTTCCCGGGAAATGGTACCAAATTCATAGGTGGCTCCCCTTCGGATCTGGGTATAGCACTCCTGCAAGTTGAGCTGTGTAGCCGCATCCCAAGCCTCCCACTTTGCCAAATACGCCGCTGCCTCCTGTTCATTTAGCACTGCAGCGCCCAAAGTTGGCGCAGTAAGCACCTCGCCACCGCACATCTGAGCCAATCGACGGTACACAAAGGATGGCTGTGAACCACCGCAAAGCACCGTAATGCTTTCTCTGGCACCGCAAAACACACCATAAATTTCCGCAAATTCCGCCTGAATGCCATCCATTGCGCCACCGGTCAACGGTACACCCAGTTTCCGTAGTGCCACTCTTTCCTGATCGGTCAACAGACCTTTGCTACCACCGTAACCGGGCAACATCCCTTCGGAAGCACCCAAGACAATCAAATGCCTACATTGCTGGCATCGCATAGCACTCACCGGGCCTACCGTCACCGAATCCAATACCGGCGGAATCGTACCGACATGATACTGGCTGAGTACAAGCGCGAACAGTCTTGTAAAATTCTCCGGCTCCCATGCCGTTACTCCCAACAAATCATATAGTTGCTCTAACGTTCCGATCAAAATCTCCCAAAGCTGATTCAATATCTGTGCGCTGCGATTATCCCCCTGCGCATCTTGCTGCTGTGCTAAGGTATCCAACCGCTGTGCCAGATGGATATCCTCCAAAAAGGTGTAGACTGCGCAAACCTGTTGTCCGCAGTTTTCCGCCTCTGCAAAGCCCTGTCTGAGCCGAACCAACGGCTTCATAGCCCTTTGGCGGGCATCGTTGAGCTGCTGTAGCCTTGTTGTTGCATCTGGATTCCACGGAGCATTGAGACCCTTTGGATGGGCAGTCCATGCATTGGTCCACATTTTCCCCTGAATTCCCCACATGATCGCATAGTTTTCCACTCGATCGCATTCATCCTGCTCCAGAGGCGACAAAACGGACTTCAGGTATCGCATGACATCTCGCTGTTCAAAGCCGCCCAGAGCCGCCTCTAATGCAGAGATCACCGTGTTAATTACCGTTTTTTGCAGCACATCCTCCGTACCGGATTGATAGATCGGAATACCGAAACGATGGAATACCATATCCACCACATTTTGGTAGCTTCCCATATCGCCGCATACGATGCTGATGTCCCGATATCGACTTCCGGCTTGTACCAACCGGGCCACTTGCTCCGCCGCCACGGTCACCTCATCATGGATGCTCTCGCAACGAAGCACCGCCAAAGTGCCGTCCTCCACAAGCGGTACATTTCCTTGATATAGTCCATCGCAAATCTGCGTCAGCAGATCATTGCACCGGGGTAACACTTCTACAATATACTCGATCCCGGCTCTTTTTGCACAATGGATCAACGCTCCCGCCGTATCGGCTGCTTTCTCAAACGCCATCCGCTTCGACCCCAATCGGTCGCAGTTAATACCAACCGTCACCTGTGGGGACACCCGGATTAAATGCTGCAAAATGGCCAGATGCTGTCGGGTAAAATCCGGAAAACCATCTATGTAGAACACATGCTTTTCACCAAAATCCCCATCCTGCAGTTGTTCCAGCAGTTGCGTTTCCCGATCTCTCGGATCTCGCTTCCCCTGCGCACACAGCGCATCGTAGGCACCTAGCAACAACGACAGATCCTCCAGTTTTTGAGCAAAACTACCTTCCGCTTCTTCTGATGCGGCATGTAGATCCTCCGACGTAATGCAGCAACGCTTGAATTCATCCACTACATTTACCATTTCGGTTAAAAATTCCGGTCTGGTTTCTACCGACGCATATACCTTTAAGCGACTTGCCAGTTGTCTGGCTGCAGCCGCCATTGCCGCAACCCGACCGCCGTTATCCAAACATGGCTCCAATTGTCCGGCACAACTTTCCGCTACTCGCCCGGCCAGTCGAGTAAAGGACAATACTTCCGCAAACCTGCTTGTAGTATCCCCTGCTGCCACGCAAAGGCGGCGTTCAGTGTCATGGCTGATCAACTCCGGTACCATATACACCCGGTTTCCTCGCTCATGCGCAACATCCTGCGCAATTCTGTTGAGCATCTCATCCCGAACACAAACCCAATCCGTCCCCATCACAACCCGCAGCATACACATCACCAGCTTTCTTTGTTTTTATTATCATAGCACATCCACAGGAAAAATCCAAATAAAAAATGGAGCAACGCCAGCATACCGGCGCTGCCCCAATTTTACGATTCAAAGAAAAACTTTTGCACCTTTCCGAGCCAATCCAATACCCAAAATCGAATTTCATAGCCTTGTTCATTACTTACCGTTTGCGTCAATGTCTGTGAGAATCCTGCGCCCACAGCTTGCTGTTGAAAAGAAGCAGTCGTATGCGGTGCGCATAAACTCGGAAACACCACGCACCACCAGTTTTCCCCTTCACCGTCCCCGATTACGATGCGTAATGACTCATATACACCGGCCGGTAGTGTAAATGTGTCATACTCCCGTATGTCAAAGGCTTCTTGGGTCAACGTCACCTTCACCTCATCTGTTTGTCCTTTTGTCGTGATCACGTTTTCCGCAATGCTTTGGATCTCATCCAAGCAACTCGAAAGAAACGCCTTCGCCTCCTGTGCAGATCCCATCTGCTCCATGGCTTCTTCCAGCCATTGCACTACCGCATCCCGCACCTGAAGTTTCAGCGCCTGATCCTCTTGGGAATCCGAATCAGCAACCACATGGAGCCGAATGATCTCCTCGCTGAGCATATTGCGATCATGAACCACGCAACCAATTTGAAACGCCCCATACAGCATGGCTAACAAGACCATCAGCCGCAATAATTTGAACATAAAGAACACCGTCCATACCAAGATGCCCTCAGTATGGACGGAAATACCCAATATTATACAGGTTTTGCAATAAAAATCTGCGAGTAATTTTCACGCAACATACTGCAAATCACCGCCGCCACCTCAAATTCACTAACAATTGCAAATACCGCCGATCCAGAACCGGTCATCTGATAGCCCACAGCACCGTAATTGTAAAACAGCGACTTAATGTAGTTTAATTCCGGATGCTCCGCCGTGACCACGGGATCAAATACATTGTGGATACTCTGGCATACCTTCAGGAGATCCCCTGCCAGCAATGCACTTTCCATATTCCGATTATCCGGTCGCTTTGCAATTACAGTCTCGTCCAATTGCTTGTACAGTGTCGGCGTGGAAACAGAAAAATCCGGTTTGCAAATGACAAATACGCAATCCGGCATATTCGGTAGTTTTCTCAGACGCTCTCCGCGACCTTCTACCATACAGGTTCCGCCCACCACGCAAAAAGGCACATCACTTCCCACTTGCGCTCCCAATTCCGCCAGTGCAAGAATGGACAGCGGCGACCCATAGTGCCGATTCAATGCCCGCAGCACAGCCGCAGCGTCTGCACTGCCGCCACCCATACCGGCTCCGACAGGAATTCGCTTCGAAATGCGGATTTCAAGTCCCTGTGGATCGAAACCCATCGCATCAAAATAAACCTGCGCAGCTTTCCAAGCCAGATTTTGTTCATCGCAGGGAATGCCCTCTTGATCGCATCGCAAACACCACGGTTTTTCCGTTCCAATGTCGATCTCAATGTCATCACGCACAGAGATCGTCTGCATCACGCTTTGCAGATCATGATATCCGTCTTCTCGCTTATCCAATACGTCCAATGTCAAATTCAGTTTGGCGTATGCGCCTTCATACAGTGTGGTCATAAGATCCCTCCCGTGTCTTTTTCTCATTATATCCCAAATGTTGAAACTTTGCAATGCATAAATCAATGTATGTCGGGAATTCTATAACTGTCCAAACAAGAAAGGTAGGTAGCTTATGGATACTTTAGCATTGCTTCTTTCGATCATTGGCGGTCTAAACTGGGGATTGATCGGTATTTTCCAGTTTGATCTGGTTGCTTGGCTTTTTGGCGGTCAAAGCAGCGTTGTCAGCCGCATTGTGTACACGGTCGTGGGTCTGGCAGCATTGTGGTGTATTTCACTGCTGTTTCGACGCCGTGCACTGGTCGAAGGCGAATAAGGAAAAGCGGCAGCGCCGAAACGCTGCCGCTTATTATTATGTGCTGAATGAAGCGCATTAACTCACGCGCACGATGCAAGTGTAAGTCACACCATTGTAGGTTGCGTGGATCAAGGTCTTGCCCGACCCCACCGCAGTCACAATACCGTTTGCGATAGTACAAACATCAGCATTGTCTGTAGTCCATGTGATCTGCGTCGGATCGATCGTCAGATCAGACTTGTAGCATCTCCAAATCTCGCCAATGCTCAAAGAGCAATCGCCGTAACCAGTTGATTCATCACGGAAATACACGTTGAACTCGAAGGGGAAATCAGAACTGTTGGTATTTCCACCGTTGGGATCCGTGGGTTCTGTTGTACTGCTTTCCGTATCCCTCCAAGAACAGCGAACGATGCAAGTGTAAGTCACACCATTGTATGTTGCATGGATCAAGGTCTTGCCCTTACCGACTGCAGTCACGATACCGTCTTTGACTGTGCAGACGCTGGAATTGTCCGAAGTCCATGTGATTTCCGTGGGATCCACAGTCAAACCTGTGCGTTTATATGCTCTCCAAGTTTCACCCTTCTTCGACAGCGTACAATCACCATAACCGGTAGAATCGTCTTTGTACGGAGTGTTAAACTCAAACTCAAAGACTCCGGTCACAGGATCTTCGCCCTGCGACGGCTGTGTCGGATCCGTAACTACCTGCGCATTGGACTTGACATCACACACTGCAGTTTGATCACCACAGGTCACCACGATCCGGGTCTCGCCGGGCCCGACCACCGTGACAATGCCGTCCGCCGTCACAGTAGCCACTTCGGGATTTTCGGATTCGTAGACAACCGCCTGCGTGGTATCCACGGGCGTCAGTTCTACGCTCAGCGGCCAGCTTTCATCGATATTCAGCTCCAGAATGCTGACGTTCAAAGCCAAACCCTGACAGAGCACTTCAGTCTTGCCAGTGCTTTCCGTGGGCTCAGATCCCTGCGTACTTTGGTTAGAAGGCTTTGTTTCATCCGGTTCCTGATTGGCGAAGAAATGGACACCGATATAGATCAGCACCGCCACAATTGCCAGCATCAGCAGAATCACCACCAGCACCAAACCATTGTTGTTGGGTGTCTCGTTCTCCTGAGTGGACTTATTTTCGCTGCGCCGCTGGGAAGAAGTCGTACTGCGAGACGCAGAAGCAGCCGTGCTACTGCGAGTGGGCGTAGCGGCAGCAGTGCTACTGCGAGTGGGCGTAGCGGCAGCAGTGCTACTGCGAGTGGTTGTAGCGGTAGCAGTACTACGGCTTGTCGTTGCAGCCGCACTGCGACGATTGCGCTTACGTACGTTTCTCTTCGAGAATCTGCCGCCCTTCGTATAGGCATAGCCGCTGGTAGTACCCGTTGCGCCGGAGTCGGTGCCGGCAGCAGTCTGATTCACGGACTTATTGGCACTACCGCAAATAGGACACTGCGATGCAGTTTCCGGATACGTGGTACCACAAACATCACAAATAAACTTACTCATAATTGTACCTCCCATCCGACGCAATCCAATAACGCCAAGATTTACGATATTATAACATAGTCCGACCGGAATTGCAAGTGTACATCCCTTTATAAATTCCTACAATTCGGTTACAATCATGACATTCTGTCACAATCCGTCGTACTATTCCCGGGAAAAGGCCGGAAATGTAGTTGCTTTTTTTGCAAAATTCATTTATCATATAAGAAGATACCAAACGAAGGAGGCGGTGGATATGTCCGAACCAAGGCTGATTACGCCATTGCTTGCAAATCACATTATGGGCGATCCCATCAGCGACCATTGCGGTGTCCGCTGCTGTCCGGCCATGTTAAAAGATACCGACCATAAGTTTATTGTAAAAATTGTTTCCGTGCCTGCCTCTACCCGACAGTTGGAAGCATTGTTGTACTCCGGTGCTTACCAAAGCAGAGACGATGCTCTGCGTTATTTCCAATCCGTAGCAAACGAAGTGATCGATGAGGCACAGCTACTCAAGAAGTTATCCCGCCTCGAGGGTTTCCGATGCTATGACTCTTGGCAACTTGTTCCCATGGAGGATGGCACCGGCTACGACGTATACCTTCTGAGTCCCTATGAGCTCACCTTAGAGCAGCACACACGCCGCAATTGTCTGACACATTTAGCAGCCGTGAATTTGGGTCTGGACTTGTGCGCCGCCTTATCCGTTGCCCGCCGCAACGGTTTCCTGTATGTAGACTTGAAGCCGGAGAACATTTTCATATCTTCTTCCAAGGGTTATCTCATCGGTGATTTGGGTTTTGTTGCCCTGCGCTCTCTTGCCTATGCTTCCCTACCTGAGAAATACCGTAGCGCCTACACCGCACCGGAAATAGCAGACGCATATGCTTCTCTCAATGATACCATCGACATCTATGCCTTGGGTCTGATTCTGTATCAAATCTACAATGGCGGTCTTTTGCCTTCAGAAGGCGAGGCAACGCTGCCTCCGGCTTACGCCGACTATGAAATGGCAGAGATCATCCTGAAAGCCTGCGCCCCGTCTGCGCAGGAGCGCTGGCAAGATCCCCAGCAAATGGGGCAAGCTCTTGCCGGTTATTTACAACGCAACACCGTCAACGACACCCCGATCATTCCCTTGCCAATACCTGTGCAGGAGTCTCCTGCCGATGTGGATGATGTCAACGAAGTTCCGTCCGAAGAATCAGAAGCTCTCGTTACCGAGGAAGATCACCACACAGAAGATGATGTAGCCTCTGTTGCCGAACTTCCCTCTTCTGAGGAATCCTCGGAAGATACGCCCGCCGAGCTTTCAAAGGTATCAACAACCGAGGAAGACCTTCCTGCAGATGCACCTTCTGTGCCGATTGAAGTCGTTTCAGACGAAACGATCTCCTCGGATGAAAATACCCTTCCTGTGGAGGAAGATCACTCTTGTGAGGTATCTATTGGCGAGGATGTGGTGCAAATTCCGTCTAATACGGACGAAGATGCCGTCCTAGTGGAGGATTCTATCGCTTCTTCTTCCACTGAGGAAAACGAACCGGAGCAATTCATCATCGAAGGCTTCTTTGACGAAACGCTCCCTGACGATGAGAATACTGAAGACCTACCAGACTCTCTGATCTCAGAGGAAGTGAGTCGGATGTTGGCACAAGCAGACGAATTGATCGCTCATAAAGCGCCGGATCCCGTAATTCCTCCGGAGCCTATTGAGGTTCCAACTCCACCACCCATCCTGCCGAATCCCGAACCGGATACGCAAGAGTCAGAAGCCACAGAGCCAATTGCCGAAGAGGAGATCACCCCCGAGGATGGACAGGTCTCGCCTTCTGAGAATCCACCTGCTCCCGTTTCTCGACGTGACCGCCATCACCGTCCCAAGCGCAATATCAAATGGGGCTGCTTGATTGGTGTGCTCCTTACCGTTTTGATCTCTCTATTGCTCTGGCTAGGCGGTAATTACTACTACAATCATTACTATGTACAGCACATCGATTCCATCACCGTTGACGGTGCTGAAAATTATCTGACCGTCTACTTAGATACCGATATTGACAATAGTCTCTTGACCGTTGTCTGTACCGATACCTATGGCAATCGGCTTCCTCAGCCGGTGGTAAATAACTGCGCTACATTCACTTCCTTGTCCTCTGGCACGCATTATCAGATCACCGTGCAGATTGAAGGTTTCCACAAACTCACCGGCAAAACCACCGCCCAGTACAATACCGCCGCCCAGACAAGCATCGTTAATTTCACCGCCATCACCGGCGAAACCGACGGCAGTGTGATCTTGAGCTTCTCTGTCATGGGTCCTGACAGTAGCAGTTGGCTTGTGAAGTACGCCTATGAAGGTGGTATCGAACAGACCGCAGAATGCTCTGGTCATATGGCCATCATTGCCGGACTGGAGCTGAATCAGGAATATACCTTCCGCCTTGTTCCCCGAGATGACCTATACGTAGTCAGTGGTGATACCCTGCAATTTGAGTCTCGCGTCGTGGTTTACCCGCAGGAGCTAACGATCCACGGTTTCCAAAACGGCTGCCTGTCTGCCTCTTGGAAAGAGCCGGATAATGCGCAGGTGAACTACTGGACTGTTCGCTGCTATAACAATAGTGGTTATGATTCAACCATTACCGTCACAGAACCTTCCGTCAGCATTGAAGGATTGGATATCAGCCAAAGCTACACTTTGGATGTCAAAGCTGATGGGATGACCGTCAGCAAAACAGCAACGATTTCCGCCAATTCAATCACTTTCCAACAGATTTTAATGGATCCTTCGACGCCGGATACATTGATCCTCACTTGGACTTACGAAGGTATCGCCCCAACAGATGGCTGGCATCTGCGCTATAGCGTCGATAACGGCGATGCTGTGGTGGTTGTCTGCGAAAAAAACACATACACCATCGAAGGTCTTGTTCCCGGCAGCCGTTATGATTTCAGTTTTATCCTACCCTCTGATATCACCGTCATCGGCGGTAGCGCACAATATTCGGTCCCTGCCATCACAACTACGTTCAGCGGTTATGAGATCACTGCCGAAGATCTGCATCTGACAATGATGCGTTTGCCTCTTGCAGAGGATTGGACAGCGGAAGACGGCACCTTCGACCTTCTCTCCGGTGATCAGGCAGCATTGCTTATCCTTCCTGACATTCCAGTGGGACAATCCGACGAAACGCTGCGCATACGACTCATCTTCCGTAACCAAAACGGAAACTATATCACCATGACCACACAAAACTTGGTTTGGTCCGAAATGTGGTTCGATGGTTACTTCCTCATGCCACTGCATGATCTGCCAACGATCCCAGGTACATATACACTGGAGGTCATTTTTGATGATGCCTATATCACTTCAGAACCCATCACCTTCACTGTATCCGCTGCAACGCAATCTCCCAATACTCCTATTGAAGACCCCGCCGACAACTAACTTCTTCCGCCCATTCGATCCGAATGGGCGGTTCTTTTTCGCGACAGGCTCAAATTCACCAATACATCAGAAAAAGTCTTGAAATTTCACCAAATTCGGAAAAATAGCTTGCAATTGCCTCTTCCGCATGATATACTCACCCTAGTTCCCGAAACTATGGAGGCTCAGTATGGTCTACATTACCTTTGCCGCACAGTTTTACTTTGGCTACTATTACTTTTTTACCGACAAAAAGTAATAGCGATTTGTGCTGCAAGGATTTTCGGAAGAGTTGAATTTGTATTCACACACGCCGCACAGTATCGCCACTGTGCGGCGTATTTTTTAGGAGTTGAGTTGTTATGATCGCAGTGTTGAAGCGTGGCACCACACAGGAGCAAACCGAGCATTTGGTTCATTGGCTTCAGAATATGAATTTGGAGGTTCATCTGTCACAAGGTCAGGAAATTACCATTCTTGGCCTGATCGGTGACACCAGTCGTGTTGACATGGACTTGTTACGCAGTCTTGCTATTGTCGAATCCGTCCAGCGGGTTTCCGAGCCGTTTAAGCAGGCCAATCGTTCCTTCCACCCCAAGGACACGATCATCCGTGTTGGTGATGTCCAAATCGGTGGCGGCCACTTTGCCATGATCGCCGGTCCCTGTTCTGTTGAGTCCGAAGCACAAATCATTGAGGTTGCGCGCTCCGTTCAAGCCTCAGGTGCCCACATTCTACGAGGCGGTGCCTTCAAACCCAGAACCTCCCCATATGCTTTTCAGGGCATGAAGGGCGAGGGCATCCGCCTACTACTGGAGGCAAAGGCAGAAGTTGGTCTTCCAATCATTACCGAAATCATGAATATCAACGACTTGTCTTTATTTGAGGATGTCGATATCATCCAAGTCGGTGCCCGAAATATGCAGAATTTTGATCTACTCAAGGAGCTTGGCAAAACTCATAAGCCAGTTCTTCTCAAGCGCGGCCTTGCCAATACATTCCAAGAGCTTTTGATGAGTGCTGAATATATCATGAGCGAGGGTAACGAGCAGGTCATTCTCTGCGAGCGTGGTATCCGAACCTTCGAAACTTATACGCGCAACACTCTTGATATTTCTGCCGTGTCGGTTCTGCACGAATTGAGCCATCTTCCAGTGGTCGTCGATCCCAGTCACGCCACAGGACGTGCCTCTCTCGTGCCCCCCATGGCGGTAGCAGCCGCCGCAGCCGGTGCAGACGGCTTGATGATTGAGGTTCACAACAATCCCGCCTGCGCCCTCTGTGACGGCGCGCAATCCCTGACCCCGGCACAATTTGATGTCTTGGCCCAGCGTGTCTGTCGTATTCGTGAGGTCATAACATGAGAGTCGGAATTCTAGGTCTGGGCCTCATAGGCGGCTCTATGGCCCGCGCCTATGCACAAGCCGGTCACGAAGTCTTCGCCGCCGAAATGGATCGATCGATGCTCTCCTTTGCACAACTGGCCGGTGCAGTCCACGGCGAACTGACGGATGATCGCATTCCCACCTGCGACCTACTGCTACTGGCCATTTATCCCGACGGAAGCGCTACATGGTTGGAGAATAAGGCCTCTTTCATTCAATCCAACACACTCGTATTGGACCTTTGCGGCATCAAGCAGGAAATCTGTAGTCGCTGTTTTCCCCTTGCAAAGCAGTACGGTTTCACCTTTGTAGGTGGCCATCCCATGGCAGGTTCGCATTATTCCGGTTTCAAGTATAGTCGAAGCAATCTATTCAAGGGTGCCCCCATGGTCCTCGTTCCTCCGGTCTTCGATGACATTCAGCTTCTACAACGTGTCAAGGATGCATTGGAACCCTGTCGCTTTGGCACATTCTCCGTCACAACCGCCGAAGATCACGATCGAATGATCGCCTTCACATCGCAAATGCCCCACATTCTCAGCAACAGCTATATCAAATCCCCTACTGCACTAGAGCATCGCGGTTTCTCAGCAGGCAGTTATAAAGATCTGACCCGTGTCGCATGGCTCAACGCACCAATGTGGGCGGAGTTGTTTATGGAGAATAAGGAGAACATTCTGTTTGAACTGGATTACTATATCCAGAGTCTGCAATCTTATCGAGATGCTATAGCAGCAGACGATTTGCAAACTCTAACCGACCTTTTGGAAGAGGGAAAACGCCGCAAAGAGGAGGTGGACGGATGAACATCGTTTCAGTCACCGCATCGCGCAGTTATCAAGTACACATTGGCCGCCATCTACTTGATACCCTCGCCAACTGCAAAAC
>CAZOVE010000008.1:0-47132 GCA_964583135.1 uncultured Oscillospiraceae bacterium | reverse complement strand
CGGGTGCGGCAGCAACCACAGCGCCGCACTCCAGACGCTTGGCAACATAGCCATCATGGTAAATTTCTGCCACATGGCCGGTGGCCAGACCGATCTGGTTGCCGTAAGAGGAATAACCGGCGGCTGCGGTGGTGCACAGCTTGCGCTGGGGCAGCTTGCCGGACAGGGTCTCGTTCAGGGACTTTCTGGGATCACCGGCACCGGTGACACGCATTGCCTGATGGACATAAGCACGGCCGGACAGAGGATCGCGGATACAGCCGCCGATACAGGTGGCGGCGCCGCCGAAGGGCTCGATCTCAGTGGGATGGTTGTGGGTCTCATTTTTGAACATCAGCAGCCAATCTTGCTCTTCGCCATTGACTCTAGCCGGGAGATGGATGGAGCAAGCATTGATCTCTTCACTTTCGTCCAATTCCGGCAGCAGGCCCCGCTTTTTCAGCACCTTTGCGCCGATGGTGGCGATGTCCATCAAGGTCTGAGGACGCTGGGCAGCCTTCTGCGCACCGTAAACTTCTATGCGTGCATCCAAATATCGCTGATAAGCCTGCGCCACTTCAGGATCATCGATTTGAACCTGATCGATATGGGTGGAGAAGGTAGTATGTCGGCAATGATCGGACCAATAGGTATCTACAACCCGAATTTCGGTGATGGTGGGATCTCGATGCTCCTGATCACGGAAGTAGTTTTGTAAGAATTTCAGATCGTCCAAATCCATGGCCAGACCGAGAGTGTGCAATAGTTCCGCCAGTGCATTGGAATCCATGGCGATAAAACCATCTACCGTGGCAACACTCTGAGGGAGGGCATGATCCGAACGCAACGTTTTAGGGTGTTCTAAGCTAGCTTCTCTACATTCTACAGGATTGATCACATGCTTTTTTAATGCAGCAATGCTTTCTTCCGTTAAATCACCGGAAACAACATAGACCTTGGCAGAACGAATGATGGGACGTTCGCATTGCCCCAGAATTTGAATGCACTGAGCCGCGGAATCAGCCCGCTGGTCAAACTGTCCCGGCAGCGGCTCTACGGCAAAGACAACGCAACCTTCGGGTATCTCATAGAAGACATGGTCTACCTGAGGTTCCGAGAAAACAGTATTTACGGCGTAGGAAAACAGTGCCTCATCCAAATTTTCCGCATCATAGCGATTGAGCACGCGGATGTTGTGCAAATTATGGATTTGCAAGAATTCCTTCGCTTCCCGCAACAGTGCATCCGCTTCGTGGGTATGTCCTTGCTTCTTTTCAACATATACGCGATAAACCATGGGAGTTCCTCCTTGGTATATTTTTCGTCATGGGATTAATGCTTTGCCACCATGTAGGTGCCGTAGCGCTTACAGTTATAGATGCTCTTTCCGGTCAAATTATAGCCACCATTCCAACCCCAACATTGGCCGTCATAGAGTTTAATCCAATCTTCCAGCGTATCGATTTTGACATAACCGACATTGTGCGCGACTTTGCCGTTACCGATATAAATACCAACATGGCCATAAACGCTACTTCCGTAACCATAGACCGTAGCTCCTACCTGAATGGTACTCCAATCGTTGGATACGCCCCATTCTTCGCCGGCATGGGCGGCACAACAGCGGCTCGAGCGACTACCGGTGCCTGCTTTATAGTAAATGTCCGCGACCCAAGCTTGACAGTAACCTTCCCTCGCTGTTACTTTGCCGGATTCAATGACTGCGAGCACCGCTTCCTGTAGCTCGGTCAACCCGGAGGCACCTACCGCATAGCCGGTAGGCTGGGTTGTGGATAGGTATGCCGAGTACATATAGGCGGTTTGGCCGTTGTAGATTACTTGGCTCCAACCGTTGGAACCGATACCAATGCGGCGAATGGAGCCAGCCCATTCAAGCGTACCCAGCTTGTCATAACTCTTACCGGGACCGGAACGAATATTGGCAGAGCGTAGGGCATAGACGGTTTCGTCCACTTTTTTGTATGTAACCGCTTCGCTCGGCTGTGTAGGTGCTTCAGTAGGCACTTCGGTAGGCGCTTCAGTAGGCACTTCGGTAGGGTGGGTAGTAGGCTGGATGGCTTCCGACTCGGCAGGTGGTTGTGTCGGCTGGGTCGAGATTTCGGTAGGTATCTCAGTAGAAATCGTCGGTGCTTCCGTGACAGGTTGGCTATCGGGCTGCGTAGTAACCACCGAATTGGTGGTAGAAAGTGCCTGATTGGTGGCCGGCGTGGTTGAAGAAACCGAAGGCTCTGGGGTATCATCGTGACGAGTGGAAATCGTCACAATGGTCACACATAGTACACACAGGGATAGAAAAAGCAAAATAAATCTTTGATGTTGTTTCAAAAAACCAGACATAAGTCATCACTCACATAGTTTTAGTTGGCCTGCAGAGCTTTTTTGCCGATGTCGCTCCTGCGGTAGGATTTTTCAAAGACAATACCGTCGGCCAATCGGTAGGCTTCGGCAATGGCGCCCTCGAGAGAATCGGAGATAGCCGTGGTACCGGTGACTCGGCCGCCGGAGGTAACCAATTGACCGTTTTCCAGCTTTGCGCCAGCAATGTAGGTGGCGGCGGCGGCTTCTGCAGTCATGGTGATGGGGTAACCCTTCTGATAGCGTTCGGGATATCCTTGCGAAGCAGTAATGACGCAGCAGGCATACTTGGGCGCAAATGCCACTTCTGTTTGTGCAAGTGTACCATCGGTACAGGCGCGCATAACGGTCAGTAAATCGCTTGTCAGCAGAGGCAAAACCACTTGAGTCTCGGGGTCACCGAAACGGCAGTTATATTCGATTACTTTTGGACCGCTAGGGGTCAGCATCAGACCGAAATACAGGCAGCCACGGAATGTACGACCTTCGGCATTCATAGCGGCGATGGTGGGGAGGAAAATCGTTTCCATACATTGTGCTGCGATTGCCTCGGTATAATAGGGATTGGGTGCGATGGTGCCCATACCACCGGTGTTTAGACCGGTATCATGGTCACCGGCACGCTTGTGGTCCATAGAGGATACCATGGGCTTGACAATATGACCATCTGTGAAAGCCAAAACAGAAACTTCAGGTCCGATGAGGAATTCCTCAATGACCACCGTTGAACCGGAGGCTCCAAATTTGGCATTTGCCATCATATCTGTGACGGCTGCTGTGGCTTCCTCCAAAGTTTGGGCGATGATCACGCCTTTGCCCAAAGCAAGACCGTCAGCTTTGATCACGGTGGGGAGGGGAGCGGTCTGCAGATAAGCAAGGGCAGCTTCCAAGTTGGTGAAAATTTCATAGGCGGCAGTAGGAATGCCGTATTTCTTCATCAGTTGTTTGGAGAATGCTTTGCTGCCTTCAATAATGGCAGCGTTTGCGGTAGGTCCAAAGCAGGGGATACCGGCTTCGTTTAGTGCATCGACGCAACCGAGAACCAGAGGATCGTCCGGTGCCACAACGGCATAATCAATGGCGTGATTGACGGAAAAATCTACAATTTTGGCAATTTCCGTTGCGCCGATGGACACGCACACAGCATCAGTAGCGATGCCGCCGTTACCGGGCAGAGCGTAAATGGTTTCAACTGCAGGATTTTTTTTCAAAGAGCGGATGATGGCGTGTTCGCGGCCACCACCGCCGACAACCAATACTTTCATATGCGCCTCCATTAATCTTGCGGTTGGACTTCTTTGCCGGGATGTGGTTCTCCGGCAGCCAGAAGAATGGAAACAATTCCCTCCTGCATGGCTTGACATTCTTCCTTCAATACACGTTTCTTTTTGGTTGGCAGATCGTCTTCGAGCAGCAGGTGATCCAAGTGATGGATAAGCTTGCTACAATCATGATATGCTCCGTTCAAATGGGCAACGATCGCTACGCGGTTTTCAGGATCCTCAGGAGTGACGGCTTTTTGAAAATTTTCTATAAGCGAAAAACCGGTGGCCAGAATGATCCTCGAGCGAGTCCAACCGAAGTTCATTTCAATCAGATGATAGGCATTTTTTAGGTGCTGTCCCAGCGATAAGGACAAATCAATCAATTCATCGGGAATTGGCAGTCTCATGTTATCCTCCTTAGAAAGGCTTAGTGATGGAACAGCCGCATCCCAGTAAAGGCCATGACAATGCCATGCTTATCGCACTCGGCAATAACCAGATCATCCCGAATCGAGCCGCCGGGCTCGGCAATATATTTTACGCCGGAGGCAAACGCCCGTTTAATGTTGTCGGAGAATGGGAAAAAGGCATCACTGCCCAATGCCACACCATCACGAGAAGACAACCAAGCCTGCTTTTCCTCGGCAGTCAAAGGCTCAGGACGGTGAGTGAAATAAATCTGCCAGATGCCGTCGGCACAGACATCCTCTTCATTACCATTGATATATCCGTCGATGACATTATCCCGGTTGGGCCGACCCAAGTCAGCACGGAAAGGCAGAGAAAGGGTCTTCGGATGCTGCCGCAGGAACCATGTATCCGCCTTTGTACCAGCCAGCCGGGTGCAGTGGATACGGCTCTGCTGTCCGGCTCCTACCCCGATGGCCTGACCGTCCACCGCAAAGCAGACCGAGTTGCTCTGGGTATATTTCAGGGTGATCAGCGCTACGATGAGGTCGACTTTCGCACTGTCGGGCAGTTCTTTGTTGGAGGTGACGATGTTTTCCAAAAGATGGCTGCCGATTTTGAAATTATTCCGACCCTGTTCAAAGGTGATGCCGAAGACTTGCTTGGTTTCTTGAGGAGCGGGAACATAGTCCGGATCGATCGCAACGACGTTGTAGTTGCCCTTGCGTTTGGCACGCAGGATCGCCAAGGCATCGTCAGTATAACCCGGAGCGATCACACCGTCTGAAACTTCACGGGCAATGAGGGATGCGGTCATGGCATCGCACACATCGGACAGTGCAACCCAGTCTCCGAAGGAGCACATCCGATCAGTGCCACGTGCACGGGCATAAGCACAAGCCAGCGGGTTTTCGTCCAATCCTTCCACATCGTCTACAAAGCAGGCTTTCTTCAGCGCTTCACTTAGGGGTTTACCCACAGCAGCCGAGGTGGGGGAAACGTGCTTAAAGGATGTGGCACAGGGCATTGCGGTGGCTTCCTTCAGTTCTCGCACTAACTGCCATGAATTGAAAGCATCCAGAAGATTGATATAGCCGGGACGACCGTTGAGAATGGTGATCGGTAGCGCACTGCCGTCTGCCATATAGATCGATGCCGGCTTCTGATTGGGATTACAGCCATATTTTAGTTCGAAGTATTTCATTGGAAAGACCTCCGTATTTGTTGTTGGTGGCAAAGCTGCCCGTAGCCCCCGTACAAAGGGAGACTTTTAGGCCGCTGGTGATTAGTTGTGTTTATTGATGATCCTCTGCTCGTATTGCCGGGTCTCCAAATTGGTGTAGCGGACGAACAGAGAGATCTTATTGTTTTCGTTGAGGTTTTCCCACAGCGCCTTGGTAAAGGCGTCGATGTCCTGAGAAATGGCGACTCGTTCCGGTTCACCCTGGAAGGTAGGAATGACCGGATTGCCGTCACAGACATAGGTGTGCAGGAAGTGTCCTACACCGGCAGTCGCAGGATACTCCCAGAAGAATCGGGTGCAGGCTTTGCCTTCGGGATCGGCAGCTTTCAGGATCGACATCTTGTAAGAGCCATCTCGCGTCAGCAGACCGCAGATGCGAGGTGTCCAGTTGGGGGCATCGTCTTCGAAGCACCGGGTACGCAGGGCATCTTCCCAGCTTTCACCGTTGGAAAGAAACTGTCGGATGGTGTCAGTCTGGTCACCGTTGGTGACGATGAGATCCTGCCCCACCTCACGGACGGGGTGATAGATGATCAGATGGGGGTCTTTCATCAAAGAGGGGTCGTGGGCCTCGGTGCGGATGCCATCAGGCTCTTCGACGAAGATTCGGTTGCGGGAATTGACAGACCGACCCATAATAAAATAGGCCGTCACGGAAGTTTTGCCGTCGGGTGTGATGCCCAGCACGATGCCACGGCCGGGGTAGGTGTTATTGGCCAATTTTTCTTCCAAATTGCCGATTTCATAGATGTCCATTGGTTTTCCTCCAATTTTATGCATCGTTTGTTTAACGCAAGGATCTCATAGTTCAGAGCAGACCTTTTCTGTAGCCTGCGGAAGAAGGATCCATTCTGCCTGCTCCATGACCCGACGCTGTAGGATCTCAGGGGTGTCGCCTTCTTCAATCGCGACTGCTTTTTGGGCGATGATCTGGCCGCCGTCGGGGATCTCATTGACGAAATGTACGGTTGCACCGGTGACTTTTACCCCGTATTTCAGGGCTTCTTCATGAACCCGCAACCCGTAGAAGCCAGTACCGCAGAAACTGGGAATCAAGCTGGGGTGGACGTTTAGGATTCGGTTGGGGTAACGGGATGTAAAATTCTTGGTTAGGATAGTCATAAACCCTGCCAGAATAATCAAATCAATGTTGTTTGCCTGTAGAATTTCTACCAGCCTGTTTTCGAATGCCTCCTGTGAGCCCAGTTGCTTTTTTAGAACAACCGCAGTGGAGATACCGGCTTTCTTGGCACGCTCCAAAGCGTAAGCACCGGCGTTATTGGCAATGACCAGTACAATCTTCCCACTCAACAGCACAGAACCCTGTGCGTCGATAAGCGCCTGCAAGTTGGTGCCACCGCCGGAAACCAATACTGCGATCCGCTTCATTCCAAAATCACCTTTTCTTCGCCGGCGATGATCGTGCCGATGACATAGGCCTCTGCACCACAGCTTGCGAGAATCTGCAGTGCGGTTTCCACTTGCGTTGCGGGAACGATGATACTCATGCCAACGCCCATGTTATATGTATTGTACATATCCCGTTCTGGGATGTTGCCGGTATCGGCGATCAAATGGAAAATGGGCAGCACCCGTATGGCAGATTTATCGATTTTTGCACACAGACCGTCGGGGATGGAACGGGGGATGTTTTCATAGAAACCGCCGCCGGTAATATGAGAAATGCCTTTTACGTCGACCTGCTCCAAAAGGGACAAAACGGGCTTTACATAGATCTTTGTGGGCGTCAGTAATGTTTCGGCGATCGACGCTCCGCCCAGAGCGTCGCAGGGCACATACAAGGAAGCGGGATTGCTGTCGATATGAAATACCTTTCGACACAGTGAAAAACCATTGGAGTGGATGCCGGAGGAGGCCAGAGCAATGACAACATCGCCTTCACACATCCGGGAATTGTCCAAAATCTTTTTCTTGTCGACAATACCGACGGCAAAGCCAGCTAGATCGTAATCCTCTACCGGCATCATGCCGGGATGTTCGGCCGTTTCACCGCCAATGAGTGCGGCTCCGGACTGCACGCAACCTTCCGCTACACCGGAAACAATGGAAGCGATCTTTTCGGGATAATTCTTGCCGCAGGCAATATAGTCCAGAAAAAACAGAGGCTTTGCACCGCAGCAAATGATGTCGTTGACGCACATAGCTACTGCATCGATGCCAATGGTGTCATGTTTGTTCATTAAAATTGCAAGCTTAACTTTGGTGCCGCAACCATCGGTTCCGGAGACCAGAACAGGCTCTTCCATACCGGCAATATTCAGACCAAAACAGCCACCAAAGCCGCCGACATCGTCCAAACAGCCATCGTTACGTGTCCGAGCGATGTGCTTTTTCATCAGTTCAACGCTGCGATAACCTGCCACAATATCTACACCTGCGGCGGCATAGCTGGCAGACTGAGAGTTTTTATGATCCATGTATGTAAGCTCCTTATCATTATTCTTGACCGGTCCAGCAGTAGGTACAGACTTGATCTCGATCCAAACCAATGGCTTCGAGGATCCCGTCCAGACTTTGATAGCCCAACGAATCAAACCCAAATTCCCGACAGATGGCAGCCAACAACTTCTGACCACGCTCCGTAGACCGATCAGCATATTCCGCTAGGTGTTTTTGCCCCTCGTCACCCTCCAAAGCCTGAACCATTCTCCGGGCAAGAAGTTCCATCTCCGAGTTGCTACTGGAGAAATTCAAATATTTGCAACCATACATAATCGGGGGGCAAGCCGAGCGCATATGCACTTCCGTTGCACCGCTGGCGTAGAGAAATTGAACGGTTTCATGTAGCTGTGTGCCGCGGACGATGCTATCATCTACAAACAGTAGCTTTTTACCCTCGATGAGTTCCGGAACGGGGATCTGTTTCATTTCCGCTACAAGATTACGCATTTGCTGATTACTGGGCAGGAAGGAACGAGCCCAAGTGGGGGTATACTTTACAAAGGGACGGGCAAAGGGAATCTTGGATTGGTTGGCATAACCGATGGCATGAGGTACACCGGAATCCGGCACACCGGCAATATAATCCACTTCAGGCATCGTGCCGAAAAGCGCTTCGTCACGAGCCATGATCTCGCCGTTTCGGTTGCGCATGACTTCCACGTTGCGGCCTTCGTAATTAGAATTGGGATAACCGTAATAGGTCCACAGGAAGGCGCAGATGCGCATTTTGTCGCCGGGAGCGGATAACTGCCGAACCTCTGAATCGGTGATTAGAAGGATCTCACCGGGCCCTAGCTCGTAATGGTCGTTGTAACCCAGCTTGTGATAGGCGAAAGATTCAAAAGACACGCAATAGCCAACTGAATTGTGGCCCACTAGCACAGGAATACGACCCATTTTATCCCGGGCGGCGATGATACCATCCTGATTCAGGATCAAGATTGAGCAGGAACCGTCAATCACAGACTGGGCATAGCGAATGCCATCCACCAAATTGCTACATCGATTAATGAGCGCTGCGATCAATTCGGTGGAATTGACTTTGCCTGAGGACATAGCCATAAACTGATGGCCGGTGCCACTAAAGGTTTTTTCCACCAGAGATTCGGCATTATTGACTAAGCCGATGGTGGCAATAGCAAATAAACCCAGATGACTACGAACCAACAGGGGCTGAGGATCCGTATCTGATATACAACCGATGCCTGCGTGACCGCGGAATTTGGGAAGATCCGACTCAAATTTGGTTCGGAATGGGGTGTTTTCGATGTTATGGATCTGCCGGGTGAAACCTTTTTCCCGATCATATAGGATCATGCCACCGCGACGGGTACCTAAGTGAGAATGATAATCCGTACCAAAGAAAACATCGTAAACACAATCTTTGAGGGAAACAACTCCGAAGAAACCACCCATTGGCGTTATCCTCCTTGTCGGTATGAATCAGGCGAAGAACAATGCGTTCAGGGTCATGGGATCGATATACTGTCCGTCCTTGTAGACCCGCATATTGCCGGAGGCGATCTCATCGATGAGCATCACGCGACCTTGGGCATCGTAACCGAATTCAAATTTGATGTCGTACAGCTCCAAACCCTTGACTTTCAGGTCATCGGCAACGATTTTGGTGATGGCTTGCGTCATTGCTTTCAGGTCGTCATATTGCTGCGCCGTCATGACACCCAGATCCACCAAACCGTCTTTAGTGACCAACGGATCTCCAAGGGCATCGTTTTTGAAGGTGGTCTCTACATAAGCAGGCAGATCCTGACCCAACTCGCAGTAGTCGCTGTAACGACGATAGAAGGAACCCACCGCTTTATACCGGCAAATCACTTCCAAACCTTTGCCGAAGACTTTGCCGGGTAGCACTTCCATAGTTGTATCATCCAGATTGGCGGAAACATAGTGGGTCAAAATGCCTGCGGCATTGATCTTTTCGAAGAAATAGATCGACATACGTAGGTTGACGTCACCCACGCCCTCGATGGTCAACCCAACGGAATTTTCACCGGGATCAAATACGCCATCCTTGCCGGTGCAGTCATCCTTGAATTTAAGCAGGTAGTTGCCGTTTTCAAGAGCATAAACATTTTTGGTTTTGCCGGTGTATACGAGTTGCATAATGATACCTCTTTCTCAATTGTGAATGATATTTTATAATTGTTGGAGTGCAGCGTCTTTTTGTAGCACTTTTGCGGCGTCGGCGGAGCGCTTTTCATCCAATTTTTGGGCCAAGATTTCATCTGTGATGGCTAAAATCTCGATGGCAAGCAAAGCGGCATTGACAGCACCATCCACTGCGACTGTGGCCACGGGAATACCGGAGGGCATCTGTACGGTGGAAAGAAGTGCGTCAATGCCGTTGGAAAAGACAGTGGAACGCAGGGGGATACCAATGACAGGTAGGGTGGTATTGGCGGCAATGACACCAGCCAAATGAGCAGCCATGCCGGCTGCAGCGATCATAACACCAAAACCATTGTGCCGGGCATTCACAGAAAAGTCACGAGCCTGCACGGGGGTACGGTGAGCGGAAAAAATGTGCATTTCATAGGGGACGTCAAAGCTACGCAAGGTATCGGCAGCTTTCTGCACGATGGGCAGGTCGCTGTCGGAACCCATGATGATGGCTACTTTCTTCATGCTAATTCTACCTCCAATCAAAAAAGGGCGCACTCACCCAAAGCGGATAAGTGTGCCCAGACGGTCGGCTTGCGTGGGTGCCTTACTCCGTGTGGTTAATTCCACTAATCCGTCAGTCATAAGGGCCACTCAATTACTTCGCCATTATATCACAACCGGGGAAAATCGTCAATTTGGTGAAAAGACAATTTATGACATTTTTTTCCGTTTCACACTGTCATTTTTCACCAATTAAAAAATGCGCCCACCGTTCTGGCGGGCGCATGGTGATCAGTTGCTGTTCTTGTATGCCTGCAACACTTCGTATAGTGTGGATGCGACACAGTTTTCGGTGCGAGTTTTTTCGCAGGTAGCGATGAATTCTTCGTAGGTGCAGGTGGCAACATTGCACTTGCGGTCTTCGTTCTCGGTAATGGCTTTCAACTGGCAGGTATACACACCCCAAGAGGTTGTCCACCAGCCGGTCACGGTTGATTTATAGTTCCAAATAGTCCAGTTATAATTGCGACTATCGAATTCGCTGAGCATCTGCGACCATGCGTCCCGATCTTCAAAGCAGGTAAATTCGCCGATGAGGACAGGCACATCATAATCCCGACCGATATTCATAGAATCGTGGTAGGCGATCAGTAGATCATAACTGAGAATATCCGACCACCAGTTGTACCAGTGATATTCATACTGTACATTTTCCCAGTTGTAATCCGCCGGATCGGGCAGGGTGGAGAAATCCCAACAGCCCTCCATCGTGATGACGTGGGCATCGCCATTGTCCCGAATGGTATCATAGATCCGGTCAAAGATATCCCAGCATTCCTTCGTTGTGGAGCCGCCGTACTTATAAGTCGGCTCATTGAGTAGGTCGTAAGTAGCGATCCATTTGCCTAACTCAGGCTGTGTTTGCGTATAATGCCGGGAAACGAAATCCCACAACTGTACCACCGCATGGACATACTCTTCATTGGTCCAGAAATCTGCGTGGCCTACATTGTCAGTACCGGAGTGTTCATAGCCATTCTGACTGCCGGGAACACCATGCAGATCCAACACGATGTAAAGCTCATACTTGGCAGCCATGGAAACAAACCAGTCCAAATAATCAAATGCTTCTTCTTCGCTCTTGAGAGTCAGATCATCATTGAGGATATTTCGCCAGTAGAAGGGAAGCCGAATGGTATTCAGTCCGAGATCCTCCTTGATGATCCGGAAATCCTCCTCCGTAAAGAAGCAATCCCAATAATAGCGCATCAATTCATCGATATCATACCCCTGCAGATTGGGGTTAGAAGCCAAACCGGATCGGAATTCTTCCTCAGTGAACTCGGGATACTGGATATTACCGTCCCCATCCTTGACATAGCTACCGTCTTCATTTTTCAGAGGCTCCAATGCAAAGGGGCTCATCCAACCCTCTTGCAGTAGGATCTGTCCGGCGTTGACACCGATCAAATGCAATTCGTTACCAGCGGCGTCATAAAGACTGCGGCCGTGCGCCTGCACCAGACCTGAGGTGGATTGGATCGTATCCGGCTGGTCCGCTACGGCATAGGTCTGGGAATGGATCCAAAGCCCTGTAAGAACAGCAACAAGCAGCACAAAAACCGCCAATGCGATCCACAAGGCAATTTTCAAACCCTTTTTCATCATATCTCTCCTTTATCGAATGGATGCATATATTATATCAAAAGTCTCTGCAATTGCAACAAATTTTACGGACAGCAGAAAAACAGTTGAAAATATTGGAAGAATATGCTAAAATATTCCCCATCAAAAGAGAGAAAAGGTGACCGGCGTGGACGTGTGCTTTTCGCTTTCCCCTGCTGATGTAAATATGATCATCCCCTGTATACGCAATGAACCGTTGTCCGGATCGGTGCGCCGCGTTGTGCTTGGGGTGCATGGATTTGGCGGAAGCTCCCGAGATGAGATCCAAGAAGGCATTGCCGAGGAAATGAGTCTCTTTGGTAGCGCTGTGCTACGTTTTGATTTTCCCGCCCATGGGCAAAATCCCTGTCGGGAGCTGACCTTGGGTGGATGTATGGAAACCTTGCGGCAGGTGGCTATTTATGCAAAGAAGCGCTATCCCGAGGTGGAGGATCTATGTATTTTCGCCACCGGCTTTGGCGCTTATGTGACGTTGCTGACGTTACAGGATTTGATGGAACTGCCGGGGCGGATCAAGCTCGTGGTGCAGACTCCGTCGCTTCTGATGGCAGATACGTTGCTAGCTATGTTGCAGCGCACAAGAGAAACTTTTAAGGTCATGCAAAAGGTTACTATTCCAACAAATCCGCCTTTTGATGTCACATACGAATTGTACGAAGAATTGCGGATCAATCCTGCGCTGACGGAGTTTACAATACCGATGCTGATTCTCCATGGCGAAGAGGATGATTATATCCGCATAGAGGATATCCGTCGATTTCGTACCCTCAATGAATACTCGAAGTTGGTGATTATTCCCGGCACCAGCCATCGTTTTCTGGAAGAGGGGGCTTGGGATATGGTTTTGGACCTGACCCGAGATTGGTTTGAGTCTGAGCAGGTGTTGCTCAGCGATTGGGAATAATTCTGTTTTGGAGGTAATGCATATGCCAGGACCCGGAGGTGGTAGTCGCGGTGGCGGTGGTGGCCGCGGTGGAAGTTTTGGCGGTGGTGGCCGCGGTGGAAGTTTTGGTGGGCCCAGACCCGGAGGGCATCGTCCTCCGCCGATGGGTGGCTGGGGTTGGCACAGACCGCGCCATTATGGCGGTGGAGGTTGCCTGAGCAATTTGATGGGCCTGATCCTGCTTCCGATTTTCCTTGTTGTCGCATTGTTACTGACGATGTGCAACGGTGCAAATGTGATGATCAACAATGGTTACGATGAAGAAGTGTTTCAGGATTATGCCGACGCCCAATATCGCGCAGAATTCGGCAACTGTGCGGCTTATGAGGACAATATTCTGCTCGTTATCCTGACCAGCGAAGACTATTACGAGTATTACTATATCGCTTGGGTGGGAGATCATATCGTTACAGACATCGATTGGATGTTTGGTGGCAACGATACCGAGCTGGGTCAAGCAATGGATGCGTGTATCAATGCATCCAACTATAAGTATTCTTTGGACTCCGATTTGGCGCAGGTGATGCAGCAGATGACCCAAAAGGTACAGGATCTGGAATTGGAGAGCAGTTATAGTTGCAATGAGGATCGTTCCGATGCTGTGGTTTCTCACCTGACCAATCATACAGATATGGAAATGACGCATACTACAGTGGAGGATGCGTTGCTGGCATTTACTGCACAGACGGGAATCCCGGTTGTCATTGTGGTGGAGCAGATGGACGAGGTCTTCGGTTCGACGAGCGCATCCTTTGCAGGCATCAGCTCTCAAGGAATACTGATTGGCATTCTAGTGATCCTGGCGATTGTGGTGTTGGCGGTCGTGTTTATTAAGCGTAAAAACAGCCAGACAAATTCCAACGGATCTACCCAGCGCAATAGTCGCTATAGCGATTTTGACGACCAATATCAATAATGAAAAGGGTGCTGCCATCTACGGCAGCACCCTCGTTTATAAGAAATAATTGGACTGCTACAACGATTCACAACGCTTCCTTCGGTACATACTGTTGTCCGTAGATGTCCAGAAAGGGCCCGCAATAGGCATCGGCATATTGATTGAACTGTAAACTCCAAAGGAATTTGGCGTTGCATAATGCACCATCTTTTGGTATAATTAAGAAAAGCGGCATGGTAGCGCAGAGCGATATCACATAATTGTGTTGCTGTGCAGAAAAAGGAGCGGATATCGATGTATACGATTCAGAATTCTCATATGAAGGTGACGGTTGCTCAGAAGGGCGCAGAGTTGCAGTCCATTTTGGGAGCGGACGGCGTGGAGTATCTCTGGCAGGGCGATCCAAAATACTGGGCGGATCGGGCGCTGAATATTTTCCCTTATGTTGCCCGTTTGACGCAGGGTTGCTACTATCTGGATGGGCAGTTGTATCAGATGCAGATCCATGGCGTTGCCTTGTATCAGAATTTCCGATTGCTTTCCAATGATGGTACACGTATGGTATTGGAATTGACGGACAATGATGAAACCTATCAACAGTATCCTCGGCATTTTGCCTTCCGAGTGATTTATGAATTGCAAGAGAATATGTTGGTTGTTATCTTTGAGGTAGATAACCGGGATGAGCGGATCATGTACTTTGGACTGGGCGGTCACCCGGGCTTCAATGTGCCGCTGGTGCATGGGAAGTCTTTTGATGAGTATCAGCTCCGATTTGCGCAGCCTTGTGAAGCCAAACGTGTGGGTTTTAACGAGGAGTGCTTCATCACGGGAGAGCAGTATCCTTACCCGCTGCACAATGGACAGGAATTGAAGCTTCGTCACGATCTGTTTGATGAAGATGCCATCGTGTTAACGGATATGGCAAGACAGGTGACGTTGGAAACCGAAGATGATCCCCATCGTGTTACGGTGACCTATCCTGATATGGGGTATCTGGGCCTGTGGCACTGGCCGAGAACGGATGCGCCCTATGTCTGTATTGAGCCGTGGTGTTCTTTGCCGGCAAAGGAAGATACCATCACGGTGTTGGAAGAGCAGGAGGATCTG
This sequence comes from uncultured Oscillospiraceae bacterium, assembly GCA_964583135.1. Lineage (GTDB taxonomy): Bacteria > Bacillota > Clostridia > Oscillospirales > Oscillospiraceae > Faecousia. Next base: position 32,136 of record CAZOVE010000008.1, on the reverse strand, counting down.
CTTAAGCTACAGCCCGGTGAAAGTTACCGTAATCGTTGGACGATCGAAATATAAGAAAGTATCTATAAATACCGTTGGAGTCGGGGGCTTGCCTGACTCCAACTTTTTTCTTTGAAGACAACAACTTTTCAAAAGTGCGGATTGTCCGATTTGTACATAGAATTTCTGACAAAACTTGACTGCACAAAACGCATCGCTCATTATGGAAATAACGGCGCAGGAAAGGAGTCGGCATGAAAAATGAGCGAAATAATCGAGAATCTAAATACTTCATCGAGAAAACCGGGAAAGTTGGATTTGTAAGAAACAGTGGAAAAAATGTCAACTTTGCGTTTTCTTCCTGTGTACTACTCTGCACAAATATGCGATAATCTGGGTGTAAGCAAAAGAAATCTCCAGCAAAATATAAAAAACAGAAAGGATGTTATCAATGCCGATTGCCAATCTTTCCGATGTAATGCAGCCCATCACGGAAGGGGAATATCATCTGCCGGTGGTGCTGCTGGTGGATACCTCCGCCTCGATGAATGGCGCCCCTATCCATGAGTTGAATCAGGGCCTGGTGACCTTCGGCCAGACATTGATGGCTGATTCTCTGGCGAAGGGGCGTGTCGATGTGACTGTGATTTCTTTCAACAGTACGGTTCAGACAGAACTGGGATTCCGTCCCGTTACCGAGTATCAGGCTCCTGTGCTAGATGCGGATGGACTGACTTCCATGAATGAAGCCATTGAGGTGGCTTTGGATGTGATCGATGAGCGTAAGTTGCTGTATAGACGCAACGGCATCCGCTATATGCGTCCGCTGCTTTTTCTGCTCACCGATGGTGCGGCGACTGACAACAATTATGAATTCGAGGCCCGTAGCCGCCTGCAACGTGCCGTTGAAATGAGGAAGGTCAGCTATATTCCCATGGGTATTGGGGATTATGCCGATGTAGAGGCATTGGTGAGCTACTATCCCGCCAGTGCGCCCAACAAAGTGGTGCTGAAGGCGGATGAGACCAATTTCCGTAATGCCTTTGCGTGGCTGAGCAACAGCGCTTGTGTTATCTCCAATTCTAACCCCGCCGTGATCAGTCAGGTACAGCTTCCGAAGGTTCCGAAGGAAGTGACCGTAATTACGATCGACATTTAATGGATTACAAGCGATACCGTTCGACACTATGTTGGGTGGTATCACCCAGCCAAAAATGAAAGGAGCTGTCATCAGTATGAAGCACAAGGCTAAGAATCCAAATACCCTGACCAATAAATGCCGCAAGACAGTGCAGATTCTGGCGGCAGTTCACAAAAATCAGAATAAGCAGGCTGAAGCTGTCAACTCTCGGATCTCTGAGATGGTACATTCTTCTCAGATCGTCGTATGATGGTGATCACCTTGAAAGATGGAGTCCATTGGAACATCCATATCTGGCGGTGAAGGAACTTCTTGCGTAGTTAACGCAAGAATCGACGTAAGCCTAGATGGTTGTGTACTGCGACGCCATTATGTTACTGCGGTGATCATCTCCAATCGTTCCGAAGGATGGAAATAAGAGAAAATTTTAAGATTTTTCAAAATTTTGTCAACTTTCGTGATTTCGGGGCTGTACTTTTCGTCAAAATTCGTTTACAATATAGCCATAAAGCAAAACACCAATGAATAATGAAAGGAAGTTGTTCTATGCCCGTACATTTTAACCAAGATCCGTTGCCCGTCGTCAATCCCGGCGAGCGTCACGTTCCCGTTGTCCTGTTGGTGGATACCTCCGGGTCCATGTCCGGTGCCCCCATCAATGAACTGAATCAGGGTCTGGTGGAGTTTGGCAACGCCCTGCAGGAAGATTCTTTGGCTTTGGGCCGTGCTGAGGTCTGCGTGATCTCTTTCAATAGCTCCGTCCAGACGGAAATGAGCTTCCGTCCCGCTTCTGAGTATGAGGCTCCCTCCCTGTCTGCCAGCGGTCTGACCGCTCTGAATGAGGCCATCGAAGCCGGCTTGGATGCCATCGAGGCTCGTAAGGCAGAGTATCGCGCCAACGGCGTGTCTTACTACAGACCTTGGATGTTCTTGCTGACCGATGGCGCTCCCACCGACACTTCCAGAGAGAGTGCTGCTCGTACCCGTCTGCAGGCTGCTATCGAGGGCAAGAAGTGTGTGTTCATGCCCATGGGTATCGGTGAGTACGCCGACACTGCCAAGCTGCAGAGCTACTATCCCAGCAGCACCGCTGCAAAGATCGTTCTGAAGGCTTCTGCTAGCAACTTTAAGGAGTCTTTCGTGTGGCTGAGTGCTTCCATTGCTGCAGTCAGCAACTCCGATCCTAACGTTGCCAGCGAGGTCCAGTTGCCTCCTGTGCCCAGCACCATTACTGTCGGCATCTAATTCCGACGAACGAAGCCTAACCAAAGAACGCAGAGTCTGGGTCCGTACCGGACTCTGCGTTAACTTTATGCGAAACGAAAGGGGTTGTTTTGCGTGAATCAACATGAAAATTGGACTGAACATCCTCAACTGGATGCGGATGTCATTACCCCCACCGAAGAGGTAACGACTCCTGTTTCGGAATCGGAAGAAGAATTCCAAATCCCAGTTGCGCCTGCTGTTGAGCCGCCCTTTAGTGGGTTTGAGCAAAATATTGCTTACTTTGGATTTTCTCAAATGGGCGAATACCACGTCCGCTATGAGATTCCTTGTCAGGATCGGTGTCACTATGGTCATGATCAAGAGAATGGCAGATTTGTTTTTGCGATTGCCGATGGTGTCGGAAGCTGCCAACTTTCTGATTGTGGTGCCTATGCAGCGGTACACGCAGTGGTGGCCTATCTGCTGGAAAAATTGAAAGAATTTGGAGCAGCACCTTTGAATGATGGATTCATGGGCGCATTGCTGCGCAGTGCTATGCAGGTTGCCTACGATGCTGTGGAAGCAACCGCGCAGAAGGACCAACAACTGCTCTATTCCTATCAATCGACTTTAACAGTCACGGTTTACGATGGCGAAACATTGTATTTTGCCCATGCCGGTGATGATGGCATTGTTGTCTTGACGGAAAGTGGTGCGCTGGAATTGGCCAGCTCTCGCCACAAAGGGACAGAGGCGAGCAGTGTGTATCCGCTACAAAGTACTGCTACATGGCAGTTTGGCAAGGTGCCCAAAGCGGTGGGCTTTGTGATGGCAACCGACGGTGTTTTGGATGCTTTTGTTCGCAGTCCTGCCGAGAACAATCGGGTCTATTATCCCTTCATCGAGCCGGCATTTGCTGCTTCCATCCAATCTAAGGATGATGCGCAACAGTTGTGTCAAGGGTTTTATGACTATATGGCCGGTCAGCAGTATCGTCAGGCAGTTACGGATGATCTGACCATTGTAGCAGTGATGAATCAGAAGAAAATTGCCGCCTGTCTGCCGCAGTTTGATCTGGAAGAATGGAATGCCCAGAGTAGTGCCTACGAGGCTAAGATCTATGCTGCGCTGTATCCGGATTCTCGCAAGGAGGAACCTGCACAGCAACCTGCCGTGAAGACGGAGGCATCGGTTGATCCGGTTGTCCCGACGCAAACCGGTACGGAAGAAGAGCCTGATATTCTTCTGCCACCTGAGCCTGTAGTACCTCTTCAGCCGCTAGAGCCGCAAGAGCAGGTCTGCGCAGAAACTTCCGTACAGTCGCAGGCGACACGTCCGGATGATTCGCAGCGTCCACCGAAGAAAGCCCATCGTCAACGCAGGCGTATCGATGACCAGGATATGGATCGTCAGGGTCGTCGTGAAGAGAAACTGGATGCGTTGAGCAACATTTTGCTGGTCATCCTGATCGTTTTGATCATTATTTGTATGTTTATTTCCAGACGCGCATAATACACCACCCGAGAATCACACAGGAGGAAAGCCGAGAATGAAAACATATACCGGCCGTAGAAGAAGTACATATATTCTGGAGGATAAACCTCTGGGTGTTGGTGGTGAAGGATCCGTATATCGCATCCTCGGAGAGACAACCCGTGTCGCAAAGATCTACGATCCGCAAAAGAAATTTAAGACGGAGGCCGCACGTCAGGAACTTCATGAGAAATTGGAATCCATGATTTTTACCATGCGCATCAAACCGGTTGTGGATCAAATGTTACGCATTGCTTGGCCGGAAGATATTCTGTTTGAAAACGGTAAATTTGTAGGCTATGTGATGCCTTTGGTGTCCCTTCCTTACAAAATTTACGAAGTGACCAGAGATGACCGGACGCGGATCTTTCCGGATTATACTTGGAAATACTCAGTGCAGTATGCCTATAATTTGTCGTGGTTGGTATGGTATCTGCATATGAACGGCATTGTGGTCGGCGATATGAACATGAATAATATCATGGTTGGTCCGGCCGGAGAAGTGATCTTCATTGACTGTGATTCCTTTGATATCCGAGACCGCAAGACCGGTCGCCATTTCAAATGTGAGGTTGGTATGCCGGAATTGCTGGCACCGGAGCTGCAAACTGTTGGCAATCTGTCCAACGGCACTTTCACCAAGGAAAGCGACGATTTTTCTTTGGCGATCCATTTGTTCCGCCTGCTGATGAACAATGCAGATCCTTTCTGCTATCAGTTGGTGGGCAGAAATGTCCAGTCCCAGTCAGCGATCCCTGCCAATCAGGCCATTGTCAACGGTGAGGCGCCGTTTTTCCGGCATCTACCCAATAAAGTCGTGCCGGATTGGGCACCGCAAATCAGTTTCTTGCCGGATGATCTGGTGCAGGCCTTTGACAATACGTTCAACTATACCCAGCTTACCTCGATGCGTAAGATCCGTTCTCGCACTACGGCGGAAGAATGGTGTCGCCTGCTGTTGAAGTATGCACAGCAGGAACCGAACCACAATCTGCAGACCTGCAGGCGCAATTCCCACCATGTTTATCCTCTGCACCACAAGACGTGTCCGTTCTGCTCCACTACTACATCCAAAACCAGTGGACGTGATCGGCTGAAAGGCTTGTTTGGCTAAGAAGAAGGACATTGCTGCCTTCTGCATACACGGCACAGCAAAACAGGTAAATTGAATAATATCGGCAAATAAAAGAGAGAGGTGATTCCTATGGCGACCTATCGGGGTGTCCAAAGTAGCAAACGCTACACACTTGGACAGCAACTTGGTGTTGGCGGCGAAGGTATTGTTTATGACCTTGTTGGCGACAGCGCCCATGTTGCAAAAATCTATAAACCGGATCGGTTCAAAACCACAGCAGACAGAAATACGCTGGAGCGCAAGCTGAAAGCGATGCTGTCCATGAATATCAAAGCGATCGTGGACGGTACGTTGCGTCTGGCATGGCCTCAGGATATTTTGTATGAAAACGGCACGATGGTGGGCTTTATCATGCCCAAGCTGACCGCCAAATATAAGATCTTTGACATTTACCGCAGCGGCAAGGGCTCTGTCCGAGAGCGGGAGTATCCCAATTATACTTGGAAATATTCCGTTCAATTTGCATACAATCTGGCGTGGGTCGTCAACTATCTGCACCAGAACGGCATTGTGATCGGCGACTTGAACCAAAATAATATTGCAGTGGATACGAAAACCAGTACAGTGATCCTCATCGACTGTGACTCTTTCGACATTCGTGACCCCAGAACCGGCGAACATTTCCCCTGCGTGGTGGGCCTTGAAGAGATGCTGGCACCGGAACTGCAGACTGTGGGTAAGTTGTCGAACGGTACGTTCACCAAGGAAAGCGATAACTTCTCTTTGGCGATCCATATTTTCCGCCTGTTGATGGACAATAATGACCCCTTCGGCGGTGTGATCACCACCAATGCTTCCTTGAGCCAGATCCCCGGCAACCGGGCGATCATCAACGGCGAGTGCGCCTATGTGCGCAACCTGCCCAACAAAAAAGTTCGCGATAAATCTCCCACTTTGGATATGATGCCAAAGGAAGTGGAGGATCTGTTCCGCAAGACCTTCGACTATACTGCGGTTACGGCTATGAGCAAGCGCACCAACCGTGCTACGGCACAGGAATGGGTCAACACGCTACTGGTACTGGCTAAGGCAGAGCCGAATCCTGCGCTCCGTTCGTGTGCAACCAATAAACGACATGTGTATTCTGTTCGGAATTTCTCTTGCCCATGGTGTCGTCTGGATAAGATCGTGACGCCGCCTCCGAAGCCGGTTCCCACTACCAGATCCACTCAAAACAATACGCCGAAGTCCCTGCCTAACCCGAACTACACGCCGCAGTCCCTGCCTAATCCGAACTATACCCCCAGATCCACGCAGGCATCCACCACTCGAAGCACGGCTTACACGCCTCCGAAGAAGGTACGTCGCACAGCAACGATGCTGTATTTGGTGATGATTCTGTTTGGTATCGCCAGTGGCTTCCTCTTTGGCGAGCAGGCCAGCGGGGTCCTCACCGATGCCTTTGATATCGAATTCACACCCATTTTCTGCACCATTGCGATGTCGATTATCGGCGTGATCAGTGCGGTGATCTTGGCGCATCTTTGTGAGGATAAATATACACACGCCAATAATGCCATTCCATGGCTGTTGTTATCATTGGTGGTGTTTGCGATCCCACCGCTGATCGTTGCGCTTCTGGGCCTTGCGGCAGCCGCAGTGATGGTAGTCGTCGGAATTGTTGTTGGGCTGATCCAGATTGCCGTCATCATCTTCTGCCTTTGTTCTTGCTGTAACGGCAGTTGATATTCTCTACATAGAAAAAACCAGTCATCTATGATGACTGGTTTTTTGCGTTTCAGAAGATAGGCTCGTGCAACCGCAGCAACCGATCTGGATCGTCGGTCAGTTCCCGATAACGATGGTAACCATTTACATACACGCGCTGCAACAGCCTCCACAGCCACAGCCGGTGGGAATCCCTTCTGTCATCCGTGAAGGCACAGAAAAGTTGCTCACAGAACAGAATATCGTCTAACGCACACAGACACTCATAAAGATCCCGAAGCTGTTCCTGCATCATCACATAGGCAGTAACGGCCTGAACCATCAACTGGATATTATAGCGAGAAAAGGCGGAGGGGAGGGAAGCGGAACGGTCTTCGTAACGACAAAGTCGCTTCAACAAAAGCACGATGATGGTCGAAAAGTCAGCAGAGACGATGTGATTCAACCGATCCAACCAATTCTCAGGGGCGTCGGATTCCAATAAAGTTAAGTAGTGATCTGCAGCAAGACTGCAGTAGAACAAGCGGTTGCTGAACATATAGCTGTTGATCCCACTACTGAGCGTGATCAACAGTCGCTGGTCTTGAATATATTGCCACACTGCATCCGGGTTGTCCACAATTTTTCCGAACTGCTGCTGTAAATCGGCTTTGTGGGTGATATTTTTCGGAATCGATTGACGGTTGGCATTGATGGCATGATGGCGAAGAATCTTATTCTCAGTCACTAGGACTGCCAGAGCTGTGAGAAATTCACGGTGTTCCCCATTGGAGTGCATATTCATCTGTTCGTCGATCGTCTGTTGCAGTATGAGATCCATATCAAATTCATCGTCACAACTATGACATAGGAAACGAACCAAATGCGCTGGTGTGCTGACAAACTCGGATAGGAAACGATCCTCATGCATCCGCTGCTGATATTGCACAAGGTCTCCGTCACCGATGCCACAGTTTGCAAGAAGTCGGATCTGATCTTCCATATTACCGGGAAGAGATGCGATCTCCACCCGATTGTAGACGCAGAATCGATGCATCCAAGCGTTACTCATACGCTGGGCGGTGATCACCACGTGCATATAGGGATTTTTGTTTTGCGACAGGTCGCGCAATCGCTCGTAGAACACCTCTGCCAATTGACTGGCGAGAATAGAAAAATCCTCCACCATGAGCAACAACGAAGAATGACGCGCCCGCTGCCGAAGGTATGTCAATACTGCGCTGCGATAATCCTCCAGATGGGAAAGGCAGGATGCATAACAAGAATTACGGGTTCGATGGACCATTTGATCCAATGCCAACTCCAGAAGATCGTCACCCTTGGTGATCTCCTGCAGATTGTGGATATCTCGGCATCGAATCAGCAGGGGAAGATAGCAGTGGGAATCCAAACCCAATTGCGCTGCATAGGAACTCAGCCGGCTGTTTCGACGGTGAGATGATTCCAGACAGGTCAGCGCAATGGCGCTGCACAGTAGGCTTTTTCCGCTGCCGCTACTGCCAAGCACCATGGTTCGGATCATATGATTGTCATCACAACGCAGAATTTCTGCACTGCTAGAACGATCCAACAATTCGAAATTGGGGATGTTGTAAAAATCCGACAGATTCAGGACGGTACCGTTTGGAAAAGCAACAGTCGACAGCTCATCCTGCATGGCTTGAACAATGCCATTACAGATGGCCTGCGCCTCACGGGAGGTGCGGATCGCACAGAAGATCTTGTCTGAAGCGTGGTCTTCTACCAATTGGTTGATGGCTGCCGTGCCATGATCCAAATTGGCTTGTTCCTGACCGGCTTTGTGGGGGAATAGGTATTTAAGCACACTAAACAGGCTGAGTGCCAGCAGTTTTTGAGTGGATTCCGGAAGCTGGCTCTGGTTGAGATCAAATTCGGAATCCGGTAAAAAGTCGGCACTAGGCCAGCCTAGCATATCGAAGGTACGAGAAAGAATGCTCAGCGCATCCGTGCTACCGATATGGAACTTGGGATTTTGTTGATAACCAACTCCTACCGTGATGGCTAGCACAATGCCGGAGAGCATACTGTTGCGGATGCTTTTTCGCTTATAAAACAAGCTTTCAAAGACGTTGTACAGTTTGCTGTCCGGTGCTTTCTGCCAAGAAGTGGTGCCGGCCTGCCGATATGCCTCCGTAAAGAAATCCCGAGCGTCTGCATCAGCACCAAAATGCTGGCATAGCAGGCTACTTAAAGATTGAATTTGGGCTTGTCGTTGTGTCCACAATCCGCCGGCAAAGTCTGCAAAGTCCCGACACAATAGATTGACCTGATTCTTCGGCAGAGGATCACCGCTGATGCAATGGGCGCGGTATTCTGCTTTCAAATCAGAAGGAACAGTGATGGTGCTAAGAATATCACATAGGAATTTGAAGCCATTGATACTTTCTGCCATTAGGATTCACCGCCCGGTCTCTTTGTTTGGGGACGCTACGACAATCATCTTATCATAGTTGCAAAGGATTTGCAATTGTTCTTTTACATAAAATAGACAATTCGTCGATCCATTCCGCCATGCCGGGGCGATCGGATACATAATTTTTAGCACCACAATAATCGAAAGTACGCAGGAACAGCGCACATAGCTGAGGGGAGATGGCTTGCAAGGCTTTCTTCATTTGGATGCACTGAGGAGCATCTTCGTAGTAGAAAATGCTCTCGCCATTGGCCATTTGTTCGTCCAACTCCTCTGGTGAACTGCCGCTGAAGGGACGTGTACCAGTCAATAACTCAAAGAGGATCAAACTGTAGATGAAACAATCACTTTCCCGGGAAGCAGACAGCAATGTTTTGCGAATGGGTAACATTTCCGGAGCAACATAGTATCGATCGGTGATCGTGGGAGAATTGCTGCCGCATCGGAACGCAAAGGGATAAAGAATATCCCCGTTTGTATTGACCCAGAAATCCTCCGGACTCATAGAACCGAGGATATACTGCTTCTGGGTCTGATGAACGGTTTGTATACACCGAGCCAGTGCAAGACCGGTTTCCAATCGCAATTGCAGGGGTACATCCTCGAAGGGGGCATGCTGCAGTTGATTCAGTGTTATAAACGGACGGCTCAAATCGATACCATGCGCAATAAAACCGCAGAAAGTATCGTCATCCAGACTCATGCAAACTTGCATGGGCCAAAGGATATTTTCTTTTGCAAGCTCCGGCGTAGCGCAGGAAGTCATTTTCTGTAACTCAAACCGCTGTGGTATTGGTTTGTCATGAAAGTGGACAACCTGTAAGGTGGGCTGTCCTCTGACAGCATAAATCGTGGCACAGCGCCCCAAATCACATAGCACCCGGTCTGTCTGATAACGGTTACCGGCCATGTCTCGCACAGTGAGACCTTGATTGATCTTCAGCATAATCATTCCTCGGCTAATGCATCCAAAAATGCGGCGAGGTTGGGCGCGATCTGAACAATGGCATCGGTATCACGGTCGACAAAGAGAATACTGCCATCTTTTAGTACCAGACCAATGAGATTGCCAAAGGCATCGTTGGCGAAGAATACATAGCCCGCAGATAGATTCTCGGCGGAGTTATATTTCCACAGTGTCTCACGATCTCCTCGATTGAGCGACAGCAGATGCTTCATGGCGCAGTCTTCGCCATTGGGCAGGAGAAAATAGCGCCGGGAGGGAAAACCGCCGTTGTGGGATTCCAGAAGATTGCGCAAGTCGCTGGGGAGAGTAATGCCAAAATCGGCTTCAAACTCCTCAATCAGATAATCATTTTCCAAAGGTTTTACAAATTTCCATTCCATAGTGATGATACTCCTTTCCGTCTGTTATTAGACATATGGACTCTTGTAGCCCCAGATTGCCACACCGCCGGTATGACGGGTGTCCTCGTGGATACCTGAATCAACCAGTTGCATCCGACCAACCTCGCCACCATCATGGTGCCAAGTGTAGCCATCTACGCCGTAGCCAGCCTTGATCTGATCCAATTGATCCGGTGTAAAGGTGCTTTCTGCCCAATCTGGATCCGCTTCCACAGCTTCTTTGAGCTTGGCGTTGCAAATAGCATCATGTTTAGCACGGGAAAGCTGATATTGTTCCGGTTCTAGTTGCGTGTCAAATTTGCTCTCGAATTGGGGTACGGTGACTTCCAACTGTTTTCCGTTTACTTCTACGATCTTTGTCTCAAAAGGCACGCCGGTTTCAGGGTGTTCTTTGCCGGCGTAGGCCTCATTGATGCATTTCACGTGTTCCGGGGCCTCTTGCGTTTCAATCGATGCATCGGTGGGTTTCTCCGTATTCACATTTTCGACCTTGGTATCTTCGATCTTAGGGTCTTCAACCTTAGGGTCTTCGATCTTTCCGCTGCCATTGCTTACGGTGTCGACTTCGGTGGTGCGTTCTTCTTCGGTGGTGGTAGTCACTTCGGTGGTCGGTTCTTCGTCTCCTTCGTCAAAGGCGGAAGAAACTTCACTGTTACTGACGGGAGCATCGGCGATGACTTCGCCGGAGCCGGATTCTGCAGAAGTTTCAGTGGAGGATTCTGTCGTAGTTTCGTTGGTTTCTACGCCGTCATAGCTATCATTCATAAGTCACTTTCCTTTCTTGTTCAGTGTTGCTTGAACACGGATTCGATTGGCGTTTTCGGTACCGTCCGCAAGAAGCAGAAGTTTCGTCAGCAGGGACTTGTCTTCTGCGGACAGACTGGAGCAGTACAGATCCAAAGCTTCGCAGAATTCTGCCTTCCATTGTACGCAGGCAGCATAAAACCGGGGATCTTCACTATAGGGCAAGGCCATCTCTTTGGTGGGCAGCGGAATGGGGAAAATCTCAAATAGATCGGCACAGTCTAGCAATTCCATAATCAACTTTCCGTAAAAGGGGAAGCGTACGCGATTAGAAGAAAAATCTTGCTGAATTTGCAGATAGGTGGCATTGTGCCGCAGAAAAAGGCTACGGTAATCGGCCAATTTCCAGCGACTGAAGTTTTTGATACAGCGGATAATACGCTCGTACAGCGGCAGGGAATACGTGCCAGCACGATATTGTCGTAAAACTTCCTGCAACAGAAAAGCGCGGACATCGCAAACATCGGCGTAATTCACATCTGCATCGTAATCTGCATCACCGGCGGCGCTGAAGGGAGATTGATAAGGGTCGAATTTGGTCAGAACCGGTTCATTCCAACCTTCTTGGAAAACAACGGCAGCACCTTTATCCAAACGGCTCAACTCGCTGATTTGCAACTCTGTCAAACCCATGGCTGCGCCTACTGCTTGTTGATCCGAAGCATCCTGCAGTCGCATTACGATCTTGGTGGAGGTGTTTTTGATGGCAGTGCTGTCTACCTCGCCGGGAGATTGGTCGGCAATGATAAAGCCCTCGCCGGTAAAGCGCAGCTCCGTGATGCACTTTGTAAGCACTTCTACAGCTTTCGCACCGGAGGAAGGACCATCCTCGCTGACCTGCATTCCGGCGTTGCGCTTGAGAATATTGTGGGCTTCTTCCAGTACAGTGACATGGGTCAGCCCTGCGGTTTTGCCGGTCTTCAGTCGATGTTCATACAGCCGAATCAACAAAAAACCCATGATCAGGGATAAGGTTTCCGGAGAGCCCAGTCGACTCAGATCAATGATAACCGTTTTGTCGAAAAGCTCTTCATTCGGAATGTCGCACTCGCCTAGTAGCTCTCCAAAGATGCCCTCTGTCAGCATGGACAGTCGGGTTTGCAAGGCACCTTCGTATGTACCCTTGGATTCGCCGACAAATTTACTGTTGCGGATCGCAATGGGAAGTTGATGTAGCACATCAGCAAAGGTTGGGAATCGCTTTGGTTTTTTTAGACAGATGGAGTTGCGGATATCCCAGCCGCAACGCACATAGGCCATGCGTACACAATCTCGCAAAATGGCTGGCTGCGCCGCATACAACGGCCACGCCGTAGAAAATACACTGATCAGCCGCTCCATATGATCCAAAATGTGGACATTTTCCTCAAAGGCAAAGGGATTCAGCCGGAGCATACGATAACGGAACGGAGAGGTGGAATAAACTTCGACTCCGGGTAATTTGCCCCAGATCTCGCCATATTCACCCTTCGCCGGCTCAATTACAGTAAAAGGAATGCCGTTTTCATAAAGTCTGCCCAAGATGCCGCAGATCGAGGTTGTTTTACCGACGCCGGTAGCACCGGTGGCAAAGGTGTGGGCGTTAAGAGACTGTAGGTCCAGATGTACCGGCGTATGGGGTTCGACTTTGCCCATATGCATGACCTTGCCAACCGAAAAATTGGAAGGGGAACTGCGATCTTGCGTGCCGCCTCCGATAAGATGGACATTTCGACCAAAGGATGCCATGCGGATAACGGAAACGTTACCCGTCGATTTTCGGGGGAAACTCATCATGCGAGAAAGTTCCTTGCCGGTGACGATGCTTTCGGTACGTTGAATGGTGTTTCCAACGCAGAACAGCGGTGCAACGCCCAATTGCAGGCAGTCCACAAGATTTTGAATCGAACCATGGTTCGATGGGAACATCTGTTTAGGCGTGGGCTGCCAAAGTGCAACGGCAGACTGTTCTACGTGGGTCGAATCGCCGGTGACGATGCCTTGGAAGGAATTTGCAGCGACGATGGCGGTATCATTGGCATTGGCGATGAAGTAACCGCAGCAATCCCAAAGACCGTGGGCTTCGCTCTCCCGCAGACGCTGTATTTGACGGTCTACCTTCTGCAGTAAATTTTGGATTTCCTTATTGGTTTCAGTTTTGATGATGGTGGTCGTCTTGCTCTGCCCGGCAGAATAGGCTTGGCTGAGGGTGCTAGAATTGCCGATGCTGGTGCTTGCACCGGTGCTTTGGGTTTGCCCCTGATTCTGAGAGGAAGAAGTACCTGAGCCGGACTGACCGGTGAAAGACAGACCTAAGCCAAGAGGAGAAATGGAAAATCCGTGACCACTGCCGCTTTGACGGAAACTACCGGTCGTGGTTCCAACTGTAAAAGCCTGGCTGATGTTGGTGGATATGCTGTTAGATACGGTTTTTGCAGTGGAATCGGTTAAAGACAAAGAACTACTTTGACTATCTTGCAGGGATATTTTTTCTAAAGAAGACAGTGCGGTGAAAATGTTCTCTAGCGCCAAAATCCGCTGATTGACGGCGTCGGTCGAGTAGGGTGTTGCAAGGATGATCGCAGTGAATTCCTTACCCTGCATGGTGTCCATAAATTTTTCCATCCCCTGCACATCGGCGGTTTCGCCTTGCTCGCTGCGAGGAGAAGGAACCACAGATACGGCAGAAACGGTTTTCAGACCGGAAACCGGATCGGATTTCATACTGGCCATGACACTCTGAATTCTGGGAGCGTTCAGTGATTCAATTACGATACCGGGGAAATTGCCCGTTAACGTCTGAATTAGGGCTTTTTCTGCTGTTCCGGGGGCGTTGGAGTGGAAACCAATGTACATGGAGGTATCCTGAGCAGTACCCTGAATGATGAGGAAGCAACTGTTAACAAGCTGTTTCATCGTTTGATATACGCTGGTCAGTCTGGATTCGATCAGTTCATCGCTGATGGCAAGCTGGTGGACCTTCAGCATGCGGATGCCAACTCTTGCTTTTTCTGGATCTTTGACAGCGAGCACCTGACAATGGATGTCGGACAATTGCTGCATATAGGACTTGGAAATGAAATCCTTCACAGCAGTGACGGAGACTCCGAGTTGCTGCAGACCGGTAAGCTGCTGAGATGCCATGGGTGGACGCTCCTTTCGGGTGGTATTGTGGATTCTATCTGTATTATACCGACCGGATTCGGGATAGTACAGGCCCAAAAATACGAAAGTTGGAAAAGAAATACCGACCCTGCACCAATCGGAGAGGGTCGGTACGATCAGCCAAAATGACTGAAACAGATAACGTACAAGATCGCCAGAATCAAGCCAACGATGGTTTCGAGTTTATTTTGTCTGGTGGCGCAATGTCGAATCCAAGGGATGACGTTGCGGATCAATGCAACCACAGCAAGTGCCAGCGCAGCCAACAGTGCAAAAGGAAACAGCATTGTAGAATGGGTAGCCAATGCGCAAATACCGCAGGCAACCGAGAGAGTCAGCAACATGGGCGGCGTGACAACGGTTTCAATCGGCAAGATCACAACATTACATTGCCGGGTAAAGAGAACACTTCCACCACCACCGATGACAGAAACCTCCAGCGTGGTGTTGCCTTCATTGATCGGCACGATGCTTTTGGTTGCTGGATTCCACTGGGCAATGCGACCGTCGGCGGTATGACATTGGATATCTTTGCAGGCAGCACCACTAGGAGTGATCTTCATGTTCACGGGAATGGGGTTGGCGTTTTGTTTCAGACGCACTTCCGAGGGTAGGGTAATGTCTTTTGGAACGGCAGACACCGTCAGGGTGATCTCGCTGCTTACCTTTTCGATGGTAAGGGTTACTTTACAGGTACCGGACTGGAGCGCAGTGAATTTTCCTCCACCAACATTCTGCACGATACCGCTGGGGGATACAGACCAGACACCCTGATTGACATTGACGGCATTCTGGGGTTGCCATTGCGCCTGAACGGTGATGGAATCACCGGGCAACACATTGCCGTTGTTGGGGGCATTGAGTGTGATGGAGGTGACCCGATGTACTACATGAGTAGTGACATTGTGGGTCTGTAGAGTATACCCCTGTTCAGATAGAATCGCAATTTGCACCGTGCCTGCCTTTTGCGCCAACAGACGGTCGTTTTGCATACACAGTACTGTCGGATCGCTGAGTCGGAGTGATAGCGCACTCTCCGGGAATTCGTCAATGGTCAACGTTTCGGATGTACCGCATTCCAGACGATCGGGAAAATGAATGGCTACGATGGGTTCGTCGCGAGTCAGCATCCGAACTTGTGCTTCGGTGCGGAAATCTGGTTTCTTCATGACCTTCAGTAGCAATTCCTGACAGTATGCGATGTAAGGCGCAAGGATCATCATGTCGATCCATTGCACGATCGCACCGGAAAATTGATCCTTCGGCAGACGGTATACTGGATAAGTAGAAACCTGAATCTTATTCTCCGGTGTATCGCACAAGATCAGATCATCTGCAGCCATGCTGTGCAACGGAACATTCGTCAAATGAGCGGCAGAAGTGATCCAGATATTGACTGGACTGGGATCGACTGTGCTTAGTTTTTGATACAGTGGAGGAAGTTTTATGGATTGGCGGAGGGACTCTTCATTGCCAGTCGTTTGAATGGAAAACTGGGGCAACACCGGTAATGGCTGCTGTAGCTTTTGCGCCGCTTCCTGAAGCCAAGCTACCCGTGTGTCCATGGTATAATGCAGATCGAGGGGCTGGTGTGTCATTTTGCTGCATTCCGCTACGGATTCAAACACCGCACGCAGAAGCTGATATTGGATGGTGGGGCACTGTACATGGAAGCAGTAGCAGTCGTTGACCTCGGCATACAGTAATCCGGGCAGACTTCGATACCAGTTATAGAAATTGTCGGTGGCGCAGACCCGAAGCTGACTTTGGGCAGAGAGGGGCTGCTTGTTCAGAAGAAGTTGCCCTACACCGGTGATGGGATCGATTTGAAGATCAAACTGATGTATCAATGGTTTCACCTTCCGTATTTAATGTTGCTTTTCGCTTTTCCAGTAGAAGTTGCCTCCGCTTGGGAAGCTGGATGTGGAATAGGGAATGGACGGCGGATTCATAGCGGCGCAAAGGAAGCTGATCCAATACTGCATTGGCCTGTGCCTCCAGTTCCATCAGGGCCTGTTCCGGGGAGGTAGGACGATCCGAAAGACGCAGGGGATTGAACCTGTGCTTTTCTTGATCTTCCCCCCAGTCATCCAGAGCATCCAGAAGATAGACCCATTTGCCCCATAGGTGGGCTATGTCGAACAATTGAGGCAAGTAGGCGCAGTTTGCATGAAGCCCCACAATGTGGGCGGCATGGGCGGCAATACGACCGCTGCTATCCATCAGCGAATCAAATGTAATCTGCGAATTGCCGCATTTTGCCTGATTCTCCAAATCCATAAAGCGATTGTAGGCATCTTGCAATGCTCCGATGTGTGATGCATAACGCTGATGGGTTTGTAGCGTGTTGGCTGCCATCAGTCGATGGGCGGTCCGGTCGATCCACCGGTTACCATCGGTGAGATTATCTTGAAGTTTCAGCTCCGTTAAAGCGATGGACATTCCGGCGGCACAAGAAAAAGAGTTCTGATTGATGCCAGACATACGCTTCCACAACAGCGGCGTCAAGCTGCAAGTCATGGGCATCATTTCGTATTCCTCATCCGCCAATGCACCCAACAGCAGCAATACATCCACCATTTCATAGTTGAGTGTCACGACACCGGTGAGGCGATATTCATATTTAAGGCAGCGGCACAATCCGCAGTAGATCGACTGATAGAGTTGCCGGTCGGCCTTTGAGAATTCGCTTTTCACAGGGCGCATATATCCGATCATTGCAATATTTCCTTTTTATTGAAAATAAACCACTTGAGAATCCGGTGAGAAAGAGATTTTTCTGCCAAATAGGGAGGGTACGCGTATGGTGCAGCCGGCAATCAGTCGATTGATATCGTCATTAGAAAGGCGATTGCCAAAATCCAACTTGACACTCAGACTGTCCAGCGAACCGTGCTGTTTTAGTATGGAGATCAGCTCCTGTTTGTTGTGCGCAGTGAGGGAAGCATTACTGGCGTTATAGACATTGCATGTGGGAATGAGGGTCTCATCCCAAGTATAGCCATGCATTTCCGATGCTTTGCGCAAAAAGTGATTGCGGCTGAATTGACCGTTGCCATTGAGGTCGTTGGTCACATCCACAAAGGAGGTGCCGCCGTCGAGCCACAGCAGATTCCAACCGTGGGCTTCCCCGTTGAGGTCACCGCTGACAAAAATGCAAGGAATATCCGCCAGATCGCACAGGTACTTATAGGCCATGGCGATTCCCTCGCACACGGCCTCCCCATCGGCAATGACACCAACAAGATTGTGGGCGCGCATGCCCTTGCTCTCACCGTATTTGACATTGGACAGGATCACGTCGTGAAGCCATAGGGCGGTATTTGTCACGGTTTGACCGGCGGGAATGTTTTGGTGGATGTAGTGCCCCCACTGCTCACACTGCTGCAGATACGCCTTGGCGTCGTCCTTACTGTACAGATAGCCACCTTTGATGAAGTAGCCAAGAGGACTATTTAGGTACTGTACGCAATAATAATCAATGTAGAACAAAATCGGATTATCAAAATGGACGGCGGTAATCAAGGTGCGGAAATCGCAATGGGGCTTTTTGATATAGAAATTATCCTCAAGATGCATCCAGTGCTGAAACAGGCTGTCATAAATCGCTTGATCGTGGGCATCCAGTTTGCTACGGTAGTACAGAAGGGATTTCAGTTCCATAGCGACCTCCTTATATGGATATGGGCATAAAATGGCGCAAAACAAAGACGTAGAGGAACATTTTTAACACTTTGCCCGTTGTACACACCAGAAAAAAGCGAGGCCAAGACAGCTTGACAGTACCGGCTGCAATGCCGATGAAATCAAACAGCGGAAGGGGCAGAAACGCAAAGAAAAATACGGCCCAGTAGCCAAATCGGCCTAGCGCAGACTCCATTTTAGAGAATAATGCACTATTTTCCAATTGTTTTCTACCGAATCGTCCGCACAGATAGCCTACGATCTCGCCGCAGGAAGTTCCTAATCCACCCAAAAGGGCACAGACCACAGGATTCAGTGTCGTAGCGGCCGCCAGAGTAAAGGCGATGCCACTGGCGGGGAGAAAGACCGATGCATTGGTTAGGACGCAGCCTACAAATAGTCCGATATAGCCCAATGTCGCCAGCTCGCGAATTTGCTCACTGAAGAGCAGAAAAGGCAGGCAACCTGCACTGGCTACAACAATGGCGAGCAGTATAGAGGGGAATTTATTGCGAGGTTTGGATTGCGTCAATGGGAATTCCTCCTTTATCCGGGGACACCGGTGGCGTGGTGGATGTGGAATCCGCCTCAGACGAAAAAGACTGGTAGAAGCGCATCAGGGCATCCATCCACTCTTTTGCGGTTGGGCGTTGGGCGATCTTTGCTTCCGCTGTGGAACGGTCGTAGTGGAACACACGGTCAAACAGTTGGCGAATGTCTCGGGGCAAAGCATCCCAACCGGTGGACCAGGTGGGAATTTGCTTGCCGGTTACCTGCCGCACATAGCAGCATTCACCATTGATAATGGCCTGATTGCTGCCTGCGTTGGCAGTGGAATACATCGTAGGGTCACCGATATACTGAAAGCCGAAAGGATCCGCATTGTTCATCAACAAGCGGAACAGGTGGATCGCCAGAGAAAAACAGTCACTTTCTTTGGTGAACCGACCATTGGACAATTTGCCCACGATCTGCAATTCCGGCGCCAGTATTTCTGCCTGTCCTACTGTACAAGGGTAATGGACGCCGGTGTCCGGATCGGTCAGGTCAAAACTGTTGCAGTCGATCAGACAAAGTGTGCCGTCTGGGTGTAGAATGACGTTGTTAACATTTAGATCGCCGATAATGATATCGTGGCTGTGCAAATGAGCTACTGCTTCGGCTAAGTTATAGGCAAAAGCGATCAGCTCCCGATAGCCAATATCAGGGAAAACGCTGCGACGAGAATCCTCACGATATAGCGTATACAAACGGGCGTTGGAACAGACCTTGCGCATGGAGTAGCCGGCAAAAGTGCCGTCTTGACGGTAGAGTATCTGTTCTGGGAAAGCGGCGATCTGTACGTCGTCGATAAACATTGCAGCTTGCTTTTTCAATAGCAAATGTAGCTTTTTCTCCAAATTGCTGCATTGATCATGGGTTATCTTTTGAATATGGAAAATCTTTGCCACCATACCGGGTTGTGCAGGCATCTGATAGACGGCACCTTCGCCGCCGGCTCCCAGCAATCGCCCTAACCGGATCGCATTCGCATTTCGAAAATCCGGTCCGTCATAAACGATCTGCGGGATGTCTTCTTGCGTGGCAACACCCTGTGTGGCAGAATGGGAGGCTGTGTTGGAAAGTTGTAGCAAAGATTGAGCGAATCGGTCTAAATCTTGCTGCTGCAATGGCCGATATGTCAAAAATTCGGAAAATTCCTTCAAAATCTGTGCTGCTTGAGATCGCTGCTGCGACGTCACAGATGGGTTATTGAGAGCTTCACTCAGTCTGGATAAATATTGTTGCAGACTGTCCAGACTGTTGCGATCAAGGGGAGGATTTAACACGAAATACCTCCTTTCTTATGCGCTGATGTCAGTGCTTCTGTTCTTCGGGAGGAGCAGGCGTACCAGCATCTTGATTGGGCTTGGGAGTTTGCACATTCTGGGTCGTGGATTGTGACTGCTTCTGCTGTTCCCGAAGGGACTGCAATGTATCGTCTACGACTTTGGAAACAGCGCTCTTTGCGGTGGCGAAAACGCCGCTGAGACCCTTGCCGATCAATTGAAGATTTTCCATCATAGAATCACGGTCACGGGAAGCAGATGTGGTGGGACTGGTCGGATTAGGCTTATGGCCGGGCTGCGCAGCGGCAGCGGCGGCATGAATGGGTTTTTGAGGACTGGATGCGTTCTGGGCAGTAGAGGTGGGTTGCTTAACCTGCGTTGTTTGACCGGAAGGGGCATTTTGCGCGGCAGAGGGAGTACTCTGGACCGGATTTGGTGCAGGCTGCGTAGTCTGAGGGGCGCTCTGCGCCGGTTGTGCCGGTTGAGAAGGCTGGGCAACAGGCTGCTTGGGAGGGTACAGGGCGGCACGACGCTTGGCATCGTATTCCCGGGACTTCTGATTCCATGCCATGATGTCAAAAGTGGGACGAACGGAAGTTTGAATTGCAGCCTGATTGACGACGCAGGCCAATGACAGGTCGTCCGTGACCGAGGCGCGATAGTTGGGGGCCTTCATGAATTCATACCAGTCTGCGCAGATGGCAGCAGCATCCTCGGCGTTGGCAGCAGGGGTATAGAATGCAGGCTCAACAAAGGGGTAATAGACACGGCAACCTTCGGTTTCACCCCGGACAAAAGCATCCAAAACGCCATCGGTGGCCAGAACGAAGGCAACGGCATTGCTCACTTTGCCGTATTGCCATGTAGATTGGCTCTGCAGTGGATAGACACTACTGGCTTCCTCGCCCTTGTGGCGGGCAGTAGCCATGGCATACTGTCCATCCTTGGTCAATACCACAATGCCGTCATCACCGGCATGAGCGAAATACAGGGTTTCGCCGTCGTAGACTGCTACGGTCAAAGTGGATTGAAGAGAATAGAGCATCTGTTCCATTTCTGCGCTGCGCTGTACAACGCTGTTGTAGGCGTGCATCATCATGTCACGCAGAAGTTGTCCCATCAACTTGTCGGTCAAAGCAAAGTCTGCTTCGCCGAGTTTCGGCTCAAGCTGTGTCTGCAGAAAATCCAGACTGGACATTACGGCAGCATCCGCACCGAATTCAGACAGCGCACAGCTACCAACACCGTCAGCTACGGCCGCAACGACCAAAGAGTCGCCAATGAAGCGGATCCCGGAACGATCCTGACAGGGCACGTCCTTTTTTACATGGGACTCACCCTGCTGAGAGAAAGCGAAGGCACTGATCGTGCCTCGATAATCCGACATGGGCTCTGGCAGGGGCAGGTGGGGGATTTCGGGCTCTTCTTGGGCAGCAGGGGTATCATTTGTGGTCGTTGCCAAGGGCTCGGTCGTAACAACGGAGGGTGTATTTGCCTCTTCATGTTCAGTTCCTTCCGATGTGGATTCCGTAGCTTCCTCCTCGGGTTCAACAGCCGGCTGTGCAATTGTTTCCGCAGCGGAAGAATTGGGGTCGTCATCAATGGCGACGATCACGGAAACTTCCTGCTCGGGGGATTCCAATACGACAGCAGTTTCTTCTTTCGGCATTTCCTGCTCTGTTGCAGCAAAAGCAGCAGCTTCATCCGAGGCCAACATGACGGGCGTTTCGTTGCAGTCGGTTTCCAAAGTCGGACAGCGGCGGTTTGCATCTGCGCTACCCGGAGTGTTGCAATTGATCGTATCCATGGTTTTCCTCCTGTAATTCATGTTCTGAATGTATTTTATCAGGTTGCGTCGAAAAAGTACAGGTAATTTTCTGTAATAGTTGAAAAAAAGCGAATTATTTACTTGTTTTTCCTTCAATCTCCGATGATAAAAGCAGTGCGCGTAGTGTGGGATAGGCTGCAATGGGACAATCATAGCGCACGAGAATCCCTTGACTGGAAAAATCCCTGATCTCTGCTCCGTGATCGAATGCGGACTTCGGAAATGCTTTCCAAAATCCGTCGGTTATATCCACAACCATGAAAATGGGCAGGGTGGATTCGTTTGAAATCTCGGGCATATTGGAACCTCCTTTGTACTGCAATCCCATTGTACATTGGCGCAGCGGTAAAGTACAGCTACAGATCGTAAATAGTTGGGAGCATAGTTCTTTAGTCAAAATGAGCGAAGATGGGCACGATCCGGAGAAGACTTGACGTAGTGAACAAAATATGAGAAAATAGAAATTAACCAATTTCTTTCCGCCTTGAAGCGGGGCAGTATTCAGGTCAGACGAGTCAGAATAAACGGAGAATTGAGATGAAGCAATTATTACAAAAGGGTCGAAGGTTTCCTTTAGTGATCAATATTTACAGTAAAGGTGTTTATCCCGCAGACCAACTTTCTAATTTTTATCCTCATCCCTTTGTTTTCGATGGGATTTGCGTATCTTGCATGGAGGCATTACTGCAATCCATGAAATTTGCCGATCCGGAGCAACAAAAGCAGATCTGTACAATGTCGGCGAAAGAGGCAAAATCGTTGGGAAGCACCCAAAATTGGCAACGAAGTGGGCAACTGTACTGGCAAGGGAAGCGCTATGACCGTTATTCGGTGCAATATCAGCAATTGTTGGATAGAGCCTATGATGCTTTGCTGACCAATGTGGCTTTCCAGCAGGCATTACTGGACAGCGGGCATGCCATCTTGATACATTCCATTGGAAAATATTTTCGTCGTAATACTTGTCTGACGGCTGGGGAGTTTTGCCGCTTGTTGCTACGTAAGCGGAAGCAATTACGGGAAAAGACGGTATGCCGTTGAGGCTTTGTATGGTTGTATTTTCCGAGGAGAACTTGTATAATAGAGTAAATTTAGGAGGTGTTTCAAACGGATAGAAAAATAACGGATGTGGTAGCGGCTTTGATTTGGGACGGCGATGTTTTCATGGCCTGCCAGCGACCTGCCCATAAGGCCCGTGGGTTGTTGTGGGAATTTGTCGGCGGTAAAGTTGAGCCGGGCGAAACGAAGCAGCAGGCGCTGCAGCGTGAGTGTAAAGAGGAGCTGAACGTAGCCATTGAAGTAGGCACCGTGTTTATGGAAGTGGTCCATGAGTACCCGGATATGATCGTCAGGCTGACGCTGTTCAATGCGGTCATCACCCAAGGTACACCGGAAAAACTGGAACATGCGGACATTCAGTGGCTCTATCCGCAACAGATTCCGGAATATGAATTTTGCCCAGCGGATAAAGTCATTTTGGATAAGATCATGGAGGAAGCAATTAACGCATAACAGAACCGGACTTCACAGAAAGTGAAGTCCGGTTTAGCATTGTATGGGAATATCCAGTAGCGGTGTGCTCAGCGAGCAGTGGCATAACCGTTGCTATCAAAGAAGTAATTCACACCGTCGATCTCACGGACACAGGCAGTTAGATAAACTCCGTTGGCCTGACGATAACGCCAGCCTGTACCGTCTTTCATCCAACATTCGGCGCTGACGCCATCTTCCAACGGGGACAAACCCAGTGTTTCATAGGCATTGTTGTCCTGAAAGTGCCACCATTCGGATTTTAGTGTGGAAAATCCGGCGGAGACCATGATCCGCTGCAGGGTATTGGCATTGGCATTGTTGCGACTCAGCTCAGAATACCAACTCAAATCATGCATGGAAGTCTGCATCTGCAGGTCTTTTCCGTCACGTGCTTCTAAGGTCAAGTCCAAGGCAACACCTAGATTATGTCGGGAGATATTATTGGCCAGGAAATTCGCAAGACTGTATCGACCGTTGTCCGTCATCAGTTGGCGATAGGTCAGGGTTTCCAGCGAACAGCTCAACTCATTCAAGTCAGTCAGAATTTTGCCGGTGTAGGTCTCGTCGGGGACGAGACCGCCGATGATCTTACCAGTCAGATTATAAATGGAGGAACTGGCTTTGTGCGGCCGGAAGGAGTCGTAGATCTTCAGACGGTAACCTTGCATCTGTGCCGTTTGAGCGGCTTTCACCAGCTTTTGCGCAGCAGGGTAGAGCAAAGGAACAAGAAATGTTTTATCAACCTGCTGTACACGTTCATAGCCGGAAATAACTGTACCGGTGACCTTGCTGATGCCGTATTCATGGATCATATATAGGGAGTCATAGCTGTTGACGATGTCATAGGCGCACAGATCACCCACATATTCTGGCAGATTGATCATGCAGTAATCACTGTCGATATAACCAACGCCATCCCCGAAACGGATGCCAAAGAAGCCGTTGACATTTTCTAGCACACAGTATGCGGTGCCTGCCGGAGCTGTTCCAACCACGGATTGACCAGTAAAGTCACCATAAATCTCCAGATCCATTAGCGGCCAAATGGTGCTGTGGATGGTCTGCTGTGCAGTAGTGATCGTGGCCTCGTCGGAGGTGTCGGCACCAACGGCGATAACACGGAACTGGTATGTGGTGAAGGGTTCCAAGTCGACGGTGCTAAAGATACGTTCGCCGTCTTTCGCAACCAGAGAGAGGGTAGTCCAATTCTTGCCGTTGTCTTCACTGAGAGCCAGCTCGTAATACTCGCAGTTGATCTCATTCCACTCAAGATCATAGGAACTTTCGGAGCGATGGCGGCTTTCCAACTCTAACACCGTATCCAAAAAATCCTGACGATACAGGCAAATATCGTCATTGGCGGTGCCGTAATAAATCATATTCTCCGAGGCATAGGCGATACGCAGAGCCAAATGCATTTCCACATCCCATTTCGGCAGGGGAAATTGACCATCGTCGCCGAAGGTCAGGGTCAGACCATTTTGCTCGGAGTCTACCAGCAATTCGCCTGTGTCGGAGCGAAATACGCTGCAGAAGGAATCCGCAGGCAGATCATAGGTCAGATGAACTGCACGATTTTCATGATCTAGCGTCCAGTTCAGATTGGAAACACCGGAATCTGTCAGTTCCATGGTGGCTTCCAAGGTGATCTCGCCCGGAAAAGCAGTGATTCGGAATGTCAGCATCTGGTCGTTGGGTAGGGAAGGGATGCTGCATTTGCAATCACCCATCAGAGTCTTGTTGAACAGCACAGTCGTGCCGTCTGACGATAAAATGTCGACGACATAGTTTTGCGCATTGACGGCTTCGGGCCACTGCAAACGCAGGGTGCCGTCATCCTCTTTGGTCAGTGACATGGTGCCCGTGAAGTCCTTGACCACTGTTTCTTGCTCCCATGGGAATACGATATCGCCAAAACTGCCACTGCCGAACATAGGCAGGAACAGATAGCAGACGAAGATCACTTCGCCGATCAATAGTACGACCAAAAGACCGACGATGACCTTCAAAAACTTACTCCACGTCATAAATGGTCTCCACTCCGTCTTCACGGATGGTATAAACGATGAAGCCGTCATAGAAGAGAATGCCTTCCTCAGTGCCGGGGTACAGACAACCGGGGGCATATTCGCTACTCTCAGGCTCACCGTACAATGCGTACAGGTCTTCGACGTTCTGACCGATCATTCCCCGAATGACATCCACGGGCGTTGTGGCGGGAGCAGTGGCTTCGGTGGAGGGTTCGGTCGGATCGGTGGATTCAGAACCAGCGGGCTCAGATGCGGTAGGATCCGTAATGGGCTGGGACGTGGTGGGTTCGGAAGTGGCGTCAGGCTCAGTCGGATCGGGAGTGCGCTCACAAGCACACAGGCTTACCAAAATCAAGCAGGCAAGCAAAAACAATATCAATTTCTTCATTTTTTACCTCACAATCGTTTGTTAATGGATCTCAAACAGCAGGAACTGACCGTTGAGGGTATATACAACTGCTTCAGCTTCGCTGCCTTCCGGCAGGTTTACACCAAAGCCGTTATTTTTAAGAGCAAATGCCTCATAGACGATGCCCCCACTAAGTACATATACACAGGAATCGTCATCCATCTGGGGGATCATACCGGTGATTTGGGTCAATTTTCCTCGCTTGCCGGTTTCCACCGAGATACTACCGGAACTGGTGGCAGGCAATTCAATATTGCGCTGCGGGGCCGGCATCACCGGAAGACTGGCGATCAGATAGTCTAGGTTGCGTTCAACGATCTCCAGAAGGATATAATCTGCATCCGCTGTTATATCAAAGGTGGTAGAGCGGGTGAACTTGGCTGTGCCATAGCTGTCTGCCAGATAGGGAAACAGAAGAATACCGAAAGAATCCCGGTAGGCTAGTAGATGTCCTTGACCGCTGCCTGCGGTGCTCAGCACGATGGCATCCGGTCGTGTGGCATTGGTGGTAAAGCTGAAGTTCAGCGTTCCGCCGTAGACCGGATTTGTCTCCGGGTCTGAGAAAGCAGGGTAGAGCATGGCATACAGATCGCCGTCATGGGGTTCGGATTGAGAAAAGTCACCACTAAAATAGTTGCTCTCAACGCCAAATGCGGCATTGATCAAATCCGCGCCCAATGCAGCACCCTTGGAATTCCAGTGGGAATCATGGGCAAAGTAGAGCGTTTCTTGGGTATCAAAGGCGGCGAACAGGTCGACCGTGTTTACCTGCAACGACTGCAGTTGTGCCAGTAATCGGTCTGCATCGGTAACTTCCGCTTTTACGCCGAAATTTGGCATATATGCATCATATAGGGAGTTCTTGTTAGGAGCAATGACGAAGAGAAACTCTTTGCCATTGTCTCGGCAATATTCCGCCATGAGTTGCAAATTTTTACCGATGGAGAACAATTCGCGTGGGGTCAGTGGCTGTGTACCGGTATAATCGTCCAACGTTTGTCCAAAATAAAGCCACCCGTCACGCCCAAGTATCACGCTACTCTCACCGGAAGAATGAAGCACATGAGCGCTGAGCCATCGATCAACGCTGATCAGCTCTTGCCGTAGAAAGAATCGGTCATTGACCCATTGTGCCAGTTCACTGAGATAGTTGGTGTTCCAGTCGCCCTCTTCCGTTTGCAGTTGCGGAACGTCGGCAAGACGCTCGTTTGCGCCGGCTTCAGAGGGACCGTAGATCCACAGCCCAACGCTAGGCACCAGACACAGCAGGAGAAAAACAGCAATAAAAGCCACAGATTGTAATTTCTTTGTCATGTCGGCACCTCCTTTAGAATCCTGCATAGATGGAGGGGGCAAAATCGCCGGCTGCCAGAGAAATCATGCATAGAGCAAACAACACCAAGATGGCGACGCAGGATACCGGCTCCAACACCTTCTTCAACTTTTCAAAGCGCTGCAGATAGGGTAACA
Source organism: uncultured Oscillospiraceae bacterium (assembly GCA_964583135.1). Classification (GTDB taxonomy): domain Bacteria; phylum Bacillota; class Clostridia; order Oscillospirales; family Oscillospiraceae; genus Faecousia. Next base: position 4,941 of record CAZOVE010000008.1, on the reverse strand, counting down.
GCGGCATACTCAACGCAATGCCCAACACCAGCATCAGCACCGTTTCCACAGAAAGCAGGCTGTGCAGCAGAACGGTCGCAGAATCGAGGAAGACAAAACCGGTAAACATCGTGCCGATCATCGAAAGACCCTGCTGCACACTTTGCGCACGGAACATGACGAAGCCGAGACATACAACTAAAAGGGTGTATACATGCCCCAAAACTCTGGTTTTCTCCAATTTTTTGGCAGGAATGATGTTTAGACTTTCCAGAAGGGAAAACAGTCCGTGCCATAGTCCCCATAGCAGGAAGGTCCACGATGCGCCATGCCAGAAACCGCAGAGGATAAACACGATGGCCTTGTTCACACCGGCTCTCAATTTGCCTTTGCGATTGCCGCCCAAAGGAATGTAGACATAGTCCTTAAACCAAGACGACAGGCTCATATGCCAGCGACGCCAGAAATTGCCCACGGTAGGGGCAACATAAGGATAATTGAAATTCTCCACAGTTTGGAATCCAAAGATCCAACCCAAACCAATGGCCATATCGATATAGCCGGAGAAATCGAAGTAGAGCTGCAGACAATAGCCGATCGCACCTAACCATGCCAAGCGCGCATCCAAACTGCTGGCGTCCAAGGCAAAGATCTGGTCGACCAAGACGGCTATCGTGGCAGAGATCAGGATCTTTTTTGCCAGACCCATGATGAAACGTTTGAGACCGGCAATGACTCCATCCGTTGTGACAGAACGGAACTTTAGTTGAGGGCCAAAGTCGGTAAAGCGGGTGATCGGACCCATCACCACTTGCGGGAAGAAAGAAATGTACAGCAACAGGTGCAGCGGATTTCTTGTGCCGTTGCGGCGATCACGATAAGTATCCGCAAGGTAAGAGATGCTTTTGAATGTAAAGAATGATATACCGATGGGAGCAGTCAGTCCGAGGGAAACATCCTGCAGACCCGGCACTTGTGACAACAAAAAGTCTGCATATTTGTACAGGCCAAGCATTGCCACATTCAGCACAATACCGAGGATCAATGCTACTTTGCGCCCCTTTTCTGCTTGTAGCCAAAGGCCCAGCAGGTAATTGACCAGACAGCAGAGCAACAAAATCGGTAGAGCCGATAGACTTCCAAAGGCATAAAATAGAAGACTGACCAGAAGCAGCACCCCATTCTTTGCCTTTATTCCGGGAATCAGCCAGTAAAGCAGAAGTGTTGCCGGAAGGAAACAACTGATATAAAAAATACTATCCAAGTTCAAAGGTGCAACCTCCTTTCGCCCATTGTGGATGCGGAGCTTAATCCTGCCAACGGTAGCCCCAGTTACTCCATTTATCACTGGGGATCATAAACATATCCTTGTCATAAACACCACGATTGTGGTAAGCCCATTGCCATTCGGGATCGAAAATGTAGTCCACGCCATCGATGGGGATGAAAGTCCAGCTATGGGGCTGACGGTCAGATAGGCAGGTGCCACTGACGGCGCGGGTCTCAAAGCCCAAACCACGACTCAAAGCCCAGAAGGCGGAGGAGAAATAGTAGCAGTTGCCCCACAGACGATCAAACATGATTTTGGCGCGCTCGATCTCGAAGCCGGTTGCACCGTATTCAGGATGGGGCAACTGGCTGGCGCTGTAACGGTTGCCATATTTGAAGGTTGTATGGCAATAATCGAAGACGCGACGCAGCAGGGTCATACGATCGGCTTCCGGCTCGGCGGCGATCATTTCCTTCAAAATACCTGCGACGGTATCATCCAAATCCGTATCGCCACAAGTGTAGCGACCATCGCTGCCGAAATGCAGCACACCCAAGTCGCCATCTTTTAGAAAATAATGATTCTCTTGCACATAGTACAAATAGCCTTCAATGTTAACAAAACCGGGCTCGTAGGGTACCGGCAGCTCCATGGCAGACCACAACTGACCGGCCTCATCGACAGTATGGCTCATGACGGCTTCCAGCAAGATCAATGCATCTGCACGATCCTCGGTCAAATCCACGGGAATCAAGGCATCCTCAGGGAGGACAACAGTCTCATCTTCAGGCCGCTCCAGGAGCTGATGCATCATGGAGGCAAACGCACTGCGGCTCAGGACATCGGATTCTTCAGTCGGCATAACGGTATTGATGCGGTCTGCTTCAAAGAAAGCTCCCAGCACTTCCTGAACCTGTGCTGGAGTCAGTGCCTCGGAGCCTTTCGGCAGGGTGGGGAAGTACTCGGTGGCACCTTCGGCAGCCAGAGCGGTCAATGCCTGCTGTAGCGCATCGGCAGTCAGCGCTTCATCCGGTTGCAACAAACCTTCTTCATTGAGGAACAGATAAGGCACGTGGGTGTCCAGCACGGGGTAGTATTGTGCACGATAGCAGATATTGGTATTGACAGGTGCGTCGAAGGGATCGACGTTTTCACCCAGATCGTTGCACCAGCCGATGACACGCAGACCTGCAATCTCAACATTGAGTGCTTCGGGCAATGCTCCGGCGGTCACGGATTGCTCGGCATAAACCGCATCGTCCAACATAAAGGTGACCGTATAAACAACGGGGTTAGTGTCTTCGGCGGTGCCAGATGTGTCGCCAATGGGAATGGATTCGACCGGAGAATCTGAATCACAGGCAGCCAGCAGAAGCGGCAAAATCACGAAAAGAAGAATAATCGCTTTTTTCATATCAATTAGCTCCTTAATTTTAACATTTCTCTTCTCAACATAATCCTGACTATACATTATAAAGTAAGAGACGCCGAATTGCAAGCAAAATCAACATTAAACTTTATTTAATGTAACCCATCAAGGGGAAATGGGTCTAAAATGATTGCAATATGGATAGATCGGTGTATAATACTCCTATGATTTGATGGGAGGAGATAACCGCTATGGTGAGAGAATTGATTCACGATCCCTTTTTTCTGGCGAGAAAATCGGATCTTGCTACCCAAGATGATCTACCCGTTGCACAGGATTTGCTAGATACGTTGACAGCGCACAAAGAGCAATGTGTGGGCATGGCTGCAAATATGATCGGTGTTACAAAACGCATCATTGCATTTGCCTGCAATGGTGACTATATGGTGATGTTGAATCCGGAAATTCTGTCGGGCAGCGGAACGTATGAAACGCAGGAGGGGTGCTTGTCATTACTGGGAGGTCCTCGCACAACGCGTCGCTATCAAAAGATCAAAGTGCGATACCAGACTACAGCGCTGCAGACGCGACTAAAAACCTTCGAGGGGTGGGTCGCCCAAATCATTCAGCATGAAATCGACCATTGCAACGGTGTGTTGATATGAAACTTGTACCGTAATACTTATGCACACTAAAAAGCACCATGCATGATCATAGGCATGGTGCTTTCATGTTTACGCACGTTCCGGACAAAATGTGAGCAGAGGAGAACAGGCGCGCACGGTGTCCGGAGGGAGGAAATCACCCAGAGAACTGGCAGGAAGCCAACGATACTCACGAATTTCGGACGGTGATGTTACTACCGTGCCCTGCGCTTCGCCCAGAAATAGCACCACTTGTTTCACTGAAATATCCGAAAGTGGGTATTCTACCTGTACTTTGACATCAGGGATCAGGGTCGCTTCCAGACCGGTTTCTTCGCGCAACTCCCGCAGGGCGGTTTCCGTCTCCGTTTCGCCCATGTCCATGTGCCCCTTCGGGAAACTCCAACATCGATTTGTCTGTAGTAGGATCAGAAATTCTTTTTGATCGCCGTTGTAGCGGAATGGGACCACGCCACAGGATTTTCGCAGCAACGAGTCGATGGAGGTTTGAAAGAACTGTTCCTGAAAATGGACTGCGTCGGCGATCTGTCCCTGATGGAAGCGCACTCCCTTGGGTGCTACCACTAGCTTGTCTTCAGCATCATTGTGCCGGCGCACAGCACCGATGACCTGTCCATCGAAAGATTGCAGAGGTTCGGATACACCGAGAATATAGGCATCCTGCGCTTCGCCATCACCGGCGATGAGACCGGGTATGTAACCATAGTTGATCGGATAACGAATATCGTGGTGCACATAACCAATGGGACGGTCAACTTCCACATGGACCATGGTACCCAACATACGTCGGATCAATTGTTTGCGTACGCCCATAATGCCACTTCCTATCATGGGATTCTTTTCCTTATTTTACTGTGTCCGCAGAGAATTATCAAGTGATTTTGTGTTGTATTTACGTAGTACCTGTAGTATGATAGAGATCAACAAGGGGGAAGGCTATGAAAACGCTGAAAGAAATCCTGAAACAGCACGCTGTTCGCTATCCGAAGTTAGAACCGACTGATGCGGTAAAGCTCGTCTACCAAAATGAGTTTGGCGCCGGTCATATGGTGGCGCAGCCGAATAATTGTTTGACCTATCTTCGCCGGGAATATGAAGCGACGCAAAAGCAGGTAGACGCATTGCGTTACGAGGATATCGGCAATGGCATCGTCAGAATTCATTTGGCTGCGCTACAGCAGGAGGAACTGGAGCGTTTGGGTCAAGCATTTTTATACTGTGCTGCTCAGCATCAGGGTTGCCGAGAAAGTTTTCTGATAAAATTGGATCTGTTGCGAGAAATGACGCAGCAGGGGAGCTTTTCCTTTGGCATAGGGGCGTTGGAGTCTTATCTGTGTGCCTATGAACAGGCTGGTTTTCCTGCGGTATCTCACAGTGCTACGTATCGACTGACCTACAAACCCGCCTATCGAATCGTTTGCGCCACGGCAACGCAGACGCCGGGCGGTATATGCGTTGCAACAACACAGGGTCTATGGAATCTGACGCAAGCATGATCAAAAGAGGCAGCTATTGGGAATTACTACTTGACAGTTTTGCTTTTTTGCAATAGAATATACAACTGGAATTAGTTCCGGGTGTGGCCCAGTTGGTAGGGCGCCTGGTTTGGGACCAGGATGCCGCGAGTTCGAGTCTCGCCACTCGGACCAAAAGTCCAG
>CAZOVE010000007.1:0-57391 GCA_964583135.1 uncultured Oscillospiraceae bacterium | reverse complement strand
CCCCGACGGCAAGACCGTGGCTGCAATGGACTGCTTGGTACCCGGCATTGGCGAGATCATCGGCGGCTCTCAGCGTGAAGACAATTACGAGATCCTTAAGGCACGCATTGAGGAGTTGGGAATGGATCCCGAGGATTACGGCTTCTATATGGATCTGCGCAAGTACGGCTCTGCACGACACGCTGGTTTTGGCTTGGGCTTTGAACGTTGCGTGATGTATCTGACCGGTATTCAGAACATTCGGGATGTGCTCCCCTTCCCCAGAACCGTTGGCAACTGCGACCTGTAAATCATATGATGACGGCTACCCGATGGTGTAGTCGTCATTTTTTTGATCGCATGCTTTTTTAGTGTGTGATTTGAAGATTATTTGCGTATCCTAACAACCGGAGGGATGCGCTTTGAAACGAATAATATGGACGATACTGCTTTGCGCCGTTTTAAGCGGCTGTGTAGGACGAGAAATCAGCACACAAAATCAGCCTCGTGTTGTGACACACATCACGGCGGAATATAATAGTGGCACCATCCGCCTGCAACGCAACTATACAAACAGTGACAAAATGCGATCGGTTTTGAACTATTTTCGTATGCTCAGCCCCTATGGAACTGCACAGCAGTTACCTTTGGAGGGAAATCGGGTACAAATCACCGTCCATTTTTCCGACGGAAGCAGTAAACTCTATGAGCAATTTGCAGATACCTATCTGCGGCAGGATGGCGGAACATGGCAATATATCGATCCGCAAGCCGGCCAGCAATTGCCTCTTTTGCTGGGACTGATGGAAAGTGATGGCTAAAGATCAGAACCGCTCCACCGGAGAGCGGTTCTTTCTTTTTGTTATTGCAGTTGAAAATTTTTTGAAATATAATGCAATAAAAAGGGCTTCTCGTGCATTATTAAAGTGAAAGGAGTGAAAGCACATGAGTACAGTTACTGCCGGCAGTTTTGAACTGGACCAATGGTTGCACAGAATCGGCCATGGCGATCGCGACGCTCTGGGAGAAGTATACCAAGCGACCGGTTCTGCTGTGTATGCTTACGCTCTTTCCATTCTCGGCAATCACGCCGATGCACAGGATGTGGTCCACGATACCTTTGTTTCCATATGGCACAAAGCCGAGGATTACCGTTCGCAGGGTAAGCCTTTGGCGTGGATCATCACCATTGCCCGAAACCACTGTATGATGCTGCTGCGGCGGCAACGGCGGTACATATATCCTCAGATGCCGCAGGCGGACAATATGCACCATCCGCAGGAATCTGTCGCGCTGCGACTGTGCTTAGAGTTGCTGAGTGATGAGGAGCGCCAGATCGTGGTGCTACATGTGATCGCCGGAATGACCCACCGCCAAATCGGGCAACTATTGGGATTGAAGACATCTACCGTATTATCCAAATACCACCGCAGTTTGCAGAAATTGCGAGAGAATCTATGAACAGAAAGGAGCTTTTCTCATGGGTTTGAAAGACAAAATCACGCAAGCCTTTACGCAAGGTCAATCCGATGTGCTGCCGCAGGTACTGGCAGATTGTCCGGACAAGACCGCGCCGGGCAAAAAACCAAAAAAGCGGTTGTCTGAGCAGACCGCCCGATTCATTTCCGCAGCGGCATCTTTCGCGCTGCTGATCGGCGCCGTGTTTGGCGGCGTAGCCTACTTCCGGGACGCATTCCCCACCGGATTTATACACAATGGTGAACCTACTGATGGCCTCGGAAATTCCGTAGACAGTCCCCAGCTTCAATCTCCAAGTGAATCCGATTATATTGTACCCATTGAGACCGACCCACACCTTGACCGCATTGACCCCGATGTCGACCCCATAATCGATTATCCAAACACCGAGGAAGGGTATCTCATCCGTACCGAGAACATCCTCTATCCCTATCTTGATGCCGTTTATGATGTGCCCGATGCGCCTGTGGAGTATGTCGTGGAGTATGGGATTCAAAAGTGTCGGATTGTCCGCAACGATAGAGGCTACTGCATCCAGTTCGATTTTGACATCACCACCGGCCTCCTGCTGAGTGTTGATTTACTGGACTGCGAATGTGAAAAAACAGGGGTTCTCTCCCCTTATCTGGCCTGCTGGATCGCACGTTTGGATGCAGCACCAGAGTATTACGGCGAAACACAGTATCGCAGCTACGATTACACCCTGTTGAACAACAATGTTTACGAAATTGTCATTTCTGATCCCGTCCCTTGCATCTACTATGTGGATGCGCAAACGGGTACGATCGTCGAGCGTATGTTCCTCGATACGGAAGAACATATCCCCGCCCTGCAAGCACGGGACAACGCACTACACCTGTACGGCATGGAGTTGGCGCTCGTGCGGGCATTGAAGGTCAATCAAGAAGGCGATGTGTACATTGTTTATTATGAATGCGGTAAATACGCCTACGAGATCACCGTCAGCGCTGTGGATGGCAGCATCGTTTACGACAGTGGTGCACAACTCATAGGACTGCCCAAATGGGAAGCGCTGTCTTTGCCGCTTTCCTGGGAAAAAGCCCGTGACCTTGCTTTGAGTGAATGTGGCCGGGATCTCTTTGGGATGTTGGACTTCACCATTAGCTTCAGCGATGATGCCAACGGACAGGCTTACTGGCTGGAGATGCGTTTTGATGACGATCTGTTCAGTTTCCGCCTTGATGCCACCACCGGCGAATTTCTGGAGTTCCCATCCTACTCCGATCCCACAGAATTACCGGATGGGGTGATCAGTGAAGACATGGCTCTGATATCCGCCATCTGCAGCAATGGTCTGGAAGAGAAATATGCCGCCGGTATCGTAACAGATGTGGCTGTCAAACTGGATACCCGGAACGATCCTCCGGTCTACTGGGTATACTTCAAGGTATACGAAACGGTGTACTTCGAAGTATGCATTCAGGGTTACACAGGTCAAATGCTCTCATGCGACACCTTCGAAAACGACGTCATCGCCACCGAAGCCGAGGCCATTGAAGCTGCCAGACGTTATGCTTCCACCGAAGGCGAACTGATGGGTTCCGTTTTCCTCAGCGCCGGCAACCATCAAAACTTCTATCTGGTCTGGTTCCGCAGTAGCGGTGCAACCGTCTATGTAATGGTGGATTCCATTACCCTGCGTTGCATGGATACCGGCATGGAATTCCCCGCAGATGCCATTTCTCAGAAAGATGCTGTATCCAACGTATTTGAGTATCTGGGTATTACCGATTGGGAATCCAGTTTCCTGATTCTGAAGGGAGTTTGCAACGATGGTTCCCCCTACTATTGCATCATTCTTCACGAAACAGAAAGCGAACGCTTCATCGTGGTCGATGGATCCAATGGCAACATCACTTCTGACATCAGCATTTCCAAGGATATGCAGCACTAATATCTTCTACCTTTGGCCGTCCATTCCGGGCGGCCAAAATTTTTCGAAAAATGCAAAAATAGGTATTGACTTTTTCTCGATATGTGCTATAATTCATTTCGTTCCGCGGGTGTAGCTCATCCGGTAGAGCGCCACCTTGCCAAGGTGGAGGTAGCGAGTTCGAGCCTCGTCACCCGCTCCATAAAACAGTCACCGTAAAGGTGGCTGTTTTTTTATTGTAAAAAACGATCGCAACCTCCCAAGCAGAAGGCTGCGATCGTTTTTTCGTCAGGACTGGGTTTCGTCCGAAACCGTCTCGGGAACAATCGGCTCCACGCAAATCGGATATGCCGAATAATCCCAGACATAGCCACTCATTTGGTCATCAAAGCGGATGGAAAACGCATCACTAACGTGACACTCCAAAAGATCCACATGGTAATACACATCGTCACAGCAAATAATATTCCAGTACCACGGTTCACCGTTTTTTGTGCCGGTGACGACGACACATTCCAGCTTTTCCTGTACACACATGGCAGCATACACCGTGGCAAAAGCCCGTGAATCACCAACACCATGCTGCAACAAGCTGTAAGCCGGTGTGATCGAGGTTTCTAACAGGAATTGTGGAGACAGACCCATCAGGAAGGAATAGAGCTTGAAAAAACGGTCATACTCATCTGAGCTGCTGGCATAGATGGATGCGGCACTAAACAGTCGCGCCACCGCTGTTTGCATCCCCCGAAGGGCATCACGGGTATTCTGGTATGTAAATTTCAGCTCAATAATGCGCTCACTGCCCTGCTCCGGGTAGAAATTTGCAGTAACCGTCGGCAGTTCCATGACGATATCCGGGTGTGTGGCAGCATAAGATGCGACCCACTGGGAAAAATCACTCTCATGATAAAAATCCAGATACATCACCATGCCATCATCGCAATTGGCTAAGGCATCGGCAATTTTCTGCTCCACTTGATCCCAATTTTTCGGACGCTGGATTCGCCGCAATTCACTGCGGCCATGGAGATAATCGATGTCTACCGCCACCGCCGGTTGACCGGCGCTAGTACCCAAATCATAAAAGATGTCGGCTACCGCATAGGCTCCGTAGGGATCTGCTGTCATCAAATGCTCCACCGCACGGGCTAAATCGCCACTGACCGCACTTTGGTCATAGGGAGCAACGGAAATGATACGGCTCTCGACGCCTGCTTCCACCATATCCCTCAAGGTATTCAGAAGGGCATCATAAGTGGCAACGGTGATGTTCTCTTCATCTGTCTGGCTGCTATTTTCTCGGTGCGGTTGGACATAGATGTAGCTACCATCTAGCAAATTGGCGCAACCAGACAAAAGTAGGCTGAAAACTAAAATCAAAGGGATCGTGCGCTTCATAATGGGTCTCCTTACAGGGCATCTTTGGAATGTCTACTAAAACCGTCACCCAATACCTGATGGGCTTCCTGAACAATCACGAAAGCATCGGGATCGATCTGGGTGACTATATCCTTCAGCTCCGTCACCTGCTGCTTCTTAACAGCAGTCAGGATGACTTCCACCTGATTGTGATGATAACTACCCTCGCCATGCAGATAGGTGGCACCACGATCCAAACGGTTGCTGATCTGCCGAACAATGGCCTCATGCTCCGGCGAAATGATCAAAGCAACCTTGGAATAGTCGAACCGGTATACCACCGCATCCACCACGTGGCCCGCCAGATAGACTACAATGCCCGTGTACAAAGATTTTCGCAGATCTCCAAAAATGATTCCTGTCAGGATCACCACGAAGGCATCAAAAAACATGGAGATTTGACCAATGGGCACATTGCGCCAGCGCAGCTTCAACAAGCGCACCAGAATATCCGATCCGCCCGTAGAAGTACCACTAACAAACACCACGCCCAAGCCTACACCACACAGTACACCACCATAGATGATGGCTACCAAAGGTTCCACCGAAGGGATCTCGATCATTGCAAACAAATCGATCAAAATCGAACTCAGAAACATTCCCAGCAGCGAACCGGCAAAAAAGCGTTTACCGATCTTCAAGCCGCCAAGAACAAACAGCGGCAGATTGATAAGAATGCTCCATGTTCCCACCGAGCCGATCCCCAGTAGCTTCACGATGACATGTGCAAGACCGGAAATACCGCCTGCATTCATATCGTTGGGCAACAGAAATGCGGAGAACCCAAAGGCGAACACCGCACTACCCAAAATCGTCGCCAGAATCCATTTGTACTTGTTCCAGATTGATTTCATAGTGGACCTCCTGTTCACGGATGCATCCGAAAATCGAATCATTGCTCCCGATCAAACTTCAAAGCGTTGCTGCTTTTCGGGGGAATCTTCCTCCTTAAGGAGGGCGCCTGCAGCAGGCAATGTCCTGCTACGGTAGCGGCTAAAGTTAACGATGCCGCTGTGTTCCAAACGGGCGGCATGGCTGATGGCTGCCTTTTTCTTCAAGCTCAGAACCACAACACCCTGCGTACTGCGCGTGGTTTTGGGCAGCAATTGAGCAGTGGAGAAGATCAGGCAGCGATTGTCCGTGGTATACAGTGCCAGTTGCTCATCGCTTTGCAGGGCGATGATGGACTTAAGGGGACTCTTGTCACTGTAGGCACCGGTGAGTTTTCTGCGATTGGTTTTTGTTTCATAGGCCGACAGGGGCACTTTGGCCACTTTACCATTTTCATAAAAGAAGAGTACATGTCCTTTGTAGTCACCGGCCAAAACCACCTGCACGACGCGTTCACCCTCGTCAAATCCCAGTTTTTGTGGCAGATAATCCCCCCACTGGGACGCTTTACCATCTTCAAAGTCTGACAGACGTGTCTTGTAGCACTGGAAATGATCAGTAAAGACTAAAATCTCGCTACGGTTGGTCGCTTCACAGGTAAAGGCAAGGCCATCGCCCTCCTTAAACTTTTGCTCGCCAGACAGTCGCAGGGATTGGGCTGTGATTTTCTTCAAGTAGCCTTCACGGGAAACAAAGAGGGTCACCGGATAGTCCGGCACTTGCTCTGCCTCTTCTTCCTGCTGTACTGCCTCTGTTTCATAGATGATCTCCGTCTTGCGAGGCTGACCGTATTTATCTGCCACAGCCCGAAGTTCTTTCTTGATCAGAGTCTTGAGCTTACGAGAGCTGGAGAGCGTATCCTTCAGGTCGGCAATTTCTTTCTCCAATTCAGAGATCGCCTTGGTCTGCTTGAGGATGTACTCTTTGTTGATGTTGCGCAGTTTGATTTCGGCCACATAATTCGCCTGAATCTCATCGATACCGAAACCGATCATCAGATTGGGGATGACTTCGCTTTCCAACTCCGTCTCCCGAATGATACGGATGGCTTTATCAATATCCAGCAAGATCCGCTCCAAACCCCGCAACAGATGTAGCCGCGCTTCCTTTTTCTGAATCTGGTGGTACAGCCGACGCTTGACACAGCCAATACGCCACGCTGTCCACTCCTCAAGGATTTCGCCCACGCCCATCACACGAGGCATGCCGGCAATGAGGATATTGAAATTGCAGGCGAAGGTATCCTGCAAAGGTGTCATGCGTAGCAGCTTCTGCATCAGCTTTTCGTGATCCATGCCACGCTTGAGATCAATGGTCAATTTCAGACCACCCAAATCGGTTTCATCCCGCATATCCTGAATCTCTTTGATTTTGCCCTTCTTGATCAGCTCCGCAACAGCATCCAAAATTGCTTCAGAAGTGGTAGAGTATGGGATCTCATAGATCTCGATGATATGCTCTTCTTTAATATAGCGCCACTTGGCACGGAGTTTGAAGCTACCTCTGCCGGTAGCATAGATTTCCCGGGTTATGGCATCATCATACAACAATTGGGCACCTGTGGAGAAATCGGGACCGGGCATGGTCTGAACAATGTCGTGATCCGGATTGTCCATCAGTGCGATCGCTGTTTCGCAAACTTCCCGAAGATTGAAGGAACAAATGTTGGAGGCCATACCGACGGCAATGCCCTGATTGGCAGACACCAACACATTGGGGAAGGTGGTCGGCAGCAAGGTAGGCTCTAGCATGGTGGAATCGTAGTTATCCACCATGTCGACCGTGTCGGAGTCGATATCCCGGAACAGCTCGCTGCAAATGGATTCCAATCGTGCCTCGGTATATCGGGCCGCTGCATAAGCCATATCCCGAGAATAAACCTTACCAAAATTACCCTTGGAATCCACAAAGGGATGCAAGAGGGTCTCATTACCACGAGCAAGGCGCACCATCGTTTCGTAAATGGCGGCATCGCCATGGGGGTTGAGTCGCATGGTCTGGCCAACGATATTGGCCGACTTGGTACGGCCACCATTGAGAAGGCCCATTTTATACATAGTGTACAGCAATTTGCGATGGCTAGGCTTAAAACCGTCGATCTCCGGAATCGCTCGAGAAACGATGACCGACATGGCATAGGGCATATAGTTACTTTCTAGCGTATCGGTAATGGCCTGCTCTGTCGTAGAGCCCACCAGCCCCACAACGCCATCGGTATTCACTTTTTTCTTCTTTTCAGGTTCTTTCTTCTTTCGTGCCATAGTTGGCTCCTTATCCGAAAGGTCGATATCGCACCGACCTTCACAGTAATTGAATGGGGAAATAGAGCCGATGCCCACATCGGCCCTTATGTGGTCTTAAGATAGATCGGCCAGATCCAGATATTTGGGGCCGTTCTCTGCAATAAAATTCTTACGCTCGGCGCTGGCGTTGCCCAGCAACACATCAAAATAGTAGGCGGTGCGCTCAGCATCTTCAGGCATAACTTTGATCAATCTGCGTGTTTCGGGATTCATGGTGGTCATCCACATCATCTCCGGGTCGTTTTCGCCCAGACCTTTGGAGCGCTGGATGGTCACTTTCTTACCCTCGAGTTCCCTCAAGATCTGTGTTTTTTCCGCCTCGGTGTAGGCAAACCACGTTTTGTCCTTGCAGGTGATCTCAAACAACGGGGATTCGGCAATATAGACATAGCCATCCCGTATCAGGGTGGGACAAAGACGATAGATCATGGTCAAGATCAGGGTGCGGATCTGGAAACCGTCATAGTCAGCGTCGGTACAGATGATGACCTTGCTCCAACGCAAGTTAGCGATATTGAAGCTGCTCAGCTCCCGCGTTTTTTTACCCTCCACCTCTACACCGCAGCCCAATACCTTCATCAAATCCGTGATGATGGGGCTACCGAAGATCTTGGTGTAGTCCGCTTTCAAGCAATTGAGGATCTTACCACGCACCGGCATGATGCCCTGAAACTCCGCATCACGACTGAGCTTGACGGATCCCAATGCACTGTCACCCTCGACGATGTACAGCTCACGCACAGCGGTATCCCGGCTGCGACAATCCACAAATTTTTGGACACGATTGGCAATATCCAGCTTAGCGGTAAGATTCTTCTTGACGCTGGAGCGGGTCCGCTCCGCAGATTCCCGGGCTCGCTTATTGACCAGCACCTGCTCAGCAGCTTTGGCGGCTTCCTGCGCATTCTCGATAAACCAAATCTGGAGCTGTTCTTTAAAGAAGGCTGTCATAGCTTCCTGCGTAAAACGGGAATTAACGGACTTTTTGGTCTGGTTTTCGAAGCAGCCGATGGTGGAGAAGCAACTTGTCACCAAAATCAGGGAATCCTGAATATCCTGATAGATGATGCGAGTAGTTTCATTTTTGTTGTATTTATTGTTATCGCGCAAGTATTTGTCAAACGCCGCCACAAAACCCAAACGCACCGCCCGATCCGGACTGCCACCGTATTCCAACCATGAAGAGTTGTGATAAAACTCCACGCGACTGGCTTGTCTGCAGAAACAGAAAGAGGCAGTAATCTTCAGCTTCATTTCCGGGCGATTGTCGGCATCACGGCCACGGCGCTCGGTTTCCATGTAGACAGGGGTGGTGAAGGCGCTATCACCCATGAGTTCTTCCACATACTGGCGGATGCCGCCTTCGTAGAGGAATTCTTCCTCTTCAAAGTGATTGCCCACCTGATTGCGGAAACGGAAAGTAATGCCACGATTGACCACCGCTTGACGATGCAGCACATCCCGGAAGTACTCTACGGGAATATTCACATCGGTGAAGACCTGGCGATCCGGCCGCCAGCGGAACAAAGAGCCGGTCTTTTTCCGGTCGGTAGGCTGCTTTTTCAGGCCGCCGACGTTGCGCCCCTTTTCAAAATGGAGGTCATAACGGAAACCGTCACGGCGGATCACGGCGTCAAAGTATTCCGAAGAATACTGGGTGGCGCAAGCGCCCAGACCATTCAGGCCAAGAGAATACTCGTAGTTTTCACCGTTTTCGCCATATTTACCGCCGGCGTATAGCTCGCAGAACACCAATTCCCAATTGTAACGGCGCTCTACATCGTTATAATCTACGGGGCAGCCTCGGCCGAAGTCTTCCACTTCCACAGAGAGGTCTTCATAACGGGTAACGATGATCAAGCTGCCATGACCTTCCCGAGCTTCATCAATGGCGTTGGAGAGGATCTCAAAAACGGCATGTTTACAGCCCTCCAAATCGTCAGAACCAAAGATGACCGAAGGGCGCTTGCGCACCCGTTCTTCGTCCTTTAGCATGGAGATACTGGAGTTGCCGTACTGTTGTTGTTTTTTTGTAGCCATAGTTTTACCTGCCAACTATTACAATTATTCCAAGATATTATACGCGTTTTTCAGAATAAAGTCAACATAAAACCCCCGGCGCCGTTTTTGCAAAAAATCCGCCGTCCGACGAGGCGGACGGCGAAAAAAGGTTCATGCTTACAGTTTATGGAAAACCGGTTCTCGGGCTTCGAAGGTGCAGACGTAACCGAAGATTTCTTTCAAAAGCTGCGTAGCCTGTGACATATACTGCCCCACGCGGGCAGCATTATGGGCATCGGAACCGATGGTAACAATCCGACCACCTAGCTCTTTGAATCGGCGCAGGTAGTCCTGCGTCGGCAGAAACGCACCGATGCGGTCGACGCCACTGGAATTGCACTCAAGGCCCTTGCCTTTGTCGATCAGAACCCGGAAAATTTCATCCACTACCTCCCGATGCTGGGATAATTGAACAGGGCTCTGCACCGGATTTGCCCGCGCTCTGCCGATATAGGTCAAATGCCCCAAAACATCAAAGTGATCATGAGCCCGAATGCAGTCAAGGATGTTCTCCAAGTAGCGCCGCTCCCCTTCTAGCAGCGTTTTCCCCTCCCAGTAGGGTGTATAGTACACGTCCAGACCATCGGCGTAGTGGATCGAGCCAATGACAAAATCAAATTCCCTCTGCCGCAGATACCGCTGTAAGGTTTCCTGATTGTCTGGCAAAAGACCAAACTCCAAGCCCTTGCGGATCACAAGTCCCGGCACTTGCAAATGGTCGTAGGTTTGGGCGTAATGCGTCAGGTCAAAGCATTGATGGATAAGAACCCCTTGAGGGTCATCATCCACGTGGTCGGTAAAGCAGATCTCTTTCATACCCGCCACCACCGCCGCTTGTGCCATATCTACTGCGCTTGCATGGCCATCAAAGGACACAAAACTGTGCATATGGAAATCAAACATAATCCATTTCCTCCCAGAATTGGCGGAATGCGGTGGGCAGTGCCACGCTGCTTTCAATTTCAGCAGCACTCATCCAAACGAAATCTCCGGCAGGCTCCTGCACCTCCAGATAGACACCCTGCATTTCCCATCGGATATGGGTAAAAATATGATGGCGTCGCACCAGACGGTATAGCTGCTTGGGGCGTAACCCCATGGCTTCCACAGCCATCAATGCCTCTACGGTATCCCGCATTCCCGCCACGTTGGGAAATTGCCAAAGTGCGGCCAGCAAACCGGTATTTGGCCGCTTTTGCAGGGCGTAGCGACCATCACAGGAGAGAAGAAACACCGTCATTTCTTCCACTTTTTTAGTCTTTTTCGGCAATTTCACCGGCAATTTTTCCGCAGTTCCGGCCGCATAGCCACGGCAAAATTGACTGCAGGGACATGCCGAACATTGCGGTGCCCCATTTGGGCCGCAAAGAGTGGCCCCAAGCTCCATCAACGCCTGCGTAAAATCCCCTGCCCGTTTTGGATACATCGTCTGCAGAAGCCGGCGCACAAGCGTTTTGAATTCCGGACGATCCACAGGCGTGGTATCATTCATCAGTCGGGCGGCCACACGGAGCACATTGCCATCCACTGCAGGAACGGGTTGCTCAAATGCGATGGAGCAGATGGCACCGGCGGTATATTCGCCGATCCCAGGCAAGGCAAGCACGTCTTCGTATTTTGTCGGAAACTGTCCTCCATAGTTTTCAACGATCATTCGTGCCGCTTTTTTTAAGTTGCGCACACGAGTGTAATAACCCAAGCCCTCCCAGAGCTTATGCAGGCGCTCATCGTCGCAATTTGCCAGATCCCCAATGGTGGGCAGTTCCTTCAAAAAACGGGCGTAGTAGCCCTTGACCGCCTCCACCCGGGTCTGTTGCAGCATGATCTCCGACAGCCAAACATGATACGCAGTGCAATCCCTTCGCCAAGGTAAATCTCGCTTATTTTCATCATACCAAGGTAGCAATGCCTCAGGCAGTTTTTCAAATAATTCCATTGGGCCACTCCCTTCTCGTATCAGTACGATCATTTTACATGAAATCAGCGATTGCGTCAATGGTGCGTGAGCGCAATCCGAGAACGGAACAAAAAAATATAAAATTTTTTCAAAAAAAGACTTGCTTTTTTTGAATCCTTGTGCTAATATATCCTAGCGCTTTGGAGCGCACATGCGCCGATAGCTCAGTTGGATAGAGTGACTGACTACGAATCAGTAGGTCGGGGGTTCGAGTCCCTTTCGGCGTACCAAAACATTCAAACCCGAACCTTTTACCAATCGGTGAAACGTTCGGGTTTGTTGTTTTCTTAAATGATATGACTTAGGTCTTTGTTTGTGGTCGTACAGAGTTTGTTCTGTGCGACCACTTCTTTGTTTCAAAGGATTTCTTACATTAAAGGAGATTTGAAATGAAGACTACAGAATCAAGAATTGTTTTCTTTGCTACAACTATTTCTAATTTTTCTCCACCCCAACTATTGACATAGAGCCAAAAAAGCACCATGCTAACGCACAGTGCTTCTGTCAACAGTATGGAATCGGACATAAAAACCACCAACCAAAACGGTTGGTGGTTTAGTTAAAATAAGGCAACAAGTCAAACTCAGAAGTAACGTACAGCGCATCAACTTGCATATCGTTTTTCACCTTGACCTCAGCATTTTGCTGGCAATATGTTCTTGTCAACGTTCCATCCACATCTTCTAAAAAACTAGACACCCGCTGCACCGGAACGCTGGACTCCAAGAGGCGGCATTGTCGTTCAAAAAGCTCGGCATCTGCCTGAATGCAAATATTATATTCAAACAACGCCATCACTCCACTCTTAATTGTTTGTTAACCGGCTTTCTGGTTTTGCTGGCCGACTTAAGAACATCTTCTACCACCTGCTCTCTAGTAAGCCCTTTTCCCTTTATCTTGTCGTCAATCCGTTCCTCCAAGGTCTTGTTCTGGTCCTCACGATCAAGTTGCTTGCACTTTCTTTTGTCTCTCATTAAGTCACGTGCACTGGTTCTGTTTTTGTTGCGCATATCGCATACCTGATGCGCTTGATCCTCAATGCTTAAAGACTGGTCAATCTTAAACGGAATCTCCGCATCTTGCGCAAAATACCACCTGCGAACGGCTCTATTGGAAAGCCTCTGCCGCAAAGGTAATATCTGTTCAAACGGTTTTCCCTGAATTGGCTCATGGTCTGGTACGCTGGTAGCGTGGGCAGAAATCTCCCAGCCGTCACGACCCAAGTCATCATGGTTCTGTTGGGTGATCTACTCAACCATCAGCCCCAGAGTGCCCATGATATTACGCCGCACAGCCGCCTCTAAAGAGATATGTACGCCGGATGCTAGTCAATGGTGTGAGCCGCTATGATTGTTTTTCCGCTTTTCTGTAATCTCTAGCAGACATCCCGGTAACCAACTTGAACACTCTGGAAAAATGGACGTAGTCGGAAAAGCCCACAGAATAGGCAATATCTGTAACGGACAGTTCCGTCTCCGCAAGCAATCTTTGCGCATGGCGGACTCTCTGAATTCGAATGTACTCCGCCACCCCACAGCCTAAGTACTCCATCGATACCTCATATAGCTTTGTTCGTCCGATATGAAACACACCGCAGATATCCGTCACTGTAATATGCTGTATCAAGTGTTCCTCAATGTAATGATCAATCTGTCTGATAAACTCCGACTTACTGGGCACCACCCATCTGTTGGACATCATAAAAGTTGTGATCGCCTGCAACACTGTAATGACAGCCCCAAGCTCATGCTCTGACTTCACGGGAATCCGGTCAATCTCTTTCGCATACTGTGGATAGGTCTTGCGAAGCCTGTCTTTTGTCGCAGCGCAATCTTCCTGCGGAATGACCTGACCAAACATGACATAGGCCAGTACATCGCTACTATCTACGATTGGAACAACAACTTCCGTTAAGCCAGCATGACACCGGTAGGCTACCAGACCTTTGCTTTTTGCACACTGTTGGCAACCGTTTATATCGCTGGTTTTACAACGGTTGTCTCCTTCCGGGGTATTTCGCAGCAATTCGCAAAACAATTCGCGTTCTTTGGGATAAGCCAACAGTTCCCGAAACTCTGCGTCAAAAATAACAATACGGATCTTCGTAAGGATATGGAAATCTCGCATAACTTGATAAAGGTTCACTGTATTGAGCTGTAGCATGGCCATTCCCCTTTCTTGCAGCTTTTGCGATTTTCCGCATCAACAGATCGTAAACAACCTTTGGATAGGTTTTATATGGGCAGTAATTTCATTCGTGAACGAATCTACAATATATCGGACAAATCATCCTATTTTTCAAAAACAGCTTTGTTATATACTAAATCCAGCGAAAGTGGATGCGTCGCAGTATCGCTTAAGCGGCACTGGCGATCGTTATTTTCTCCCACAGATGTGGATTTTTAACCAATTCAAACAAGAAACAGATTTCTACTGAAAAGGAGGAACGTATCATGATTAGTCTTGGCGTCGATATCGGCGGTACCGGCTGCAAATGTGTTGCCTTCCGGGATGATGGCACACAGTTGGCCATTGCCTATACAGAATATCCACTAGAAGTGGGGCAGGTGAATTTACCGCCGGAGATTCTGTCTTCCTCTGTGTTTGAGGTCATCGCCAAATGCACCGCACACTTGGAAAACAAGCAGGATATTGCAGCCATTGCCATTTCCTCCTTCGGCGAATCCTTTGTCGCCGTGGATGAACAGGGTAGTGCCCTGACCGATATTCTGCTCTATTTCGGCAATACCGAAAATGAGGAATTCTCTCAGCTTGTACAACGAGTGGGTGAGAAGAAATTCATGGAGATCACACGGATTTTTCCGGATGCTTCCTATTCTCTCTCCAAAATGCTTTATACCTTGCGCATTGCCCCCAGACCGGTTTGGAAGTTTTTGTTTATCGCCGGCTTTATTTGCTATCGACTGACCGGAAAGGTCTATGCGGATGTATCACTGGCCTGCCGCAGCTTGCTATACGATGTCGAGCACCGTTGTTGGTCCAAAGAATTGCTAGATGCCAGTGGCATTGCACAAGATCTGCTCCCAGATGTACTGCCAACCGGCGGTCTGGTAGGCGCCGTTCTCCCGGAGATCGCTACACAATTGGGGTTACCGTTTGGTGTTCCGGTCGTGATGGGTTCACACGACCAGATCGTCAATGCGCTGGGCGCCGGCGTTCATCAGCCGGGCGACGCAGTAGACACCTCCGGTACCTGCGAGTGCATTACGCCTCTGTTCCCGACGATTCCTGAAAAACTGGATTTTCAACGAGAAAACTACGCTTGCGTACCTTATCTGGAAAACCGAGGTTATGTGACGTATGCTTACAACATTTCCGCCGGTAGCGTTGTGCGCTGGTATCGAGATGCGTTGGCGTATCACCTAAAAGAAGAAGAGCGCAGCGTTTACGATGTACTCAACGAATTGTGTCCCGGTGAACCAACCTCTTTGATGGTTCTTCCCTTCCTGCAGGGTATGGGTGGCACCCCGGATGTGGATCCCGGCGCCACCGGCTTGATCGCAGGCATCACCACCCAAACACGACTGCCGGATATTTATCGGGCCATTCTGGAAGGCATCACCTTCGAAATGCGCTATAACCAAGAAAAGCTAAACCACAACGGTGTTTACTTTGATCGCCTTTACACCTGCGGCGGCGGAGCCAAATCCCCTGCCTGGCTACAGATCAAGGCGGATATTTTGGGATGCGATATCATCCCTGTCAAATCTGATGAGACTGGTGCTATGGGTAGCGCCATTCTGGGTCTTGCCGCTGTTACCGGGGAAAGCCCCTTTGACATTGCTGAGCGGTTCTGGCAGTATCGCCAAACAGTAACACCCAACCCGGAGCATCAGGTCGTTTACAACAAGAAATATCAAATGTACAAGGTCTTGCGGGATTGGTACTTGTCGCAAAGACGTCAAGAATCCTGAACCGAGTCCGGCAGCAAGATCACATACACAAGGAATATCACACTTTTGAAATACAAGGAGCGATCAATATGCCTATTATTACCGGACGAAAAAACGTTTTAGCGGTTTATGAGGAAGCTGCCAAGAAAGGTTGGGTCATTCCCTGCCTTTGCAGTGAGAATTTGACCACCACCGAGGCGATCCTGACCGCTGCAAGCGAATTCGCCACTGAAAAAGGTTATACACGGATTCCCATAACGCTGGCCATCACCAATCAATATGATCACCGCAGCCAGTCTGTGTATTATACCCACACCCGTCGCTGGGATATCGGGCTGAAACTCTTCCGCGCTAGCATCGACATTCTGGCAGAGGCATTCCCAAACGTGGACATTCTCATTCACTTGGATCATGCCCAATACGACAGCGATGCAGAAATGTTGGAAAGCGATCTGAGTATGTATTCGTCCGTCATGTACGATGCTTCCGCATTGCCCATGGATGAGAATATCCGCAAGACCCGGGAATATGTCCAGCGCAAAGGTGATGAACTGCTGATCGAAGGTGCCTGCGACGAGATCGTGGACGCCACAGGTGAGGCACGCTGCGAGATCACGTCCGCCGACAAGTGCGAACGGTATATGAAGGAAACCGGCGTGGATATCGTGGTTGCCAACCTTGGCACCGAGCATCGCGCTTCCGGTCAGGATCTGCATTATTATTATGATGCCGCTCGCGCCATTCAGGATCGTATCGGTCCCCGTATTTGCCTGCACGGCACATCTTCCGTGTCCAACGACCAGATCGGCCAGCTCTTCGGCGACGGCATTTGCAAGGTCAACATTTGGACTGCGTTGGAGCGCGATTCCTCTCCTGCCCTGCTCGAATGGATGGTCAAGAATGCCGCCTTGGTAGGCGGATCCAAAATGGAGCAGCAATTGGTTGAAGAAGGCTATTTGACACAAGGTAGCCAGACTGGCAACAGGGCCTCTTTGCAGCATTTCACCACCGCTGCACGACAGGAGATCGTCTTCAACGAAATGAAGAAGATCACACGTGGTTATCTGGATTTGTGGTATCGTTAAATACGCGCTCCATCCATTCTATTTTCTGTACTTACAAAATGAGAATCCCACCCCGCAAAGGCAAGACCCTTTGCGGGGTTGCTTTATGGATCTGTTTTCACTACGGATTGGGATTCCTCGGTCTGCGCAATGGTCAAGCGATTGTGTAATGTCAGTTGCGCATTGCGACAACTGTAAGAAATACCGTTGTAGCGCATCATGTTGGTGACATGCAGCGATCCGTTCCACAGTTCCAACATTGGCGATGCGGAGCCGATATTATCTGCGCCAATATTAAACACTGTCGCTTCACCGCCACTGGAGATCAGCGTCTTGACACCATAGGCGAATGTATTGAAGATCATCTGATCTTTCGCATTCTGCTGCACCTGAATGTATACAGATCGTTGGCGCAAAATCGGGTTGAATACCAGTTCAAACACCTGTGTTTCCGGGACCGGTGTCACAAACTGGCGCGAAACGCCCATTCTGCAGAAGGTATTCCCGTTTTGCAGGCATCCTTCCACCAAGCCGCCGGTGCCGCCAACGCTGATGGCATTACTAACGCAACTTCCAACGAAGCGTTTGATGATATGATCATCGCAGTTTTTGAAATCGATCCCATTGTAACCACCGGTAATGGCAACATTGATGGCGTACACACCGGAACCTTTGCCGCGGACGGTATAAGCGCTACTACTGATCGGTTCACCATTGGCCGCGGAATTGATGTTCTGCGGATACAAAAAACGAACGCCCCGGATACCAGCGTTGTCGCCATTGAGTGTGATCACTGCCTCCGAGAATGCGGCATCCACGTCATTCGTGTATGTCTTGGGATACACAAGGATCAGTGTGCCATCGCTTCTAGACCCCTGCTCACGCTGCGCCACGGAAGAAGCGCCCCGCAATTCCACCCCAGCAGGAACGGTCACGGGTTTATCCAGCCGATAAAGACCTGCAGGAAGATAAACAATGCCGCCGGTCTGTTCCAAAGAATCTAGCGCTGTTTGGAGTGTTTGGCTAATGTCGGTTTCTCCGGAAGCATCCGCTTGTACCACTTTCAGATACCTTGCAGGCTGCACAGGCGTTCTGTGGGGTACATCCGCAAATTCCGAAGCATCCGTATCGTCGATCAAGATCATCCCAGAATACTCGCCCTGCAGCGTGACGCCGGCCAGTCGAAACTGTCCATCGGAGTGATTGACCAATGATTTTTCACCGGAAAGGATACTTTTGGCGATCACTGTCCCCCATCGGGCATCCATATCATCGGCAAGCAACGCTATGGTGCAATCGGTAACTTGCGCATCATAAATAGAACCTGCAAACTGAATACGCTTGCCGGATACAATGTGCATTCCCACGTTGAAATCAGACAAACGGATATGGGCAAATTGGGTCCATTCCAGATCGCCCAACCGTAAACCCACGGCATTCTCCCGGGTATATTCCGCCAACGCATTCCTTTCAGGGGGAGAAAACGCTTGCGGTGCATTTGCCCAATAATCCGGCGTGAAATGAAGATCCTTCCATGTCCCCACATCCGCCTGATTGTAAACCTCCGCTCCGATCGACAACACGGTACCTTTCACATTTTCGATGGTCATCATTTCGTGGGGTGTGCTTTCTTGTACGCATGCGCCGATACCTTTATAGGAATTGAGCAACGTACAATTTACGATGGATTGCAGCATATAGCCATCGCCCAGACCGTTTATATAGAACGTAAACGGATAGGGCTTCACGTTTTCTAGCGACTGATCGGGATAGAACACCGTCAGTCCCATCACACCTGCGCTACCGGAAATATAGATCGAGCCGCTTTGATCCTCTTCCGAAACGGTAGGCACATCCATCAGTAGGATCGTGCCATACTGGATGCCCTGATCCGGGTCCTGCCAATCGCCACGCAAGGTAACAAAAGCAGGGATATTCAGACTTCGTGTAATGCGATATTGTCCTGCCGGAAGCCAAACTGTACCACCGTTCTTCTTGCGAGCATCGTTAAGCGCTCTCTGGATACCGATGGAACTATCCTTCTGCCCGGATGGATCCACGTCGTAGTGTTCCGGGTCTACGATGATGTCCGCAATCACCACGTCGTCCGTCTCGTAAATAGTTTGAATAATCCAGGGCCCATCACCTGTATAGGCGATGGGCTCCTGCTGCGTCGGTGTTGGGTCGGTTGCATTCCGGCAACCGGCGATCATAACAGCGGAAGCCAAAATCAGAAATAGTTGAAATCTTTTCATACGCTGTCCCCTGCAGAAAGCAATTATGATTATTTACAGCCGGAGTTGGGGTAATCCATGCTCAGAAGATACAAAGGCTCTTCATCCTCTTCGATGTCCGGGAAACGACCGGTGGGTTCATAGAAGCGGTTATCAATACGGTCATCGTTCACCTTGGATACTTCGCCCACAAGGACCTTGCCCTTGCCGACTTCTCCCCAGAATGCGTGATACACGCCGGTGTGTAGGGTAATACTTTCACCTGGGTAGACCGTAACTTCAGATCCGGCAGGCACATAATAGTTTCTGCCATCCTTGCTCACCAAAACAGGAGTATCCGCAAAGCCCTCATTCTCGTCGGAATTATACAGCTTCACAATCAGATTTCCGCCACCGCGGTTGATGATGTCTTCCATTTTCTTACGATGGAAATGGTAAGGTGTGACCTGACCTTCTTCCACGATGAGCAGCTTCTCTGCATAGGGCTTGACATAGCGAGGATCCTGATAGTTGCCATTGCGGATGGTGATCATCAACAGACCGACCTTGTAAAAATCACCGCTGCCGAAGTCCGTAATGTCCCAACCCAGCAAGTTGTCACGCAATTCATCGTACTCGTCCCCTTTATCCGCCCAATCTGCTGCATTCCAGTAAACAAAGGGAGGCAGAAGGAAATTCATCTTTGCCGCAAATTCGACGGCTTCTTTCATAATCTTGTTAATTTCAGAACGCTTCATAACTTTGTACCTTTCATTCGAAATGTCATCAACCCTTTACAGAGCCGATCATAATACCGTGTACAAAATACTTCTGGAAGAAGGGATATACCAGAAGTATCGGCGCAATGGAGATCAGCATGCTGGCAAGTTGGGTGGACATACCGGTCGCGCCGCTGAGTTGCTGTCCCACTTGTGCCGCTGCACCTGCACTTTCCTGTGCCAACTTGATCAGATAATCCGCACGCTGCGCGGTTCCGGCAAACAAATATGCCAATGTATCATACTCATGGGTATTGGGCATATACAGCAGATTGTCCATCCACGAATTCCAGTGACCAACCGCCAGAAATACACAAACAGCAGCGATCACCGGCTTGGAAAGTGGCAGAATGATCTGGAAATATATTCGGAAGTAACCGGCACCATCGAGCATCGCAGCTTCCTCCAGAGCCGGGGCAATCTCGCGGAAGCTGGCCATGAAAATCAGAGTGTAGTAGGTGCTGAATATACCGGGGATCACATAGACCCAGAAATTATTTAGCAGGTGCAGATCCTTCAACAGTATGTATGTTGGCACCATACCGCCACCAAAGTACATCGGTATCATCAGGAAAACCAGATAGACATTCCGGAAGCGAAGATACGTCTTGGACATACTGTATGCAAAAGCAGACGTAACCAAAACCGTCAGGCTCGTACCCAACACCGTACGCAGTACACTTACGATCGCAGCGGGAACAAGATTTTCATCGTCCAAGGCAGCTTTGAAGTTTTCCAGTGAAAACACACGGGGCCAGAAATAAATGCCGGGAGATGTCGCATCCACGCCGTCATTAAAGGCCAAGATCACGCAATAATAGAACGGGTAGACCATGATGAGGATCAAGATGGTCACGATGGCAAAATTGACGATGCCAAACATCCGGTCTCCCAGACTCATTTTAATTTTATTCGGGTTTTTTGCCATATTACCCTCCTAGAACATGCCACGCTTAGTGATGGCTTTGACGACCTTATTGCCGATCACCAGCAAAATCAGCGATGTGATACTGGTTACCAAACTGGCTGCAGTCGAGTAGCCGTAATCCATTTCCTGTATACCTTTTCTGTAGATCAGAGTCTGCAAAATGTCGGACCTTTCTGCATTACCAGCATTACCCAGCAGGTAGCTGATATCAAAGTTGCCGCCGATAATACCGGGAATCTGCAAAATAAACAGCAAACTGACTGTGCCGGCGATGGCAGGCCATGTAATGTAGCACACCTTCTTAAATCTGCTGGCGCCATCAATGGTTGCTGCTTCATACTGTTCCTGATCCACACTGGAGATCGCTGCCAGAAAAATGATCGTGTTGAAACCGATGTTCTTCCAACACTCCGCAATCAAGGTGATGGGCCAAAAATATTCAGCCTCCGACAGGAAGGCGATGGGCTTATCGATAACACCAATTTTCATTAGGAAGGGATTGATCCAACCGACAGAAGGCGAAAGCCACAACTGTAGCATGGTACACACCACGGCCCATGAAATAAAATACGGGAAATAACTGACCGTCTGATAAACACGCTTCACGCCTGTATGGCGGATCTCATTGAACATGATCGCCAGAAAGATCGGTAGCGGGAACAAAAGGAAAATACGGAAAAAGGACATACCGACCGAGTTGATCAAGCTACGCGTAAAAAAGGGATCTTCAAACAGGCGGATAAAATGCTGGAATCCAACCCACTCACTTCCAAATACGCCCAATCTGGGATTATATTCCTTAAAGGCCAGAATGATGCCGTACATTGGGAAATAGGAGAATATCAGAACCACAATAATCGCCGGCACCATCAATGCGTGCAGCTCCCACTGTGATTTGAATTTTGGCTTAGGATGGATCAGGTCAGGGGATTTTTTCTTTTTCATGATTTTAGGGCACAACCTTTCCCTTTTGAAAGTCTTCCTTGCGCATACCGCGCTGTCAGCATGCGCAAGGAAAAGAAACACAATGAGCCGAGGAATTATTCAATAATCAAATCGCCATCCGACCAACCGAAACCCTCAACGTCAAAGTAGAAGGAGGTCGCTTCGTTGGCGTGCAGTCCCTGCGCAGGATCGCCCACCACCAAAATCACGCTAACAGAACCGCTCAGAACGGCCTCGCCAATGATTTCTTCCGTTGCATAGGGAATCACATTGAAATACAACCAGCAGGGCCAATCACTGTACTTGATGGCATCGGAGCCATAGAACAGACGCCACTCAGTTTCGGAGAAGCGAACGAAAATGACGCAGTCCTCAGACAGGTCGTACATACGGCCGGTCGTTCCATCGTGGGTAAACAACTGATCAGCAGTACCGGCAGCAGCGTTATCGAACAGTCTGGGATTCCATGCGCCCAAATCGGTGTTGATGAACATAAAGCGAGTCAACGTATAGACATCACCGTTCTTTGCGAATTCATAGATCTCGCCGGGAACAGGATCGCCTTCACAGCTATAGACGATCTCGGCGATGGCACCGTTGTCGGCCAAAATCTTGGCAGTACCGGCTGCAGCATCTACAACACCCACAGCGCAAACGCCATTGGCGGCCAGTTCGGCAGGCTGGGGTTCCGTGGGCGCAGGCTGGGATTCCGTGGGCTCAGGATCGGTGGGGTTGTTAACGACGATATCGTCTGTAGGCATAGTATTAGTGGGATTTTCAGGAGTGCTACCGGAAGGACTCGGCTCAGCGGGATCGCAAGCAACCAGAGACATCAGCAAAACCAGAGAAACAATAATCGCAATAATCTTTTTCATAACATATTCTCCTTTATGATTTCTTTTCCGCATGCAAACGGAAGGTAAGAATTTTCTTTCCATGGGCGCAAACGCAGAAGCCATTTTCATTCATCGAAAGGGGCGCATCCTGTGTTTCATCCATACGTACCTGAGAGACAGACTTTAGCTGCCACATCGGGTCTAGCGTAACGGCCACGTTCTTTGCATCTTCCACCGGATTATAGAAACGCAAAATGATTCCGTCGCCATTTTCCGCAGGTTTCAAGCAAGTCGTTACAACTTCACCATCTACATGGATAAAACCGGCACAATTCGGCACATCCACAGGTGCGGGAACATAGTCGGGCATACATTCCGCTTCCAAAAAGTCTTTCTGAACGGGAATCAAAGGATGGCGGAAGCATTCCACAGCAGGCATAACAGGAGCAAAACCTTCTGCACTGGGGAAGAATGCATAGCGGAAGCTCTGCTTGCCCAGAAGCTGTGCTTCGTGGATCTTAAACTTGGAACCGACTCCCATAACGCCGACATGCAGGCGGTCGGTTGCACGAATCAGAGTCAGCGTTACCGTGTTGCGCATCGGCATGATCTCATATTCCGTCAAGCCGTCACCGGCAATGGTAACACCGCGATCGCCATCGGCAATGCCACAAATATCGTGCATCGGATGGAATCCCACCAAGGGTTCCCAAACCCCTTCGCCGTAATGGTTGACACCTTCCGGCTGAACAGGGCGAGAAATCACATCGTAGGGCTGACCTGCATAACCGACATCTGTTTTCGTGTCGCTGGGGAATGCCACACGCAGGCGATGATCCTTGGCTGTATTCTCCACATCGGTCTGCAGTTCTACGTAAGTCTGTCCAGGACGCAGGATCACTCGGGTGACCAGATGAATATCAGTCTTATCGGCGCTACGAGACAGCCCATCGGGTGTCAAACCCTTCGGGACCGCAAAGTCTTGGGATACGGTGATCTCACCGCACAGAGGATTATTCTGCGTGATCGCAACATCCAGATTTTTGCCGACACTTACGGCGTAATGATCCTGATAGGGTGCGGCGTGAATAAAGCCACAGCCAGTCTCGCCACTATCCATAAAGCGATTCAATCCCGTGTAGACGTTTCCAGTAGCCTTATCGGTAACGGTCAAAGTGGCATCGGCGCAAACTTCCACTTTGAGATGTTCGTTTTCCAAGGTGTTCTGCCCGGTAACCAAACCAGCCACCGCACGGTCATGATGTTTGCCGCCCTTGATCTCAAGCAACTTCCAACCCATGGCCGGAATGGTGCCTGGATCAATGGTCAGACGGAATACAGCAACAGACAGTTGCCCAACAAAACCAGAAAATGGCACATAGCGCAGAACCATATCCGGACGGACGGAAAGCACGTGCGCCGGAACCTCCACGCCATCACAGTATACGTGAGGCTCCGCAAAATCACGATGATTGGAAACCAGAATATCCAAGGTGATGGTTTCTCTGCGATCCACAGGCGTGGGATTACGCACAAGAACGGCTTCCTGCGTGCAGTTGGTCAAGCGCCGAATCAGGCGTTGCTCCAGCTCGTTGCAAATCTCGCGGGCAATGTCGTCAGCCTTTTCATAGCGGGTATAGATCTCGTGATAGCTAGGATCGGAGTTGGCACAACACAGACTGTCGTGGGCATGATTTTGAAGGATCAGCTCCCAAGCCATGGCCAATTCCGCCTCCGGAAGGTCGGCTTCGCCCAAACTCTTCATGAGGCTCATCAAAGGCTCCACTCTGCGCTCGAGCATATCCTCCATCTTCCGGTTGTACTTCTTGATATTCATCCGTGTGGACTGGGATGCAGTCAGAACCCACAGCTCCCGGCCATCACGATGCTCGCCTTTGTATGTAACAGGTTCCTGCGTCAACGTAGCCTGCACCGCATCAATGTACTTTGCAAAATTGCTCTGCTCCACATCCACATCCGGATACAATTCCCGCATTTTCTCAATGGTTTCCAACATGTGGGGATTGGGATACATATGATCCACGCCATTCAGAGCCAAGATCTGCGGTGCGATCGCACGATTCTTTTCCCACAACACACCCTGCATACGATCCGGCAAAGAGGGCATCACAATTTTCTCGCCAAATACGGAGAATATCTGCTGCTCTTCTCTTTCGCTGATGCCGCAAGCATTGATGTAAGAACCCGGCATGGCACAGACATGGACCATCGTTCCGTCGACGCCTTCCCAGCGAAGGTAAGTATGGCACTGCTTGGGCAGGCCTCTGGCCCCGATCAAATGGTCCAAACCAAATCCTTCCATCATCTGCGGAAGCTGACCGGGAAAACCGAACATATCCGGCATATAATTAACCTTATTGGCCGGCGCATCCCAACGCTCCATATCCTTTTTACCAAGGAGCAGGTTACGAACCTGGGCCTCAGCACCGGACATAAAGACATTCGGCTGCGTATACCACGGGCCGATCAATAATCTTCCGTCCTTGACCAGCTTGTGAAAGCGCTCCCGGTTTTGAGGGCGAACATACAGATAGTCTTCTAGCATGATGGTCTGACCGTCCATCTGGAAATACTCGATCACGCCACGCTCCATGGCATCGAGCAATCTGTCCATCAGCTTGATCAACCGGTAACGAAACTCTTCCAACGTAAAATACCACTCACGGTCCCAATGGGTATGGGGCACCACGTGGATTGTAAAACGTTTATCCATAGTTTTATCTCCTTAGAAAACGGGAAATATCATCAACCCACCAGAGCCTTCCACTTATTGTAGTTGCTGGTAAAGTAGGCTTCCAGAGCGTCTTCGTTGGCATTTTGGGAGGCATTCAGTAGATTCTGATATGCGGTCTCAAAAGCAGCCTCATCTTCGGCCAACAAGCACAGATACAACTTTTCACTGATGATCTTGACCCAGTCCTCATACTTGATTCGCACTTCGTCGTTGTCGATACGCTTGGTCAGATCGATGATACGCTCGTTGGTGGAATACTTGCCGTTGAGTTCGTTGTTATACTTCTGGATGGGGTACAGGGACTCCTGAGACTCCAACTTGGTAACGGAATCCTCGATGAACCAGCCATGCACAGAACTGTTGTAGCCATACTTGGCAGAGCCGGCAGCCCAACCGTTCTCAGCTTCGTAATCCTTGCATTCCTGCGTCCACTGGATCAGGCCGTCGTTGGGGTTACGCTCCCAGGCGGAGCCTTCCATACCGAAACGCTCTGCGATCTGGCACTCTTGCGTATAACGGAAAGCAATGTATTCGATCGCCCGCTGTTTGTTGACACAGTCGGTGGAAATGAAGACACCATTGCCAACGCCCATGCTGGACATGCTCAGATCCTTCAATTGCAGGGTCTCGCCCTCAACGCAGGGGATCTCGATCGGCAGGCAGGGGCTATCCAGTTGATCGCCATTGCGCAGCAGGCTGAACCACTGCCAATCCTGACCAACATAAGCAAAGCAATTCTTGCTGCGCAGGTTCGAGGTGATGATATTGTAATCGCCGGCAAAGGATTCCTGCGTGAACAGACCGTTGCGATACATTTTGTTCATCATCTGCAAAGCGGACTTATACTTGGGGTCATCAAGGCAGATCTGGATATTGCCATTTTCATCTTCATACAGCCAATCGGCGCCACCGTACATACGGTAGAACAAATTCACTGCATCTTTGGATTGGTTCCATGACACAAAGTAAGGAATAATGGGGATCGCCACTTCGGGCCATTTCTGATGGCATTCCAGCAGATAGTTAAATAGATCATCCGGAGTTTTGATTTCGGGCGAACCCATCTGAACATAGTACTCACGATTCAGGCACAGAGACTGGTCGCCCACGCCAGGAGTCAGACCATACTCGTCACGGTATGCCTGAACCTTCTGGACATCACTATACCAAGGCACGGTGCAATAGAAGTGACCGTCATCCTGACCGTAAACAGCGTCCATTTGATAAGGAAGCAGGTCCATGAAGTTGGGATAGTTGGAGGCAGCCAGAACATCCAGCGCTTCCACATAGCCGAATTCGATCAACTGACGAGCAACGGCACTACTGGGGTCGACCACAAGAATATCGGGCAGCGTCTGGCCGCCAATGATCATGGCACTGAGTTCTTCGTTGGTGGCAGTGGTGGCATACATGATGTCCAGTTCCAGATTCAATGTCTCCTGAATCCATGCGCTGACTTCATCGTCACCCCAGTCGCCGTCCACGCCGGCAGGATTATTGACCCACACGGTCAGCTCACAGGGATAGGTTTGGAAGGAATAGCCTTCCTGACTAACATAGGCAGGGTAATCGTCCGGGTTGTAGCTGGGCTCTGTTCTATCATCGACAGGATCATTGCTGCAGCCAGCAAAGATGCCCAGACAAAGGACCAATACCATGATGAAGGAAATGATACGAATGGCTTTTTTCATAATGCTTCTCCTTATCCGTTCGCAGTTACTCTATGATACCAAGGAGCAGGAATTTGCTGTTGGTAGGACTGTCTTCCGTCAACTGCAACTCCACCCTCACCTTGGTGGTTTCCTCGCGGTTGATGATGGTACACAGATCCGCATATTCTGCCGAGCCGCCATTGGAATCGATCACCATGACTTCCTTGCCATCGACAATGACTCGCAGTTTGGCGCCGGGGGACGTGACCTGCCGCTTGAACACCAAGGTCACCACCTTGGATTCCGTTTCGAACACCAACGGTTCTGTATTGCCGCATTCCGCAGTCCATCCGTTGGATAGGGACTCAAATGTATAATACTGCTTCTCAGCAGGAACGAAAGAACCGGTGGAGATGGGTGTGTAGTTTTTACTGTTCTTCAACTGCTGGTTCAGGAAACGACTCTCGGTGGAAGGGATGGAGACTTCCGTTCTGTCGATCTTATCCAGATTGGCTCTGACCAGCTCCAGACGATGGGTGATCAGCGCGGCAGCAACAGCATGGCCA
This sequence comes from uncultured Oscillospiraceae bacterium, assembly GCA_964583135.1. Classification (GTDB taxonomy): domain Bacteria; phylum Bacillota; class Clostridia; order Oscillospirales; family Oscillospiraceae; genus Faecousia. The sequence continues at coordinate 29,756 of CAZOVE010000007.1, read as the reverse complement.
CGGTCATTGGGATGGACGATATCGGGAGAAATATCTTCCCATACCACAACGCCATCTTTCTTTGCCTGCTTGAACCAGTTGGCATAGCTGATCATCGGAAGGTCATATTTCAGACCCACAGGGAACTCCACAATTTGGGAATTGCCGCCATCATTGCGGCAGAAATAGACCAGCATGACCGCGGGATCATTCTTCGCTGTGAGTGCGCGATAAATGACACCTTCATAAGATTCGGTTTCCAATACGGAAACGCCATCGTTACACGCAAATTCAATAATGATCAAGTCCGGCTCGTACTGCAAAACGTCTTCCTGCATACGGCCACCGCCAATAATGGAACCGGTCGAGCCAATACCGGCATTGACCAGCTCAAATGTACCATCGGGATAGGTATTTCGGAACCATTTCAGCACCTGACTGGAATACCGCAGCGCAGGTCTGCTGGCAGACATACCTTCGGTAATGGAGCCGCCCAAAGCCGCAATGACCACCTTCTCCCCTCGTTCGGCTTTCTCGATGACCTTGGCCAAACGAGCAAGGTTGCCTTGATTCACATAGGAGGCCTCAAGACTTGCTTCATTCACATCATCATTGTTGACGCAGATGCTCTTGTAATCCAACTGCTCATAGGTCGTGGCAGTTGGTTCGGTGGTTGGATCGCTGGTCTTGTTGCTATTGGCGGTGGGATCTATGTCGGCAGGACCGCAAGCACACAGAAGAAGTGCTGCGCCGAGAACTACACCAATTATTTTTCTTGTCTTCATAACGGGATCCTCTCATTTTTCAAGGGTTTTTCGAAGTGCCGGGAATATGACATATCCCCGGCACAGCAATTCAAAAAACAATCAGGAATGCTTCTTTTTTACAATCAAGCAAACTGCAGCGGCTGCAAACAACATGACCGCAATCGCAGATGCAACAGCGGAATGATCTGCGGTGGTGGGAGGGGGCTCAATGGGCGCAGGATCGCTAGGAGTAGGATCACTGGGGTCTGGCTGGGCAACGGCGTGCAGTGGCGTTGTCAGGGCGCTCAGATCATGGCTAGTTGCAGGCAACTTCAACTGATCAAATCCCAGAGTGTCAATTGTGCCATCGGCATTCAAGCCACCAAGCACGATCGCAGAAGTGTTGTAATACGCATTAGTTGCATCACGGACAGAGACATCCAATTGATATGCATAAACAAAAACGTTTGTTGTGAAGCAATCCTTAGTAGTAACCATCCATGTGTTGGCATCGCTGCGCAGGAACACAGGAGTCGTTTCCGTAGGCCAATAGAGGTTGGGCGCAGCATCCCACATATAGCCGCCGTACGCCTCATTCATGCCCATATACCAACCCGCACCGGAAGCATCATGCACCTTGGAATTACCGTGGTTGGCATTAGGCTCGGCAAAGGTATACACATCGCCTTCATGTCTGCTATAACGGTAAACGCCGCCGGTCACAGGGGCGGTTCCAGTGAAGGAAACATAGCCCTGCTCTCCGGTATCCTTCAAAATTTCGACCAGAGAATTGGCGCTGTCAACAACGCCGATCGCCGCATAGCCGCTTTCCAATAGGATCTCATGCAGCTCCGTTGTGAAAGTACTCAAATTACTGTTGCCGCTCAGGCTAGGAACCATGACATCGAAACCAGACTTGTCGATATTACCGTCAGCACCCAGACCGCCGAATACGAATGCACCGGGATAGAAACTGCCGTCTTGTTCGGTAACATCCAAAGCGTAACCATACATATGGGAGGCGCCGCCAGCACCTTCAAAATTGTAAATCGTGGTAACGGCCCACTGGTTATCACCGAAGCGGAAGAAAATGGGATTTGTAGACGGATAATAAATCTGAGTGTTGGCGTTCCAGAGCCAACCGTTCTTCTCAGACCAGAAAGCCCAACCGACATCGGCCAACTGGTTGGAATTACCGTGGTTGGCAGTGGGCACGGTAAAGGTATATACGTTCTGGGCATCACGCGTGTAGCCATACACGGCACCAGCAGCAGGGGCTTCGCCAGTAAACACTACAGTACCCTGTTCGCCGGTACCCAACAGGACTTCCGCCTTATGGGCTTCAGCATCCACAACACCCACAGCAGCATATCCACTGCTTGGGATGAGGGTTTCATCGGCTGCAACATTGATGGCAAAGAAAGATGCCAGCAGGGCTACAACGGCGATAATCGTGATAAGTTTTCTCGAAAATCTGCGGTTTTTCATGTTTTGTCCTCCTTATTGTTTTTTCATTGATTGTATTTGGCTGCGATTTCGGATGTATCAAAGTCCCCGAATGCGGGGACAAAATCCTTCACTCCGAGGGTCAGAATGATCTGCTCCGCCAAGATGGTGGAGGCCAAAGAAGTGGGATGAATGGCATCGATGGCCAAGTCGATATAGGCAGAGCCTTTCTCGTGCTGCTGCTCCAGAATCTCGGCCAGATAAATGATATCTAGCTGATACTCTGCAGCCATGGTGCAGACCACATCGGCGATCTCGTCGGCGTAGGCTTTATAGTAATTGACGTTGGGGATCACGCAATTGGCCTGCATGGCATCGTCGGCAGGCAACAAATAAGGCTGGATCAGAATGATCTTGGCATCGGTATTGGCCACCATGGCATCCAGAAGGAAGCGGTAGCTCTTTGTAAAGGCTTCCTTGCCCTTGTAACCACTCCAACAATCGTTGATGCCCAGAAGCATAACAATATAATCCGGATCCAGATCAAAGCAATCCTCCTGCAGGCGGAAATACTGGTCAAGAACGGTGTCACCGGAAACGCCGGTGCTGTAGAAAACAAACTCCTCATTCTTGAACATCTGTCTGAGCTTCTGAGCAACGATCTTGGGATGATTTGCACCCAGGAAGGTCTTGTCCTTATAGTCGGTGCGTCCACCATCGGTAATGGAGTCGCCCATGAATAGGATTACAGGTTTCTCTTTCAAACCAGTCACCTCGTTGATCTGTTTTTCATCGGACACGGAATCCGTCGGGTCGGACTGTTCTTGCTGGGGGTCTGCCCGGCAACCGATCATGGAGAGCATCAATGCCAGCACAAGAATCATCGCAAGAATTTTGAATGTATTACGCATCACATCCACGCTCCTTTCCATCAGGACAGGTCGATATCGCCGCTATCCCAACCCACACCGGCAGGATCCAAGAAGACTGTGTTCTCTTTATTGGCGGCAGGCCACTGACCAAGAGCATCATAATTGCCGACCACCATACCATACCGCACCACTCTGGCCAGACCATCTAATTCCAGTTCGGTATAGAGGTAGATCTTGGTGTTTGCGTCAGTTGCCATCGCCTCTCTGCCTTTGAATACTCGCCATTCGGTATCACTGTAACGAACAAAGAAGATGGTTTCATGTGTTACAAAATACATTTCGGAATACCAGAAACGCTTCTGCCGTGCAGATGCATAGAACGGATCGCGGGTGCTGAAGCTGGAACTATAGACCGGATATGTCTTGATCTTCTGTGCGTAGTAGACATCGCCCTGCTTGATAAAAGGGTTGACCGTTCCGACGACGGGAGTATCACCATCCCATTGGATGGTCTTCACTTCACCGTTACCAAACAGCACCTTAGCGGTCTTTGTGGCCTCATCCACAGAGCCAACTGCACAATAATATGTCGTTTTCTCAGACACGGATTCTCCTCCTGTTGGATCGGTAATATTGGTGGGTTCTGTGGATCCGGTAGACTGCTGTGTGGGATTCCCATCAGGTGCGCAAGCGGTAAACAGGCAAACCATCAATAGTACCATACTGGCAACTATCCTGAACTGTTTTTTCATTGCAATCTCTCCTTACTCTCGATTTTTCTTAACTTCCTCAATCACAGAATCCACAAATGTAGGATCGTAGGAGTACAATCCTTCAATTCCGGTAGAGGGTTGCTCCATGGTAGCCTGCTTCTGCACCGCAGGATCAGACATCATTTCCTGAATCTTCGAATTAAAAAACTCCATTTCCTTCTGCTGGGTCTCGGTGACAACACCGTCACAGCCCAGATCCTGCCACAGGATGCCGGGAACACCGCCGGCCTCATACGTAGCCTGCCACCATGGGAATACGGCAACCAGCGACTTGACTAAAGCAGCTTTCTGGGGTGTGGCAAGGTTGTATTCATCTTGGAAATCCTCGCCGTATTTTTCGTTGATGACATAATCGCGCATATTGTTGAACTGGGGCAACAACATCGGAATCAAGCCATTGTCTACAGACAACTTGGTGACCTCATAAACCTCAGAGGGAGTCAACGGAAGTACTACATAATCCGTGTAGGAGCGGATCGCATCTGACATAGCGATCAATTCCGGAACCGTGCCATTACGCAGTGCATTATAAATAATGTTACGGTAGTGGGCGTTGGTGGTGGCAGGATCCAGACCCGGAACGATCATGTTACTGCCTTCCGTTCTCAGATTCACGGTAGCCTGAGGATCTTGCTGGCGAACAATGGCAATGGTGTCTTCATAATTCTTGATGCGCAGCTCGGTGCGGAAGATATCCAGATCGATCACCGCCTGTGACCACTCATTAAAGCCGGTGATATTACTGTCGTAGTCATAGAGGGCTATGAATCCAATGACATTTTGATTGATCAGCCCTAACTCGGGGTCGATCTTGTCGAAGGAACGGTAGGACGTGCCCCATGCAGCATTCATAGCCTCAACAGTTCCGTACTTTTCGGCCAGCCATTGGCGGAACATTTCCTTTTCCTGCTCGCCCATAGCTATGCGACCCACCATTTCCAGACGAGTATAGCCCCGGGTATCTTCCGTATAGTACTGGGTCATGCCCAAGCCATCTTGCCAGTAGACATCACCCCAACGGCTACGCTGATAGAGCCATACTGCGGCAACTGCCAGCGGAACTTCTTCGTCGCCTTTATCCGCCTCTACGGAATAAGCCATGGAGTAACGATAGTTCTCGCCATTGATCCAACGGACGATATTGGGAAGCTGCGCAGAGCCAAAATAGAAGGTACCCATGCCATCAAACTTCATGCCCAGACGGCGGATCACATCGATCGTAAACTTCAAGGCATCGCCCTTATGGTTGGAACGGCGCTCAATGGTTCCGCTGACCAAATTTACCTGTGCGCTGGAAACAGCGGTGTCATACAGATAATACCACCCCTGATTGGTGACCACATTCACACCGGCTGCCTGCATATCCAACAAATCTTCCACAATGCTTTCCGCAATATAAGGCGTTGTGGCAAAGTTGGCACGCATGGCGGTCATAGCCTGTGCGTAAATTGCAGGGTACGCAACACCTTGATTGTTGACGACCACATTGATATTGCTGGGATTATAGGTAAGACTCACGGCATCTGTATCCATAGTGACCGGATACGCTCCGCGGATGATTTGCGTTTCTCTTTTACCGGTGATGACCTTGATGACCACTTGCTCCGTAAAGGAGGCGGGTTGCAACCAAATGCGCCCTTCGATCACATCCGTGCCGGGATCCACGGCGAATTGCTCATAGGTGGTCATAAACTCCTCAAAGTAATGCAGCCATGAACGGGTATTATTGGACTTCGCCGCCGGTGCGGAAATGACCACTACATCATTGGCAGCAGTATCGACCGCATCTTCCTTCACAGAAAACTCGTATGTTGCGCTCTGCATCAGGTGACCTGTCCACATGGTGGTATAGGGCTGGTAGTCGTACTCGGTACGGTAGTAAGTATTGAAGACAATTCTGTAATTGCCAACGGGAATGCCCAAACTTTCCGGAGTCTGTTCCGAGAAAATCCCCGGATCGAAGCAAAGCCAGAATTCGCGGCTCTCACCGGGATAAACATAGGTAAGCTCACGAATGAACTGATTGGTTATGCCACCAAGCTGTGTATAGGAGCCATCTACATTCTTACGATACAAAATCGGTTCGATCACGAATCCTCCGGTACCCTCGGCATCCAAAATGGTATTTCCAGTGTTTGTATACTTGAACTTCAGCCATGTGGCATCACCGGTCTGGACCGTTCCGGAGGAGATCAGATCAGTCAGCTCATAGTTCGGATAGGCTTCTGCGGGAGTGTCCGTATTATCCGGAGTCATAATATGCCGCTGCCCATCTTGCACGGTTCCCTTTACATAGCCAAGGTATTCGATTTCGATGGCCACCTCTCCGGGCACTGACAGATCATACATCTGGCTTACATCGGCACCTCTGTCCTTTTCTTCAAAGGCAGTTGCAACAATGGAAAGTGGAAAAGACACATCGCCGGTCTTTGTGATCTTATAGTCGATCGGGACCATGGAGTAAGGGATCAGTGTGGTGGGCATATGAAACTCCGCAGTAAAGCCATTACCGTTCAAAATCATTTTTCGTGTAGCGGTGCCATCATACTGATTCAGTGTCCCGGTCTTTTCCGCTTCTCGGGAAAGCGGATTGTAGATCAAACCGTCATCATACGCCAGATCATAGCCATCTGCCACGGCTGTTGTATATTCCGGAACTGTGAGATTGGTAGGTTTTTCAAAACGCATATCGTTCCCTCCTTGGCCAAACATATCACATCCGCCGATAAGAATTGCCGAGGCGATGATTTCAAAGCACAAAATCAAACAAAGAAACTTTCTCACTTTCCCTCTGTTGCGCATTACTTTTCCTCCTTGTAACAAGTAGCACACTATTACTACAATTGTGAAATACTAACAACTAAATAATATCATGCAACGTTGCACGTTGTCAACTACTTTTATCAACACACTCATTTTTTACAAACTCGTAAAAAACACGGGGTGTATTTTGTAATACTTGACAAATATTGTCAAAGCAGGTACAATTTACTTTAGAACCATGAATCAAAGCATCGTGTTATTGTATTTTTAGTTGGGAGAACGGTCTATGGTAACAATCAAGGATGTTGCAAAACACGCAGGAGTGTCTGCATCCTGCGTATCCAAATATCTGAAAGACGAGAACAGTGTGCGCCCTCACAACCGCCAATTGATTGCTACAGCAATTGCACATCTCAATTACATTCCATCTCGTGCTGCTCGCTCGTTGCGTTATGGCAAAACTATGGCGGTAAAAACGATTATGCCCCCCATCTCTTTGCCATTTTTTGCCGAATTCTTTGAATATTTGAGAATTCATTTCGCGATTTCAGGCTATTCCTTGGCGCTGCACACTCTTTCTTCCACGGATGCACCCATGACAGCGGATGATTTTGCTGACTATGATGGTGCTTTGGTCGTCTTTCCTGATGATGACAGCGTTGTAACCCATATTCATCATATTCTATCCGATCTTGGAAGACCGTTGGTTGTCATATCCGGCACACACTATGACGAGGACATCCACACGATTCATGTCAATTTGGAACAGGGTGTCATGGATGTTTGCCGGTTCCTTTTGGATAACGACAGAAAGCGTATTTCCTTTGTTGGTGGTACAGAAAAATCTGCAAGCTCCAATATTCGTTTTTCCGGTTTTACTAAGGTGATACCAGAACAAATGCAATGCGGCGTATATCGTGGTGGATTCTCCATGAACTGGGGGTATCGTGCTGCTCAACTGATGGTAAAGCGCTCGCCACTTCCCGACGCTGTTATCTGCGAAAACGACAGCCTTGCTGCCGCCATTATCAAATATATGGTTACACATGGTATCTCTGTTCCGGATGATGTATGGGTCATCGGTTTTGACAACATTCCAATGGCCGAAATGTATAATCCCTCAATTAGCTCTGTCGGCATGCCATCACGAGATATCGCAATTACCGCTGCAATCACTTTGGTTGCGGAGATGAATGGAGAAACACCGGAGTACCAGCAATTTGAATGCAACTTTGTTCTGCGCGAATCCACGGGTCATGACAGCTAAAAAACTGCAACATCAGGTCATGTACTCCTGTCTCTATTTTGAGTGCCGAAGAATATGTCGCCCCTTCCGCAGGTGGCTGCGGTAGCGTGATTGACATTTGACCTTCCTGTTAGTACAATAACGATAGCCATCGTCTAGGATCACCCTTGCGGTCGCAGCCGCTTCGTACAGATCATGCTCCTCGGCGAATAACTACGAAAGGAATACCCTTATGAAGAATCTTGAGAAATATTTGTCCCTTCTAGATGACGAGGTGGACGCGCTGCTCCTGACCTCCCGCTACAGCCGCTACTATGGCGCAGAGTATGACATTGCTGAGGGCGTTGCCGTTGTAACACGAAAGGGCTGCCGTTACTATACCGACAGCCGCTATATCGAGCCGGCGCAGGACAATATCCACAATTTTGAAGTCATCGATATTGCCACCGGACGGGGCTATATCGCCTGCTTGAATCAGGCAATTGCAGATTTCGGCATCAGCACCTTTGGCTATGAAGAGAACTATCTCACAGCACGGGAGCTGTTTTCCTATCAGGAGCATCTGAACGCCGCACTGAAGCCTATGAATGACCGGATCAACCAATTCCGGGATGTAAAGGAAGAATGGGAACTGGATCTGATGCGCAAAGCACAAGCGATCACAGATCAGGCCTTTGCCGATGTACTCCCACGTATCAAAACTGGCATGACCGAGCTGGAGGTACAGGCGGAGCTGATCTACTGCCTGTACAAAAACGGTGCCACCGGTCTGGCATTCGATCCCATTGTCGTTTCCGGTCCCAACACCAGTGTGCCCCACGGCGTAGCCGGTGAACGGGTAATCCAAGAAGGCGATTTCATCACCATGGATTTTGGTGCCCTGTATCAGGGCTATTGCTCGGATATGACCCGCACCGTGGCGGTGGGTTATGTAACGGAAGAAATGGAAAAAGTTTATAACACCGTGCTACAAGCACAATTGGCGGCTCTTGCCACCACCAAGGCCGGCGTGCCCGGCTGTGAGATCGACGCTGCCGCTCGCAAGGTCATTACCGATGCCGGCTATGGTCCCTATTTTGGTCACGGTTACGGTCATGGCGTGGGTCTGGAAATTCACGAAAGCCCCAGCCCCAACCTGCGTAACAATCAGCCTATTCCGGAAAATGCGGTTTGTTCTGCAGAACCCGGCATTTATCTGCCCGGAAAATTTGGCGTGCGCATCGAAGATGTGACCATTTATAAGGCAGACGGTCACGAAAACATCACTACCAGTCCCAAGCATCTGATCATCCTCTAATAAAGTTAAAAGGCGGCAGGTAAAATCTGCCGCCTTTTTTGTATGTTATTGGAGAATATAATCCAAGAATTCCAATGCATTGGACTGGTTTTCAGAATAGCCTATGAACCCAAAAATCACATCCTCACCCAGGAAATCATAGAATTGCCACAGGAGGCAGGTTTCCGGCAACTGAATGCCGATAGGAACCGGATCCTGCAAAGACGCACTACTGCTGTAATACTGCGGCAATGCCACCGAATCTACAGAATGGTCGGTCAAGGCATCCAGCTCCGCCTGTTCGACGTATACAAACCAAGGCTGGTACGCCTCTAGTTGGTCTGCAGTCAAAATCTGACGTAAATCTCCGTAATAAGCAGTTAAAACCTGATAAGTATCCGCATCCGTGACAATAAAATCCAGCATACCGGCCATCGCACGCACCGTGACAGCTTGGAGCACATAATAGGATTCGGAATCGGCTTGATAATAGACATCTGCCATCAGATCAGCCGTATACTTCTGTGTGTCTATCTGCAGTTGCTCCAAAAACGCCTGTTCCAAATCCCCTTCAGCAGTAGACTTGGTCGCGGCATTGAGCAAATAACCGGAAAGAACTGCTTCTTTTTGCGTGACTGCTTGAACGATCCAGCTCGTCAGCAGTGCGATCACACACAGGCAGGCCAAAATCGGCGCCCAATAATAGGTGACGATATGCTGCAATTTTTCACGCAGAGGCCTATCTTTCAAGTTGTTCCATTGTTCCTTATGAGCTTCCAAAATCGTCATGGTGTCATTCTTCTTTCTGTTTCTGATATGGTAATCATAGGTTATGCCGTCAAAAAAGTCAAATGAACAAATATTGAATTTCGCAATAGATAACCCCCATTCCCACAGCCGGTAGGAATGGGGTGATTCGATAGACTATGGAACAGATCCTCTCGCAACAAGAATAGATTCAAGACATCCGCCTGATTGGATACCTTCAAGCGAGCATAGGTCGGCTAGGGACAGTCCTTGCGCAGCTTTTTTCTGTCCTGCACGGCAGATGGTCAGACCGATTTCCGGCAAGGCCATAAAATCGTCATTCTGAGACAGAATGTGGTCTTCATTGGCCACGGGCCGCACCACCTGACCGATCCGTTGGAAGGAGGATCGAATTTACCCTACAGGACAACGAACGTCTGGCGGGTGTCAGCCGAATCCGCTCTTTCGAGAGCATTCTGGAACGACTTTGATACAAACAAAGAGGCTGCGAAATCGCAGCCTCTCTCTTTTGGGGATTGACAGGGTTCTGTTTTCGGGATATGATAGGCGGTGGAAAGGGGGTATTTTCATGATTATTGACTCTCATGCGCATTATGCGTGTAACAGTTTTAAGGGACAATTTCGATATCTGACTCATGATACAGAGAATTACGTTCTGGCTGAGGGAGACCTAGAATGTCTCTTGCAGGCCTTGGACGAAGCCGACATCCGACATTGCATTGAGCCCGGCATCAGCCTCGCCTCCAACACGGAGATCTTAGCGCTTTGCAAGAAGTATCCTCAACGATTTTTCCCGGTAATTGGTGTTCATCCCACTCGATGCATTTATGAAAAATGGCGTGACCGCCGAATGCTCCCTTCCCTTGCCCGGGCAGAAGGTGTGATCGCAATCGGAGAAACCGGCTTAGACTATCACCACCCACGGAAAGAGCAACGCCGCATACGGCAAATTGGCTGGTTCCTATACCAACTGAATCTGGCACGGCGTTTGAAAATGCCGCTGGTACTACATATCCGCAACGCCGACCGGCAGGCCATTGGCATTCTAAAGAGACACCCGGCCCGAAAAAACGGCGGTGTGGTACACTGTTTCGGCGGTGGATGGGATATCGCTCAGGAATATTTGAACATGGGTTTTCATCTGGGCATCGGCGGTGCGCTGCTTCAACCGGAGGAACGTTCGGCACCACTTTGGGAAGCGGTACGGAAGATGCCACTGGAGCGCATTCTGATCGAAACCGATGCGCCCTACGTAATGCCCTATTGTAAGGATACCTTTGAACCAAAACAATTGCGTCGGACCAGAAATACCTCTCTGATCCTGCCCCAGGTGCTAGCGAAAATTGCAGAACTGAAAGATCTGCCGGTGGAAGAAGTTCGGAAGGCAGTGAACAGCAATGTAATCCGGCTATTTTCCCTTCCTGTATCTGAAGAATGAAAAATGGGCGGCTTTTAGAAGCCGCCCAACGTATTTATGATAACACAGTATTTTCTCCGTGTCAACGATTTGTGTCCGTTCTATGTGGATTTCTGTATTTTCAACAAAGATGCGCAATCCTCTTTGGTGAGTATTCCAAGTTGCATTTTCTCCAAAATATGGTAATATATAGACAGAAAGGGTGATACCAATGTACACATAAACCCTCGGTTCGGCTTTTCTGTGCAAGCTCTTCTGTTTGACCAAAATACATTCATTGAAAATATGCGCAGAAGCGAGCTTGCCTCATTGACAGACCACGGCCGACGATCCTATAGAAAGCGAGGTTACCCAATGATTGAACCCAAGAATTCTGTGAAATAACCCCCGGAAGTTACGTTGATTCAGTAGCAACCGGGGGTTATTTCATTTATAACATACATTCGTCCCAAAAGGACGATATTTTTTTGTATTTTTTCATCCCCTGCAATAAAATGCGCTTTTCAAAGATTGTTATGGTGAAAGGAGCGAGAAAGACTGTGGCCATTTATTTCCGTCCCAGTAATTATGAGCCGGATCACTGACTGAAAGCTATTGGCAAAGGCGATCGCAACGCATCGGCAAACCTGTATGAAGCCACTGGCTCCGGCGTATACGCCTACGCACTGAGTATTGTGCAATTTCAAGTTGGTGTGACTTTAGTCCGGGAATTCCCAGAGAGTCTCACGGATGATCTCGCTGACAGTGGGATGTGGGAAAATGATCTGTCGGGCATCCTTCACGCGTAGCTGCATTTCGATCATTGCGGCAGCACCCCATATGATCTCACCGGAGTAGGTGCCGATCAGATGCACACCCAAAATGGTACGGCGCTTCTTATCGATCAGAACTTTACATAGGCCATCTGCGCCCTCATTCTCTGCAACAAATCGTCCGGAATAACGCATGGACAGCTTGGAGACCTCGTAATCAATGCCCTTTTGGCGGCATTCTTCCTCCGTCTTTCCTACGCAAGCCAATTCCGGCGTTGTGTAGATCACGGAGGGGTTGGCATGATAACGCATCGTATCTGCCGTACCAAGGATATTGTTGACGGCAACCTCTGCCTCACGGTAAGCTGTATGCGCCAACATATGGTGACCATTGACATCGCCCACGGCGTACACGTCTGCGACATTGGTACGGCCCATTGCGTCTGTAATGATGCCGCTCCGGGAGGTATGGACACCTATGTTTTCCAGGCCAACACCTTGTATGTTTGGTCTGCGACCGATGCTCAGAAGCACCTTGTCTGCTGCGATCGCCTGATGCGCACCATCGGGCCCTTCCACCCAAACCTGACCGGGCTCCACCGACAGGCATTTATGACTCAATAGGAAGGTAATCCCCTTTTTCTCCAGTTCTTTCTGAAGAATCGTTCCAATTTCACGGTCTGTTGCGCCAGCAATGTGATCCAGCATTTCCACCACCGTAACTTGAGCGCCAACCGCAGCATAGTATGCCGCCATTTCCAGACCGACAACCCCGCCACCGATCACAGTGAATTTCGAAGGGATTTCCTTCAGCTCCAACACTTCCCGATTGGTCAGCACAAACGTACCCAGATTTTCCTGCACGCCGGGAATTGGCGGCACCACGGCAGACGAACCCGTCGCGATGATGAGTTTTTTTGCAAAATAGGCATTGCCCCCGGCGGCCACAGCAAAGCCCTCTGCTGTTTTTCCGGTAATGGTGGCCGCTTCCATGACCACCGTTACGCCGGCAGTTTTCATTTTCCCCTTGACACCGGCTACCAAAGTGCGTACCACCTTTGCCTTGCGGGCGATGACCGCCTTCTGATCGATCGCCACGTTGTCGCAGGACACGCCGTAGAGGTTTGCATGGAGTGCGTGTTCGTAGGTTTTAGCGGAATGGAGTAATGCCTTGGAAGGAATACAGCCTTCGTTCAAGCAAACGCCGCCCAAACTACGTTTTTCAAACAACAGCACCTTCAGTCCGGCGTGGGCTGCACGTTCTGCCGCCAAATAACCACCGGGTCCACCGCCGATCACAATTAAATCAAAAATATCAGGCATAAATCAAGTTCCTTTTCATTGGAGTCGTGGTGTATGATCTTGATGACACCATATATACGATCATTATACCAGATCCATTTCAAAATTGCACTACTTTTTTCCAATAATAGTATATGAAAAGATCCGCCCGTGGATAGGCGGATCTTTCCTTTTCTCCAGATGATCAGCGTAGCAATTCCTCGGACAAGAGCAACATCTGCGGTGCGATACGCACACGCTCCTTTTTCAAAATGCGTTCATATACCGGATATGCCATGGCACCTACTAGCATCCCCAACACACCGATCCCTACACCAATGGGCACGGCATAGGGCTGTAACGTTCCCAACAATATCCCTAGATCCGTCATGCACAAGCTCATACCAAATTCCAAAATCAAGCTACCACTCACGCCCAAGCCCAGCGCCCACACCCGTGCTTTTTGGGATGCCTGCCGATCCAATCGGCGCACTTGCTGCAGCTTGTTCTCTTGGGTCGGCAGGTATTTTGTTCGGATTTGCTCTATCTCGCTACGCTCTTGCGCCGAATAGGTATTTTGATTGCCACCTTATAACCCAGCCCGTGCACGGTTTTGATCTCAAATTCCGCACATTCCGCCAGTTTTCCTCTTAATTTTGTCATATAGACATCCACCGCCCGTGGTGCGGTTTCGGTATCCGCATCCCAGAATTCATCCATGAGTTGCTGTCGAGTAAAGGTCTTTTTCGGATAGGAAAGCAATTTATAGAGGATCATAAACTCCCGATTGGTCAGCCGGATCTCCCTATCTGCCAAATATGCAGTGTGCTCATCCGCATCCATAACAAAGCGCCCCACCTCCAATTTTCGGGAATCGGCAATTTAACTACGGCGCAACAATGCACCAATGCGCAAAAACAACTCATCAAGGTCGATGGGTTTCACCATGTAATCATCCACACCGATGCGGAACCCTCGCTGCTTAGAAGCAAGGTCATCCCTTGCCGTCATAAACAGGATGGGGATCTGCTGATTAAGAGAACGCACATTCTGCGCAAACTCAAAACCGTCCACACCCGGCATCATAATATCCGACACGATCAGATCAACCATATTGGCATACAACGCATCGTAAGCAGCATCGGCACTAAGGCAGCCGATGGCTTGGTATCCGCTGGAGTTCAAAAAGGTACACACTGTGCGATTCAGATCTCGATCATCTTCTACCACTAAAATCTTAAACATTCTCTTCCTCCTGCGCATTGGTTGTCGTTATGGGTAATCATGGTAACACGCAAATGTTAAAGTTTTGTTTCAACGGAAAGAAGCAGAACGGATTGGTCCGATTGCGGACACTTAGTCTTTCTTTGTGCCGGACAGTCTTGCCTTTGCTTCCTCAACCGTCTCGCCTTCACGGGTAAACAATGCGCCGACGCAGGCATCGGTCACCTTATTGAAACCAGTCACCACACCATTCTCGATTTTCTGGTAGCCGGCCACCACGCCGATCTCGATCTTCTGATAGCCAGCTACGATGGCTTCGCCCAGTTTCTGCACACCACCAGCCACTTCTGTCACTGTGGTCTCCGCCACCTTTGCAACAATCTCCACGTCAACCTCGCTCACATCATGCTCCCGAGCCTTCATTTCCAATTCATGTTTACTCATATACGTTATCTCCTTTGTTTTGATTGATGGACGTATATTAGCAAGTAAGCACTTCTGTTTTGATTCCGTTTTGTTTCAGAATTATTAAGTTGCACGCTTTTTAGAAAAAACAGCCTGCTCCAACCATGGGAGCAGGCTGCATGAGATCATTCTGTGCCAGAAGTCGTTTCGGTAGTGGGCGTTGTGGTCGCAGTTGTGGGGTCTTCCGTCGTTTGGTGATCGGTATCGGTCGTTTCGGTACCGGAACTGCTCACCGACTGGGAAATGCGACCCTCATGTTTGATATACTTCTCGGACTGCGCACCGTTTTGGTCGGCTACATAGTGCGAGGACGTACCCAAATGATCTAGGAAATGTACAACGGTTTCCTGATCCAACACCAAGGTAAAAGTGATCTTGGATTGTTCGGTTTCTCCGTTTTTGCCAATCTGCTGGGTATAATAGGTCGTATCGCTTCCGTCAACGGAAAGCGTAATGACGCAGAAGCCGGTGGAAGCGATGTCTTCGGCCGTCGACTTTCTGATCGTCACCTGATAGGAACCTTCCGGCAAAGTGACTGTTCCATTGACCAGCGAATAGGTTTGCGGAGGGGGCGTTTGCGTCGGATCCGTTGTTTCGGTATCTGCCGATTGTGTTGTAGAAGCGTTGATGGCAACGATTTCCACTTCCGTTTCAAAACGCGCCGCTATCAATGTGTTGACACCGGAAACCAGATCAGCACTAAAATACGCATAGGCCGTGAAAGCCATGGACGCTAAACAAAGCAGGATCCCCACAACAGTTGTTGCTACATACTGCAGAAACTTCTTTTCAGTAATAATTTCATTCTCCGAACAATCCAGCATCGAATTCATGTATTTGACGGCCTCCTTTCTTTTCATTCTTGAATCTGTTGCGCACTGACGATCACACCAAGCTCCACTTTAGGAATCACATTGCCGCGGTAATTTGCAACATTCGTGACTTCCTCGGGCATACGCACCACAATAACCATATATACGGTAGCACCGGCCTCTAGCTTTGCAGTCTCGGAGCTGTAGTTGCACAGGTTCATGGTGGCATATTTCGCAGCGGCCACACGGTCAGGCACCAGATCATCCATTTCCGCTTCGGTATTCACGGCTTCCGTTACGCCAAAGCGCAGATAATCCTGCAGGTGGAACTGCTGACCAAAGACATTGGTGGCTACGGTATAGTCGGTGACGCTAACGGCTGTCTTAAAATTGAAGGGTACGCTACCCTTATTGGTCACACGCAGATAAACAAGTTGCGTATACCCGGGTTCATAAAGGGCTTCGTCATCGAAGATCTTGGTATCGCCCTCAATACTCTTCCAATTGCCACTAGCATCCCGGTATTCCGCTTCCACTTCAAAATCCGCAAAGTGGAAGATGTTCTTGACCTCTTTGTCGGTATCGGTAAACCAAGCCAAGGATGTACCGGTACCCATAAGACCCCAAATCATCATAAATACAACGCTGATCGTCAGGGCGATTCGGGTATAGGTCTTTTTATTGGTCATGTTCTTCCTCCTCTTCCCGATTCTTTCTACGCCACAGGAGCAGGAAGATCGCCGCAGCCGCACAAATGCCCATCAATACGAGCATCAGGGGCACATTACTCTCGTCACCGGTAGGGGCAATAGGGTCATCTTCCTCTGCAGGGTACTCAATGACCATGAATTCCCAATCCAGATAGCCGATCTGATCTTGGAATTCGTTGCCCATTTCCACGGGCACATCCAAAATCACATTCAGATTCACCTCGCCGCCGGAGTAGAGCATTCCCAAACAGACCCAATCGGTCAACTGCGCCGGCTCATTGGCATAGGCATCAAACATATAGGCCATGGTATTGTCTTCCGATTTCTCCACCCGCAACCGTAGCTGGGACAGGAAGTCCACGGAATCTTCGTGGGCGCCCAGAGAGCGGATATAGATCTCTACCTTGACCTGCTTATCCGACTCATTGCGCACGGTGATCGACTGGGTCAGGCTGTCACCGGGCATCACATCCTTAAAATTCAAGAACAAATCCGTCAGAGAATGCTCGCTACCGGGCTGAAAGACGAACTCCTGTGTCAGACCATCGTAAATAACATTACTCTCGTCGGCAGAGACGGACACAACCGAAATCAGAAGCAACAGTACCACAAGGGTGGCAATCAATCGTTTCATCGATGCACCTCCTTAGTCTGCAGGCCAGCCCACGACGGTGGTCGTGTCGCCGTTTTGAATTGGATTATTCTCACTCTGAACCGCTTGGGCCACAACGGTGATGCTCAGGGTCTTACCGATATAGCTGTTATCCACCTGCGCGCCAACGATCTCCACATGAGAGAAAATGGCAGGGGTCTGCTCACCGGGTTGAACGATACCGGTGTAGTAATACCAGCCATCCTTGTAGGTCCAGTAGGTTTCATCAATATTCAATTTGAAGCAATCTTCCGCCGGCAACTCCTGCGCATTGATACCGTAGACCAACTTCACGCGAAGGTAGAAAGGATGCCCGGAAACATTCTCCACGCTGACCACTTTGCTCACTACATCACCGGGCACGACATAGACACCCTCGGCGGGGAATTCGGTGCCCTGATCGGTGCGTTCGTGGATCACCAGTTCAATATCACCGGAAGTGACCACATTGGTGGCCTTGCCAACAGTCGTGAAATATGCAAGGGTTTCCTGAGAAATGAGAGTCACAATCATGGCTGCCAACGCAAGAGCCAAACAGCGCAGTTTGATTTTGCTTAGCATATTGTGTTCCTCCTTTTTTCTGTGTTCGTGGGACAGGGACGTCCCGTATCATAGTGGCGAGCGATCGCCCAGTAAAAACCAGCCATCAAAAAGTACGGCAGGACCCATGCTTTTTGATTGCCGCCCAACCCCCGAAGGGGTTGGGTGGACTTAAAATTGGTGTTAATAACGATAACCGTACTCAGAAATGCCCGATTACCAAACCTCGTACCAGTTGACGCCTTCCAGATACTGGGCAGCAGTCTCCTGAGTCAGCAGCACACCGTTAACAGTAACGTTGTGCATCATGACCTGACCAACAGTAGCACCGTCGCCAACGATCAGCTTAGCACCCTTTTCCAGAGTGATGTCACAGTTGTGGAGGATGATGACGTTGTTAGCCTTAGCGGTGATCAAGTTGCCCTCAGTAGCTGCGGTCACGTTCTCCAGAACGACAGTATAGTATTTACGCTCAACAGAAATATTGGCATTGCCGACCAGAACCTGATTCTGAACGACCAGGAAGTCGTCGGAGCCGGACTCAAACAGCTCACCCTCATAGCTCTCGCCTTCGCTGTCACCGACGATGGGATCTGCAACGACCTCGACAGGCTCTTCGCCATCGGCAGCGATGTACTTGTTGTTAGCGTAGGTGATGGTACCGGTTGCAGTCAGAGGATTGTACTTTGCGCTGGTAGAAACGATCAGTGCGTTGAGACCAGCACCGTCGTGACCCTTGCAGCCGATCAGGGTGTTGTTGGTGAAGGTGAAGTTGCCGTTGACACCGGACAGAACCTTCAGCACACCGTCGGGCGTGTTGAACACGCAGTTGTCGATCAACAGATCGCCGTTGACTGCATTGTTGATCTGGATAGCCCAGGAACCAAAGCCGGTAAAGGTGCTGTTGGTAATGTTCAGGTCACCATTCAGAGCACCGGAGTTGTAGATGCCATAGCCATTGCCAGTGCCAACGAATTCACAGTTATCAATGGTGATCTGGCCACCAGCCAACTGAATTGCGCCGTAGGGAGTGCCAACAGCATCGATAAATGTAGAGTGCTCCACAATCACGTTGCCGGTAAAGTCAGAGGCGGTCTTGACGCTGTTCTTCGCACCGTCAGTATCCTTGATGCCGGTGATGACCACGTTCTCAGCGGAGGAGCCGGAAGCAAACTCGATGGTGCCATTCTGGCCGTTGAAGTCGATGGTCTTTTTACTGACAGCAAAGTCAACAACGATGGGGTTAACGCTCCAGTCCACATTGGGATCCAGAACAATGCGGGCCTCACCTTCAGCCTGCAGCGCATCAGCCAAGCCGACGGGATCGACAACCGCAATAGTCTTCACCAGACCGACAGTCTCGAAAGCCTCATAGACATTGTCACCCACGTTCTCGGTCTGGACAGCGTCAGCCACGACCACGATCTGGAAGTTCTGCAGGGCAGCAGCCTGATAACGATCCAGTTCTTCGGGGATGTAGACGTGTTCAAACACAATGAGCTCAGCGTCGACAGCCAGAGGTTCCTCATAGTACAGTTCATAAACGAATGCATCGTTCTCGGCATCGTAGTACATCACGAGGGTGTGTACGCCGGTCAGATCAGCATCGGTCAGAACTTCCAGAGGAACGATGTACATACCGTAAACGTCCTGCCAAACAGAAGCGCCTGTGACAGTCACGGTAGCGCGGACATACTGAGGATAAGAGCCGGTATTCTCGATGTGAACTTCCTTGTACAGGTCGTCACCAGGCAGGATATCTTCATACTCGATACCGTCCTGGATCTTTTCTTCACCCTCTTCGTCTTCTTCATCGTCGTCTTCCCAAACATCGATGGAGAACACATCATCAGGGTCAGCGTCATCGGAACCAGCAATCAGAAAATCGTTGGTTACAGAGTCGCTGTCGGTAAACCACGCCAGAGAGCTCAGGGACAGGATGGCGATCAAACATACTGCCAGAGCTAGCGTGAATACCTTTTTCTTATTGAGTTTCATGTTAGGTTTCTTCCTTTCCTTTGATTTTATTTCAAAATCACGGCTACGGGCATGCCATTCGCAACCATGATTGTGAAACCGTTATTGTTCTTTTTGCTGATCCAACTGGGCTTTCAGCGCTTCGAGTTCAGCCCTGAGCTTGGCCGTTTCCTCGGATTGCGCCGATTCTTCCTTCTTCTTCGGCAGAAAATCCGGCAGAAAGACCAAAATAATCAGCACCGCAACGGCGGCAATGGTAATATACGTCCCCGGAGGATTCTGAATAAAATCGGACACATAGCCCAAAAGCGGAATGCTAAAATGCACCACACCGATGACATTCTTAAAATGGACCGGAGAGGCATCCGGAACGTCATTGGCATCGCCCTGCGTATACAAATACTGCTTCTCGACATCGATATCAACGACCCGGTGGGTCGCCACAGTGAGCTCTTCGTTCAGGACGAAGGTGATGGTATCTCTGAGTTTGATGTCCTCAATGCGATCGACCTGCTTGACGTATACCAGATCACCGACGCTGTAGGCAGGCTCCATCGAACCGGAGATGACCGTATAGACCCGGTAACCCAGCAACCGGGAGCCCATCAGGAACACCGCAACGAGCACCACCAGCACCACCAAAACCGTGGAAACAACATTCCAAATCTTCTTAGCTGTTGCCATCGTTCTGCTCCTCCTGCACCGGCGCTTCCACGACCGGCTCTGCGGTGGCTTCCGGCTGTGCAGGCGTTGCCGGCTGAACACCGCTTTGCTGCAACTGGGCCTTCAAAGCCAACAATTCTTCCATCATGCGCGCGTTGGCAGCACGTTCTTCCTCGATTCGAGCCTTCTCTGCATTCATCTGCGCAAGCTGCTCGCCCTTATATCGACGGAACAGACGGATGGTATTGATGCCCTGATACATGATCAGCAACATAAAGGGGATGAAAATGCAAATAATATAACCCTGCGGCGTCTTCAAGAAATTGAAGAAGGTACCCAACTTGGGAATCGCAAACTCGTATTTACCCAGAATATAGGGTGTTGTCACCAAAACCGTATCGTCCACACCCGTGGTGGTACCGTATGTAACGAAGGCCAAATTACCCTGCCCGTCGGTAGTAACTTCACGGATCTTGTGGGTGATGGTCTGACCGAAGCTGTCGCTCTCCTGAGAGACGAAGGAAATGATGTCGCCGGGTTGCAGGGTGTAGGGGTCCAACTGCTTGACCAGAATCAGGTCACCGGCATCAAAGTCAGTGGCAGACATAGAGTCCGTCAATACGATATATGCACGATAGCCAAAGAGATTACGGTCGTTCCGGTTGAAGGTGGTGACCGAAACAATGGTGAAAATCATCATAAACACCGCCAAAGCCACAACAACCCAGACGAATATTGTCTTAATCACATTCAGCGCTTTCTTCACAGTAGTTCCTCATTTCCTGCCTTATTATTCGATTCTGTTATATTTTTTTCAACACAACTGTAATCGAACCAACGCCACAAGCACACACAGTATCCCGAAGATACACGGTATATTATACCGCAAATGGCGCAGAAATTCAACTGGTATTTTTCAGAGAAATCTTAATTTTCTTTTACCACAGACAATTGTTGCATACGTCCAATGCAGAGTATACCGCCACCACAATGAGATTTCTGCCGAAATCAGGCAGGCATTGTTTGCATACCACCATAGAATTATATTGGCATACGGCTCATGCCACAGGATCAGCTTCAAACCAATGCCGGAGCGTCCATTCATGGTGATTTTCCTTTTCTATAGTTAGAAAGAAGAAAACCCTTGAAAACCATTGGTTTTCAAGGGTTTGGTGGAGACAACAGGACTCGAACCTGTGACCTCATGCGTGTGAAGCATGCGCTCTAACCAGCTGAGCTATGCCTCCGGCTGGAACAGATAGAATTATAGCACACTTTTCGAGAATGTCAAGCACAATTTATTCCCACTTGCGATTTTTCAAAAATCTGCTACGATATACGAAAAGGGGGTGATATCGTGCATTATGCCAATATGATTCCGGGGATTTTCCTCTCCCGACCCAATCGATTTATCGCCCATGTGGAAATCGATGGGCAGGAACAGGTCTGCCATGTCAAAAACACCGGTCGATGCCGGGAATTGCTCCGCCCCGGCGTCACCGTCTGGTGTCAAAGAGCAGATAATCCCAACCGAAAGACCACATTCGATCTCATTGCTGTACAAAAAGGACACCGCCTTATCAACATGGACTCTCAAGCGCCCAATCAGGCAGCAAGAGAATGGCTAGAGGCCGGCGGCTTGGGGGGAATCTCTGAACTAAGGGCAGAATACACCCTCGGTGATTCTCGATACGATTTTTCTTTTCTGAAAGACGGCCGGCGGTGTTTTTTGGAAGTCAAAGGCGTGACGCTGGAAAACGAAGGAATCTGTGCTTTCCCCGATGCACCCACGGAACGCGGCAGGAAACATTTGCAAGGGCTGACTCATCTTGCACAGGAAGGTTTCAGCGCTTACGCGCTGTTTGTCATCCAAATGTCGGATGTACAATACCTACATCCCAACGACACCACAGATCCGGCTTTCGGACAAGCGCTCCGGGAAGCCGCCATTGCCGGCGTCACGGTAATGGCAATGGATTGTGATGTAACTGAGGATCGCATCACAATCCGCAAGGAAGTGCCTGTACTTCTGTGAACACATCCATAATATATGCCCCGTCCAAGGATCGGACGGGGCGTTTGATTATAATTGTGCCAGCAGATCCTCCAATTGATGGATACCTTCGATCTCATAGTCCGGGCGAATATCATCCCTGCCCTTGCGATGGTTGGGATTGATCCAACAGGTTCGCATTCCGGCATGAATGCCGCCAAGGATATCCGATGTCAAGCTATCGCCCACCATCACAGCTTTATCGGGATCAAAATCCGAGATTTGTGCAAAAGCTCGCTCAAAAAACGCCTTGGCAGGTTTGTTGGCTCCCAATTCTTCGGAAATGAAACACTTTTCAAAATAAGCACCCAAACCGGTGCGTTCCAATCGCCCTGCTTGAACCGAGGCGGTACCATTACTGGCCAAGAACAGGCGATATTTTTTATGAAGCTGTGCCACCGTTTCCAAAGCGCCGGGTAGTGCGTCCGTTCCCTCACTCAAATACTGGCGGTACAATTCTTCGCACCGCAAGGTACTCACCGATACGCCCAGTTCTCCAAACAACACATCGAAACGATTACTAATTTGCGCACGGGTAATTTCTCCCCGTTCCAGACGTTTCCAATGCTCCAGATTGATAGCGGAGTACCGACGAACAATCTCTTCCGTTGGAATGATGCCCAAATGCGTCAATAGTCGGCTGATGCTCTTGCGCTCTGTGGTGCCAAAGTCCAGGATGGTATCATCCAGATCAAGGAATATACATTCAATCATAAGCTACCCTTCAAGTTTCAGTTTGTCGTGCTATTGGTGTTAATATTGTAGGCCCAGTGTCTTCGACGGCCCGGTGTTTTTCAAGCATAATCACATTGCCACAGGCGATCACGATAATTTTCCTTTCGAGAATCCCAAAATGCACCATTTCCTGTGGAGGCGTGGGCGTCGCTCCTAACAATGCATTTTCTCAGAACGACAAACTTCCATTTACTTTACGCTTCGTCTGACGATCTCGTTGGCAATTCGGGCAAACTCAGGAATCCCCAATGTTTCGGCACGGACATTCTCCGGAAAACCAGCGGCAGCGATCACCTCGGCTGCGCCCGACTTGCCCAACTCCGGGAAGCCAGAGGCAAGACAATTGCTCAGCTTCTTGCGCCGCATGGCAAAACCAGCTCGCACCAAGCGGAAAAACACATCCACATTATCGATCTGCCAAGGGCGTTCCTTGTGGATCTTCAACTGAATGACAGCGCTGGTCACTTTGGGTTGTGGCAGGAAGCAATGGGCTGGCACATCAAAAAGCAGCTCCGGCTGGGCATAATACTGGCAAAATACAGAAAATGCACTATAATCCGGTGTACCCGGTGCCGCTGCGATCCGCTGAGCCACTTCTTTTTGTACCATAACGGTAACCGAATCAAAGCAATCGGCCTCTAGCAAAGCAGTCAGAATGGGCGATGTAATATAGTATGGCAGATTGGCACAGGCCATAGGCCGCAAGCCAGAGAATTCCCCTTGCACCAAAGCCGGAAGATCCAGTCGGAGAATGTCGTTCCAGATGATCTGCAGGTTCTCAAAGTGGCCGACCGTCTGCTCCAATATAGGCTCCAAGCGTTCATCCACTTCTACCGCCGTGACCTTGCCAGCCCGCAAACAAAGCTGCTGCGTCAACGATCCGATGCCCGGACCGATCTCCAACACGCCGGCAGAGCGATCCACGCCAGATTCCATAGCAATATGTTCCGGCACCCAAGCTGCAATGAGAAAATTCTGCCCCTTGGCCTTAGAAAAATGGAAGCCATGCTGTGCCAACAGAGGTTTCATGACATTGATATCACAAACGTTAATCATAATGCTCCGTTCCTTGCTGTTTTAGAATTTGGCGGATCGTTTGCACAAGAGCGTGTGAACACGGTACATCATATCACTGCAATGGCAATCGGCCACCAGCATTTCTGATAAATTGCAGAAAAAGCCTTTCTTTCGGTTAGTATACCAAAAGAAAGGCAATTTTGCAACTATGCCGATCATACCATCAGCCCAAAAAATAGACCGTAGCGTTGCGGACACCAAAGGTCCAGCATTCGTCGGTGGTATCGAAGTACAGATCCACACGGTTGCCCTTGATGGCACCGCCGCAATCTTCCGCCACAGCAATACCGTAAATGTACTCGCCGTCATTCGTAACGATATACATCCGCGTACCATAAGGAATCACTTTGGGATCCACAGCGATGGCACCCACCCGGCACAATGTACCGATGGCGGTATAGATGGTGCAGCCCGGATCCGTATTATGATAGGCGGTAGCCTTCACCTGCAGGGTATCGGTATAAGTTAGGATCTGACCATCGGGAGTCACGATCAGGCCTTCGCCAATGTAGAGTTGGCCATTTCCCACGATCGCATTGAGCGCACCATTCTCCGACGAATCGGGCATGAGTACCTGCTCTTGCGGAATACCTTCCAAGCTTCCCACAGCCACGATGCGGCTGACCGGCTCTGCAATCACGGTGCGACTGCTCTCCCGTCGCTCGATCTGTTCACCATTTCGATAATACACGGAATCCACACACAATAGCTGGCCTTCCCTCCCGGGTACTAGCTCCTGCTGCTGATGTGGATCCAAGGCCCTATCCAATACATACAGCGTATCATACGGCGTGGAAACGGTGTAGGTTTCCTCCGTGGTCACTTGGCGTACGATCTCAATGATCATACCGTCATAAACCGGTGCATCCAGATCCACAGACAAATGGTCATATTGTCCCAACAGGAGGTTTGCCTCCTTTAGAACTTCCGCCACGGTCTGGCTGCAAGTCTTGAGTGTCACACCACCGCCTGGAGAAACGATCCCTACCACCGCTTGGCGCATAATAGTGATCTCCGCACATCCAATACCATCCTGCGTGGCAAAGGTATCATCCTCGTCCAATTGGATTCCCGCTTCGCTGAGTACCTGTTCCGGGTCTGTCGTATAACTCGTATGTATCACGGTCGTGGTACCATCATTGATGACGTACACCGTTTTGGCAAAAACCACCTGACTCAGCAGCAAGACTGCACACACAACAGGCAGAAGAATGGACATCCAGCGGACGATCAAAGTCAGTCTTTGATGCAGATAACGACTGCTGTCAAGCATAAGAATGTACCTCCTTTCGCAGCAATCATATGTTGACATATGCTTCCTTTTTCGCTTTTATTGCTTGCAACTGCATCGTGAATATACAGTCACCAAGTATCGAAATTGTAACATTTTTTCGGAAAAAGTCAAGTTTTTTCTTTATATTCTAGATTTTACCTAACTTTTTCGCATATTATTGTGAATATTTTATGTAAACTTTCCTTCAAAATATACGACGTTGTGACGATTTTCGGCACAAGATATTGTATGCTTTTGACACAATGTTACAAATTCCGTCCGATAATCGGCAACCGGAATTATCGTCACTGCCGCAACCGATTATGACAACCGATTTTTCGAGTTTTGCGGTTTTCCCGACAGAGGGCATTGACTTTTTCCGTCATTTATGCTACATTGACTAGGTAAAAGCTATGAAGAAGACATGCGCTTTCGATTGCTGCCCAGAGAAGAGCCGGTTGGTGCAAGGCTTCGCAATGCCGTCGAATGCGATACCACTTCGGAGCCGTGTGTGCGGAAATGCCACACCGGGTGCGCCCGTTATTGCGTCAATGAGTGGCATTGCTGTGCAGTGCAACCAGGGTGGAACCGTGGAATACATTTTGTATCCCACCCCTGATCGTTCAGGGGTGGGTGTTTTTTATACCTCGCCCCCAACCGAGGGAAAATTCAAAATTGTGGTATGTCTGCTGCACGATTTTAATTCATCCACACGGCGAATACCGCAATTGTGCGTTTCCCCAAGCAAAAAGGAGGAAATTGTTATGTCCGAAGAGAATCTGTACACCTTTGAAAACCCCGAGTATCGCAAAACATATTGGCACACCTGCAGCCACATTATGGCTCAGGCCGTGAAGCATCTGTGGCCGGAAGTGCAACTGGCCATCGGTCCTGCCATCGATGAGGGCTGGTACTACGACTTTGATGCTCCCTTCACCTTCAGCACCGAGGATCTGGAGAAGATCGAAGCCGAAATGAAGAAGATCTGCAAGGCACGTCTTCGTCTGGAACGCAGCGAAAAACCTCGCCAAGAGGCCATCGCCTATATGCAAAGCCTTAACGAGCCCTACAAGGTGGAGCTGATTCAGGATCTGCCCGAAGATGCCGTGATCAGTTTCTACACGCAGGGTGATTTCACCGACCTGTGCGCCGGTCCCCACTTGGATCACACCGGTCGTGTCAAGCACAACGGCTTCAAGCTGACCACCTGTTGCGGCGCTTACTGGCGCGGTGACTCCAGTCGCAAAATGCTGCAGCGCATCTACGGTGTCGGCTTCCCGAGCAAAGAAGAACTGGACGCATACCTGACCCGGATTGAAGAAGCCAAGAAGCGTGATCACCGCCGATTGGGCAAGGAGTTGGGACTGTTTATGCTCCGGGACGAAGGCCCGGGTTTCCCCTTCTTCCTGCCTAAGGGCATGGTCTTGCGCAACACCCTGATCGACTACTGGCGTCAGATCCATAAGCGTTACGGCTACGTGGAAGTGTCCACCCCCATGATGATGAATCGGGCATTGTGGGAGCGCTCCGGTCACTGGGGTCACTACAAAAACAATATGTACACCACCACCATTGACGAAGTGGATTTTGCCATTAAGCCCATGAACTGCCCCGGTGGTATGTTGGTATATGCTTCCGAGCCCCACAGCTACCGCGACCTGCCTCTGAGAGTGGGTGAGTTGGGTCTTGTGCACCGCCATGAGCTCAGTGGCGCACTACATGGATTGTTCCGTGTCCGTTGCTTTACGCAGGATGATGCTCATATCTTCATGACTTGGGATCAGATGAAGGATGAAATCAAAAATGTGGTCAAGCTCTTTGACGAAGTATACTCCGTCTTCGGCTTGAGTTATCAGATCGAAGTGTCCACCATGCCCGAAGATCATATGGGCGACGAGAAGGACTGGGATTTCGCCACTGAGACTTTGAAGACCGCTGTGGAGGAAATGGGCAAGGACTATATTATCAACGAAGGTGACGGCGCTTTCTACGGCCCGAAGCTGGACTTCCATCTGGCCGACTCTCTGGGGCGGACATGGCAGTGCGGTACCATCCAGTTGGATATGCAACTTCCGGAGCGGTTTGAGCTAGAGTATGTTGGCGAAGACGGCCTGAAGCATCGTCCGGTCATGATCCATCGTGTGGTTCTGGGTTCCATCGAGCGGTTCATTGGCGTGATCACCGAGCATTTCGCCGGTGCGTTCCCCCTGTGGCTGGCTCCCGTACAGGTCAAGGTATTGCCTGTGACCGACCGGGCTCACGGATATGCACAGCAGCTAAATGCACAGCTCAACGAGCTCGGCATGCGCAGCGAGGCAGACTGCCGCAGCGAGAAACTGGGTTACAAGATCCGCGAAGCCCAGCTTCAGAAGATCCCCTATATGTTGGTCGTCGGCGACCGGGACATGGAGAATAACACCGTCTCCGTCCGTACCCGCACCGGCGAGGACCTGGGTGCCATGAGCATGGAAGCCTTCCTGGCCAAGTGTACAGAGGAAGTTGCCACCAAGGCGAAGTAAAATACTACAAGCCGCCCATCCGGGCGGCTTGATTTATTTCATTAATTCTTCCGTATCCAAATCTTGGTAATGATATTTGCGCTGCCAACCGGTGGGCGTTTTCTCCACGGTAGAACGGTGTTGCGACAACAGACGCACAATGTCGTACACATCGATCCAAATCTCGCTGTTGCACTCTTTCTGGCTTTCGTCAAAAATCAATTCCAACCCAAAATGCAGGTGGACGGTTTCGATGTTATTGACGTTTTCCCGATCCGAATAGCCTGTGCGACCCATGAAACCGATCACATCCCCTGCCTGCACCAAATCCCCCACCGCTAGCCCCTCCGCAAACGGACGATCCTTTTGCAGATGGGCATAATAATAGTACCGCTTGGAATCAAAGCTGCGAATGCCGATACGCCAACCACCGTAACGATTCCATCCCATCGCCTCTACGATGCCGCCTTCCACCGCCACGATTGGAGTACCAAGCGTTCCCATTAGATCATTACCCAAATGCTTACGCCGAAAACCGAAGCTACGACTGACCCCAAAATCATCACAATGGCTATAGCCATATCCGGCAGCAATTGGGCTGTAGCCTTTCAGACCGTAACAGGCTTTCCACTCGCCATTGACTTCTATGGCGAAACTGCCCACCAATCCGCCCAAAGCTGCAGAAAAGGCTTCGTGGTAGTAAGGATAATACTTCAATTGCGAATAGTCGTTTTCCCCTTTCAGATCCGAAACCGCCTGACGAACTGTGGCAAGGGGACATTTGCCACCACTACGACAGGCAGCCAAAGTCAAGCTCTCGATCCAACCGATGTGTTTTTCCTGTTCAAAGGTAGCAATATCCTGCTCCAATGCATACTGCAAGGATTCATAGGGCACCTGAAAATCCACCCATCGAATCGGCTCCGCCCGAACCGGCAGCACCAATACTGCCGTCATTAAAACGCAAAAAATCCGCTTCATTCCCCTCACCTCTCGGTTTAGGGTATGAAGCGGGCTCTTTTTCATACAAGACAATTATTGCAAATCACGCACCACATCGGCTGCGACCCGATAAATATCCTCCATGGTTGTCAAGCTGCTGATTTGATTTTTATAATATGCGCTGTGGGGCACCCCCCGTAAGTACCAAGCGAAATGCTTTCTGGCCTCCAGACAGGCAATCTTTTCTCCGTGATCGTGCTGTGCCAACCGGAATTGCTCTACAGCTACTGCGATCCGATCCGCCAAATCGGGGCGTTGCGTGACAGGCTGCCCTGCGATGGCGGATTGAACTTCTGCAAAGATCCAAGGATCTCCGAAGGTCGCTCTACCGATCATGATACCATCGGCATCGGTGCGGCGTAAACACTGCAACGCCGTTTCTCCACTGACGATGTCGCCATTAGCAATGACAGGAATGGTAAGTTGCTGCTTCACCTTCGTGATCATATCCCAGTCGGCATGGCCGGAATACAACATAGCACGAGTACGACCGTGAACCGTGAGCATAGATGCACCGCTATCTTGCATCCGTTGCGCAAAATCCAGTACGTTGATGTTTCCTCTATCCCAACCCAACCGACACTTCACCGTAACCGGCACTTGCACCGCATCCGCGACAGCAGTCACAATTTGTCCGGCCAGCTCCGGCGTTCGCATCAGGCCACAGCCGTCACCGGAATTAGCGATCTTCGGCACGGGACAGCCCATGTTGATGACAATAAAATCGCAACCGGAATATTCCAGCGCCACCACCGC
>CAZOVE010000006.1:0-58249 GCA_964583135.1 uncultured Oscillospiraceae bacterium | reverse complement strand
AGGGACTTCATCGATGTGCCCTTCATAGGATTTTTAGGCCCTACCTGGAAAATGGACATTCCGACTAGGATACTGCACCGTCAAAAAGTATAATAGCATAAAAATTATGAATATACAAGTATTATTTCAAATATTCTGAAGCATTCATAATATAATTCAACAAAAAGGCATCGGATACATCCGATGCCTTTTGATTATCTGTTGAGAAACCAATCTTGCACGATATCACTGTGAGTTACGGGAATATGGACTGAGGAAAGCTCTTCCTTCGTAAAAAAACGAAGCTCTTTTGACTCGCTGCTGATGCGAAGAATGGGTGCGTCGGTTAAATTCAGTCCGTAAACCACGATGACCATTTGCCAAATGCTGCCGTCTCGATATGCAGCGATACGGCCGGGTTCGCCGTAGACAGCCAACTTTTCAAAATGCTGTTTTGGGATTCGAAGGCCAAGCTCCTCGTATATTTCCCGGGCAATGGCATCACGGCCGGTTTCGTAGCTTTTCACGCCTCCCCCGGGAAGTCCCCAACAGTCGTCGCAATCACTCCGCTTCTCCAGCAACAGTTTGCCGTCCCACAGAATGATCGCATTTGCACCCAGTCGTGTGGGCATGGTCGTTTTGGGCGCACAGGGGTCATTTCGATAAAATGTTACAATACTCATTTATTCAAATTTTATGGTAGCGACGATATTGGCTTGCGGATATTCAAAATTATCCGTATATGTGCCGATGGTGATGCGAATTGTTTCACAAGCCTTGGCAGATATGGACACAACGCCGGAATCTTTGAGATCTTGCATCACATAGCTGCTCAAATTATAGAGCGTAATGAAACAGTTGCCTTCAACATCCACACCATCTAACGTTAGGGTCAGAATGCCATCCGTCTGAGTGGTAAATGTACACCAGATCTTCTGTGAGCGGATAGAAACCGGATTTGCCATCAACGTATTGCAGATATTCCAGCAGACATTCGGAGCAGCTAGCCTTAACCGACATATTCCCATCTTCATCATAGAAATAACGAACAATGCCGGAGCTTTCCGGAATGGTGGCTATAGATGCCAGATACGCGGATTCCATATCCAATTTCGCATAAACAAGCGGACCGTTGGCATCGCAAAGATGATAGCAACCATCCGCTCCATTCAATGACATAATAACGGAATCCGTCGTTGTAGTCAAGTCGAAATCTTTGATTTCAATATTGACAGGCAGTGTATATTGGGACAGGTTTGCCGTGGTGGCATAAACATCCCACGGAAGTTCCTCGATGGTTGACAACATGGGGCTGTCATTCATGATCGCCCTGATTGCAACCATATTTGAAGTTATGATTGCGGTACTTTGCTGCCTGTCATCTACTGAGCGAGGATATCTAATGACAAAGCATCATAAGGAAAAGACAATATGGGTAGATGATGGGCGTACCATTGCGGATATGTGGGGAATCAGCAGTAGTGCAACGCATTCCGGAAACCCAAGATCTTCCGGAATGCCGCTACGGACAACTTCGCCGATGAAAGAACATTTGCGCACTTTCTTTGATGCAATTGGCTTTATGTTTCTGCCCACATTGGCGATCGCAGGAGTTTTGTTTATTGCGTTTTTGATTGTTTACATCATTCTATGATCAATTCACCGTGGAATCGAAGGATCCCACGGTAAATTTCTGTTGCATAATCCGTTATTTGGGCGTATAATAATACTCAGTTAGATTTTCGAGGTGATTCCATATGTTACTTTATGCAAGTGTATCCCTTTCCACATTGCTGATCCTGATTTTTGTTACATTGCTGGCTCTATCCATCAGTATCATACTCAGTATCTGCTTTCTGGGCCGCAACCGACGCAGTAAGCCTACCGCACTACATCACGTCCTCGTTGGATTTGCATATATATTGACGTTGGTGTCTTTGGTGTTCAGTATCTTCTGCGGCGGCCAAATTCTTCGCAACGGTAGCACACTGTCTACCGAGCCTTCCGACATGACGGACACCCAGCCCTCAACACAAGGTCTGACCGAGTCTCCTACGACCGAGCCTACTTTTGAATCTACGGTACCTCCTACCACAGTGCCGACGGAGCCTCCGACTGAACCGACCGAGCCGAAGCCAAGCCTTGGCGAAGTCACGATGACGGATCAATCCAATCCGGAGAATTGGAGTGTTTCATGGGAGATCTCACTCAATGACCAAGCTGTAAATTTCTACAATCGGTCAGAGGCCATTACTTTTGGAGACCCCAATGAAGAGGCTTATTTTGCACTACCTGGCATTGCGACGTTCCGTGGCGATAACTATAGAACTGGCGCTGCCTACGGCGTTGCGAATATTACAGAGAAGAAGCTCACTACCATCTGGACCAGTAAAATTGGCTCTTTAGCAAAGGGCAGCTCCAGCGGCTACTGGACCGGCTGTGGCTGGACCGGACAGCCTTTGGTCGTAGAATGGGATGCCGAAACCAAGCAGATCATGAATCTATATGAAAGCAAAAAGACCAAGGAAGGTCTTGTTGAAGTCATCTATGCCACTTTGGACGGCAAAATCTACTTCTACGATCTGGAAGATGGTTCCTATACCCGCGATCCGCTGAATATCGGCATGACGTTCAAGGGCGCAGGCGCTCTTGATCCTCGTGGCTATCCGATTATGTACGTCGGCTCCGGTGATACCACTTCCGGTGGTAAAGTGCCCAGAATGTATATCATCAACTTGATCGATTGCTCGATCATGTATGAGTCCGGCAACAAAGATAGCCGCTACCGCAATTGGGTCGCCTTCGATTCCTCTCCTCTGGTGGATGCCGAAACCGATACCCTTATTTGGCCCGGCGAGAGTGGGATTCTGTATACCATGAAGCTGAACACCCAATATGACAAAGCAGCTGGTACGCTCTCCATTGCCCCAGACGAAATGGTGAAGACTCGCTACCAAACCTCAACGGGCTATACCCTTGGTTACGAAGCCAGCAGCATTATTGTAGAAAACTATCTCTATGTTGCCGACAACGGAGGAATGCTTTTCTGCATCGACCTGAATACAATGGCGCTGGTATGGTCTCAATTTACGAAGGATGACAATAATGCGACTCCTGTGTTTGAGTGGGGCGATGATGGTGTTGGTTACCTCTATATTGCCACATCAATGGAGAATTGCGACGGTTCTGTTTATGTTTACAAAATCAATGCATCCAATGGCGAAATCGTCTGGGAAGTGGAGTTTGACAATGTTTACTACAACTATTCCGTTTCCGGCGGTGTACTCTCCTCCCCTGTCTTGGGTAAAAAAGGAACTGCATTGGAGGGCATGCTGATCTACGCCATCGCAAAAACGCCCGGCGCCTATAACGGCATTTTGGTGGCGCTAGATACAGATACCGGCGAAACCATTTGGAAAAAGAGCATGAACCACTATGCTTGGAGTTCCCCTGTTGCTGTTTATACCGAAACCAACGATGTATACCTGGTCATCTGTGATTCCGGCGGGTATGTACACTTGATGAATGCTGTGACTGGCGAGAGTTATACCAAAATTGGTGTTGGCTCTAACGTGGAGGCTTCCCCGATCATCTATAATGATATGCTCGTTGTTGGTACACGGGGTCAACAAGTCTACGGCATTAAGCTCTCTTAATTTTAGGAGGTTCTGAATGAAAGATTGCAACTGTGGTTACTGTGTTGGCGGCGAGGCGTTGGCTTCTTTTGGTATTAAAATTTGCGATTTGTCCGTCAGTCAGTTGATCCTCTTTAAGGAGCAGAGCCATCGTGGTCGTGTGATTGTGGCGTATAAAGACCACGTGAGTGAGTTGGTTGATATTTCTGATGAAGATCGCAACGCCTTCTTTTCGGATGTCGCACAAGCTGCCAAGGCCGTACATGCCTCTTTCCACCCGCAGAAAGTCAATTATGGCGCCTATGGTGACGGTGGCTGTCATTTGCACTTCCACCTTGTTCCCAAGTATCAGGGCGAATTTGAATGGGGTACGCCTTTTGCCATGAATCCCAATATGACCTACTTGACTGAGGCGGACTATGGGGAAACGATCGCTAAAATCAAAGGTAATCTATAAAAAAAGACTCCCTCGGCTTCTGCCGAGGGAGTTCAATTTTAGAAGCCCGGAATCTCCAGACCCATTTCTTTCATGTATTGGGCCATCTTGCTGTTGCTTTTATCTACGTATTCCAGCGGTCCAAAGATTTTATGCAACCAACACACACTTAAGTCCAACCACTGGGCAAAAGCGGGGTTCATGTAGCGGCTAGAACCGTTGGCAGAGGTCTCATTTGCTAGGGATAAACCATGTTGACCATGACCGAAAATATGCAATTCATAAGGCAGCCCAAATGAACAATACTTTTGTGCGATCGGCAATGCTCCCATGGAAGTCAGAAAATCCTCTGCAGTTGCGACAAGAAACACCGGTGGTGCGTTCCGATCGATTTGTGCCACAAGATCAAATTGCGCTGCATCCTCATCTGTTACAGTCTCCTTGCCCGTCAAGAATTTGAGCATAAAGTCTGCTCCGGGAAAATTGGGGCAAGATGCCGCAGGATAGCCCAAAATCATGGCATTCGGTTTATGTTCTGCCAACAATCCGGCCGATAGTGCCAAATGGCCACCGGCAGAAAAACCACAGGTGACGATCTTATCGGGAGCAATGCTCCACTTGGCTGCATTATCGCGAATGTAGCCAATTACCCATGACACCTCTTTTAGCGGTGCAAAACCGGCAGCATTCGCTCCGCAAGAGTATCGCAACACAAAGGTGTGAAACCCTCGTGCAGCGTAGGCCATCGCCACAGGCTCTCCCTCTGCCTTGCTGCAGTAAATATAGCCGCCGCCCGGACAGACCACGATGGCAGGACGCAAGGAATTCTGTCCAAGGGTCAAATCACAATCAAGAATATACGCATCCAAAGTTGCTTCCGGATGATTCGGAAGCGTCAGATGAAAGTAGTTCATACCGTTCCTCCTAATATAATTGTGGGCAGCCACATGGCCGGGCTGCCCAATTCATCTTGTTTAACCGCCTAGGTTATGCAGGAATTCCTGCTTTTTTTGAGCGCCATAGGGAGCGTATGCACCGGTACGAAGCTTATCGTAAGCAACAGTGATTGCCTCGTCCCAGCTTTCCTTTTCGTGGTTCACTAGAACAGGATAGTAGTGGACACCGTTTTGTTGTGCAGCATCACAGTCGCCGGGTGCATCGCCAATCATGATGACCTTATCAGGATCATAGCCAAATCTCAACATTGCGGCTATGCAGGCAGCTTTGGAGCCAACATCTTGCGCAAGAACAATATCAGTATGCTCCAGTAGACCAAACTTGCCCCATTCCTCTTCTACGGCATCTCGGTTGGCAGAAGAAACCATAGCCACGTCGGCAAATCCGTGGGCTGCTTCCAGACCTTCTTTTGCGCCCGGATACGGGATTTTCAGGGATTCGTCTAATTCTCCGATCGCTGCATTGACTGCCTTGGACCATGACAATGCCTTCTGTAAAATCAACTTCACATCGGGATCGGTTGCTTCTGCAATGGCTTTCGCAAGAGCATCGTTGCTCAATGCAGGTGCTGTATCTGCCCAATGCTGCAATGCTTCGATGCCGGTAATGGTGATGTATTGGGTGTTGATCTCACCGAGTGCCATCGCCAGCCCCTTAAAGCGATTGATGCCACGGGTCATCGAAAACAGATTGATCACATTCCAGCGCTCCAAAACTGCATCCTGCCACGCTTGCAACTCCCACTCCCTGACCATACACGGTCCAAAGCAATGGAAATGCTTACAATTCATAGTGTCCATTACGCAGCCATCAGAATCTACACAGATGAGAAAATCATGCTTCTTTTCAAACGAATCGAAAATGGACATGGTGCCTCCTTACATATGGGTATCCCACATACCGCAGTACGCATCGATGGGATCCACACCCTTAAAGGCCTCAGGACCTGCACAAAGGGCGTCTACCAACGCTTCCAGAGTATGGGGCAGGCTGTCATAAGTGTTGATATAAGTCCGCAGCATGGGAGCGTCAGCCAACATGGTGGGCTTGTTGATGGAAATGCCGATCACAGGCAGTTCATGGACATACCAGGGGATCTCACCGCCGCCCTTGCTTAGCCCAAAGGCAGGATGTCCATTGGCCACATCAAACAGGGAAATAACAAGATCCTGACCGGCGGTAAAATCAGCGATGGCATTCTTGCCGGCAAAATACAGATTCAAGCTAGGTTTCTCGCCTGCTGCGATTTGTTTTTTAATTTTGTCCAATGGGCTCTCGTAGATAAATACTTCAAAGCCCTTGGCTTCCAATAGCTCGGCCAACTGCTGCGCAGGCGCTTTCTTGGGGGCGCCACCGCCCATAGCCATGGCAGCCAATGCGGCAAAGGGACTGTCCGCACCCTTAATATTTACGATCATAATACGCTTCGTCTTCTCGGGAGACAGAGGCAGAACGCCCTCATCCTTATACTTGACCAGAGTCAAAGCATCCCGGGAAATAGCGGGAGCGACCTGCTTATCTTCGGCATTGCTCAAAACAGCGTCCAATTCTTCGTCCGTGGCAGTCAATTCTTCCACACTCTTTTTATGCAGGCCCTTTGCTGCCTTCAGACCGAGAATTCGGGTCAATGCCTCCACCATTCGCTCTTCACTGATGATGCCGGTCTGATAAGCCTCCAACATGGTTGCAAAATCTTCGTCGGGGTCGTTGAAGAACAGGAACATATCGCAACCGGCATTGATAGCGGCCGGCAGCATATCTTTGCGCTTCATACGATTGGTCATACCAACCATGTGAGAAGCATCGGTAACCACCATACCGTTAAAGCCTAGCTTATCACGCAACAGGCCCGTCATGATTTCATGGCATAAGGTAGCAGGCATAATGGTGTCGGGACTAATATCGGGATCGATTTCCGCCATATATTCCGGCATCAGGATGTGACCGCCCATAATGGCATCCAAGCCACCATCAATCAAAGTCTGATAGACATGACCGTAGGAAGCCATCCAATCTTCATAGCCGAAGTGGTTGACATTGTTGGACAGGTGGGCATCACGGTAATCCTGACCATTACCGGGGAAATGCTTGGCACAACAGTAAACGCCTTCCGTTTCGTGCAGACCATCCATAAACGCTTTACCCATGTCAGCGACCAACTTCGGATCGTTGCCATAAGCGCGGGACAAAACTTCCTCACACTCCCAGTTGTAGGTGATGTCGACCACGGGAGCAAATGCCATATTGCAGCCGGTAGCACGGATGGTCTTACCGGAGATCTGCCCCATCGCCTTGGCATACTCCGTATTTCCGGTGGCGCCGATCTTCACCTGTGCAGCTACGGCTGTACCATCGTTGCAAACACCACTTGCACCCTGCTCCGGGTTGCAGGCAATGAAAGCAGGAATTTTGGTGCTGCGTTGAATTGCACGGTTCTGATTGAGCACTTTCTGGCCGGGCATACCATTATAGCGTGCACCACCAATGTGATACGTCCCCATTAGATGGGACAAATACTGCTCGTTGTCAGACAGGCAAAGCTGCCAGAATAGTTGACCGACCTTCTCCTCAGGGGACATGGAAGCAATCGTGCTTTCAACCCATGCAATATCCTCATCGGACAAGTAGTAGGGCATCGCGCGAAGATTTACCATAATAGTCAAATTCCTTTCGTATTATATGATATATATTATATTATCAAAGATTTTCGCTAATTTCAATACAAGAATCATGCTCTTGCAATTTGATTTGGTGAAAACTCATAATAGTGGCGCAAAACCTTTAAGCAAATATCCGACTAGCTTCCGATGCCACTTTTCGTGTTTGATGGTGTCCGATGTAACTCTTGTACACACTTGAAGACTGTTTTCGAAGTCTTGGATGATCTCTTGAATGCAACTGCATTCATACAGATATGTCCCACATTCAAAATGATGATAGAAACTGCGGTAGTCAAAGTTGATCGTTCCTACTACCGCTTCCCTGCCGTCGACTACCATCATTTTCCCGTGGGTAAAGCCCGGAGTATATTCGTAAATCTGCACGCCGGCGTTCAAAAGTGTGGTATAATGTGTTTTCGCCAAGGCATATGGAATATACTTATCCGCAATGCCGGGTAGAATCAACTTCACGGTTACGCCCCTGGCCGCAGCATATCGTAGCGCATGCTCCATTTCATTGTCCAAAATCAGATACGGTGTCATAATATACACCTGCTCCAGAGCACGATTCAAAATGTCCATATAGACGATCTGCCCGATGCGAACATGATCCAGAGGATTTTCTCCGTAAGGCATCACGTAGCCATTGTTAATATGCGTATCCGCAGGTGATCTTCCAAGAGAAACGTCCGCAGTGCCTTCGTCTACGTTCCACATTTGCAGGAACATTCGTTCGAAACTCTTTGCGGCATCTCCTTTGAGCATCAGCGCAGTGTCTTTCCAATGGCCGTATGGTGAAACGGCATTAATGTATTCATCGCAGAGATTGATGCCTCCGTTGAAGGCAGTATGCCCATCGATGACCGCAATTTTCCGATGATCACGATAATTATAACAGGTGGATACAATAGGCGAAATGGGAGAAAATACTTTACATTGGATCCCTAAGGTATTCAATCTTTTGGGATAATCTTTCGGAAGGAGCATCAATTCGCAGATTCCATCATATAGGAGTCGAACATCTACCCCATCTTTTGCTTTGCGAACCAATACCTCCAGAATTTGCCCCCACATTACGCCTTCACAGACGGAAAAATACTCTAAATAGATGTAATGTTCTGCTTTATCCAATTCCACAAGCAGCCTCTCTAGCATTGCTTCGCCCGTGGGAAGGTAAACCACATCCGTATTGTCGAAAAGAATACCATCGCTGGTTTTTTGCACAAACCGGCACATTGCTGCTGCGCCAAGATTCTTCTGTTGTAGCGCCACATGAACTTGCGAAGACTGAGGGATCTCGCCGCTGGAAGTATCCAAAACCAGTTTGACGCGCTTTCGCAACAGACGCACTCCAATCTCCAGAGTCGTGAACAGATACAAGAGTGTGCCAAAAACAGGCGAAACGAGTACGATCGTGAGCCAACTCGCTCGGACTTCCGGTTCAATCTGCCGATTCTGCAAGTGTAGCACCATTACCAATGCGATCAAAGCAGTAGCGCCGTAGTAGTGGGCAATGTAATCTTCAAACCACAAAAAAAGCGCAACAAGGAAGGCTACATTTAGCAAAAGCAATAATAGAATGATCGTGATTCTGCTAAACAAAAGATTCTTCACACCGCTGCGCTTCTTTAACAGTCGTAATCCCATAGAATCTCGCTCTGACAAAGTCCCCACCTCCCGAATAATATATGAATTATACAAAGTAATTTTTAAGAAATTATGTAGTTTTCATAAAGTTTACAGATTATCCATGATTACTGGGTATCATAAGTACAATCTATGGAAAGAAGGATATCTATGTCGCTGCTCATCTTGTTGATCGCATTGGTAATTGTAGTGCTTGTTTTCGCATACTACAGTTATCGCATCAGCTTTCATGTGCCGGTCAATCGAAACGAAGATCTTCGTGCCGTCCCATCGGGAGAGCAATATGATCCCGTTGCCCAGAAAATGCTGGAAATCACTTTGATCATGGCCGATGCGCCAAATGAGTCGGTCAATACAACAGCGGATGATGGAACCCAGCTATGGGGCCATTATTATGAATATTACCCCGGCGCTCCACTCATTTTGGCTTTTCACGGTTACCGGAGCATGGCATACCGAGATTGTGCCGGTGCCTTTGCGTTGTCTCAAAAACTGGGGTTTAACATTCTTGCAGTGGACCAACGCAGCCATGGAAAAAGTGATGGGCGTGCGATCACCTTTGGAATCCGAGAACGTCACGATTGTCTCAAATGGGTCGAATATGCCAATAAGCGTTTTGGCGAAAGAACTCCAATTATTCTATGTGGCATCTCTATGGGCGCTGCTACGATTCTGATGGCCTCGGAACTGGAGCTTCCGAATAATGTTCTTGGCATCATGGCTGACTGCCCCTACGCGTCGCCTGTCGGCATTATTTGCAAAGTAGCTAAGGACAAGGGCTACCCACAAAAACTGGCGTATCCGGTCATCTGGCTTGGCGCAAAGCTGTTTGCAGGACTAAATATCCACGAAGCGTCCGCTGAAGAAGCAGTCAAAAATGCCAAAATCCCTATTTTGCTCATTCATGGTGAAGACGACCGATTTGTTCCGTGCGATATGAGCCGCAAAATTCACGAAAACTCCAAAGAATATTCCAGACTCTATACCTTTCCGAATGCCGGTCATGGCCTGTGTTATATCCACGA
This sequence comes from uncultured Oscillospiraceae bacterium, assembly GCA_964583135.1. Lineage (GTDB taxonomy): Bacteria > Bacillota > Clostridia > Oscillospirales > Oscillospiraceae > Faecousia. Next base: position 47,910 of record CAZOVE010000006.1, on the reverse strand, counting down.
TCCGAGACGATATGAGCGAATCTGTGTCAATTTCTTATGGGAATTGACACCACTACGTCCATGGCTTGAAAAATCAGAATTTGTCAAAGGCATTCTGGATTAACAGAACACCTCCCGAAGCAAGATAAGCCGGGAGGTGTTTCTATTGAAAAGAAAAGAAAAAACCGAAACCAGAGACTTGCGATTGAATCCACAGACACGCCTTTGCCCGAAATTTGACGAAACCAGTATTGCCTTGTTCTCAATTGCAGATCGGGAAGAAATGGGCGTCCGTGTCGTTGACAACTGTGCAGAGGAACACATTATGTAATCTGCAACTTATTTTGTATATCTCTTTGACTTTTCTTGTGCATAATGCTATAATTGTATTAGAAATCAAAAGGAGGTAAGCATATGAAGAAGCGCATTATCACCATCAGCCGCCAATTTGGCTCCGGCGGTCGTACCGTTGGCCGTATCGTTGCGGAGAAACTTGGTATCCCCTTCTATGATAAAGAGTTGGTCGAGCAAGTGGCACTGGAATCTGGATTTGCACCTACCTTTGTGGAGGAACATGGTGAACATGCCCCCGGCAATAGTGTCTTCGCCTATGCCTTCGCACCGCAGGGTGTGCCCGGAGTTATGAACGGGATGTCTACGGCCGATTTTTTATGGCACGTTCAGTGCAATGCGATCCTACAACTGGCACAGCAAGGCTCCTGCGTCATCGTCGGACGTAATGCGGATTATATTTTGAAAGATCACGCCGATGCGCTCCATGTTTATATCCATGCTGATCCGTCTTATCGCGCAGAGCGCATCGTTCGCCTTTATGGAGAATCTGAAAAAAGCCCCCATGCACGTCTGGCAGAAAAAGATAAGCGCAGAAAACTCAATTACCAGCATTATACAGGTCGTACATGGGGTGCTGCTGAAAATTATGATCTTTGCATCAATACTTCGTCCCTTGGTGTGGAGCAGGCTGCAGATCTAATCCTTGCAGTTGTAAATGGTTGCGAATAAATAAGGAGCTGTCTTATGACAGCTCCTTCATTTTTCCGGGAATCATCGCAATTGGTAAAAACATCAATCCGGCCAGTATGGAAAGAATGGACACTTCTACAAGCCACTGAGATCCACTGACACGGCCGAAACCGTAGCAAAGAAGCCGCATCAGCAACATAAATCCGTAGCACAAGGCAGCCGGCAATCGACCGGGAAGCCATCCACCAGCAGACAATATAAGTAGCCCACCGCAGACAAGATACCCCACCATGCCCAAAATACTACGCAGCAGATCGCCATTTGCAAATAACTGTGCGATCAGTAGGACGCTAAACAAGGCGCCTAAAATTGCATAAACACCGGGAGCATTCCAATGGATGACCCAAAGCAGTAACAGGTATACGCAACATAGCAACAGTGGTGCCCACAGATAGAGGAATTTCACACCGCCTGTAATTTCGGAAATATCTTTCAAAAATAAAAAATAGACCGACAGAAGCAAAATGGGAATGCCCATAAAGATACAAGAAAGCCAAAACGCTTTGCCTTCAAAATTCATTTGATATCGATGATATTGTTTCAATTCATACACCACCCTCTGCTTTTACTTCATTATAGAGCATCCTCGGTGAAATGTCAAACATTGGCAGGCGAATTATCAGAAATGTGAATGTTTACGCCGTTTACTTCCACGTTCTCTTCAGCACAGATCAAAATGTATTTCACGCCGCCGATGACCCGTGTTTCGATGAGATCTGTGCGATCGGGTGCCACACGAATGGAAACATCCGGCGTTTTGATGTCAAAATGCTTTTCATCAATGACATTTCTTGGATGGATTTCGGCATCATGTCCGAAGGCGGCATCATAATCCACTCCAAATTTTGCCAGATGTGCCTCGGAGACACCGCAGGAGGCAAGCACTTCTCGCACTTCTTCCTTGCTTACCGTAAGGGCTTCCGGCACTCTTGCCTCCTTGTGCATCGCAATGCGCTGACAAAGTTCGTCATGTACAGTTTGTACGACATCCATACTGCACTCTTCCTGCAACGCGCTACCCAAAATCGCCTCAAAAGTTTGCTTTTGCTCGAAAGCAGGTTTGGGGATTGGCGTGTTAAAAATTGCGCCGACGAAAGCGTCGTGGCTTTCCTTTGGGCTGTGTGTATAGTACAGGGCATTGTAAATATTCGTACTCCGATTATCGAAAGCCGGGAACAAGAAACCAAGTTCCGGCGCTGAGACCACATGGAGCATTCCGCCATCATGGAACTGCTTTTCTTCCGGAACGTAACGCAACTTTGGTTGTGTCTGCTTAACAGGGCAAATGGCACAGACCAGATAGGTATATGTCTCATTGGAATTGTCCAATTGAGCATCCCCGTCCTTGCTCTTGAATGGGACGTCGTAACTGTCACATCCGAGCAAGATCAAATATGCACTATCTAAGCTAACAGATTCTACTACCTTACGGATGAATGCGCTTCTGCTTTCCTCTTCCTCTAGCTTGCTTTCACGCAGCTGCATCAGCAACCGATGTTCCTCAGAATCCGCAACTTGAGAGGTCCGAAAAGAAATGTCAATCAAATTCTTGCCGATAGAACCGGACAGAATGCGGCGCAAATGGGCAAAATACTTCTCTCCTTCGTTTTCTGACATCATACCGGTGCTAGAACGGAACATGGAGATGATTTCTTTATTATCATTGACATAGCAGCCGAAAATTGCAGTAATATTACTACGATCCCGACGCAGATGCCGCCGGATCTCGCCAATTTCTTTTGTGTTCATGAATATATTCACTCCTAGAATAATTTCTAGGGCATTATACCACAGTTTGATCTGATAAGCAAGACACTTGAAATCCAAAATCATACCAGTCAAAGAATGTAAGCGCGTTGCAACTCACTGCAACGCGCTTATATCAATCAATCAGACATTTCCAGTTCTGAATAAAGTATTCCACGCCGGAGTAGACCGTGGTGATCACAATCAACGCCACGACCACCCAGTTAAGCTCAGGAACCGTTGGGAACGCCATGAGTACGCAAAGACCGATCATACTTGAAGCAGTCTTAAACTTACCGCTCTTTCCGGCTGCGATCACCTTCCCCTTAGGGCCAGCAACCATTCGCAGGCCGGATACGGCAAATTCTCTCGTCAACACAATCATCAATGCCCAAGCAGGAAAACGATTCCATTCACAGAACATCGCCATTGCCGCAATGGTGAGCAACTTATCTGCCAGAGGATCCAGAAATTTACCAAAATCGGAGACTTGATTGCATTTTCTGGCGATTTGACCATCAATATAGTCCGTCAAGCTAGCAATGATGAACACAGCTAGCGCAAGCCACATCCAAGTTCCTACTTCACCGCCGCTGAGATACATAAATACCAAATACAACGGAATCAGCGCCACCCGAACCAAAGTAATTTTCGTTGCTGTCGTCATAGTTACTCCTCCACAACATATCCGGACAGATCGCCATCGATCAGACCGTCAATTTCTACCTTTACAAATGTGCCTTCGGAGAGATCCTCCTCTGAGGCGATCCAGACTCTTCCGTCAATTTCAGGAGAATCCGCAAAGGTACGACCGTAATACTGTTCTGCTTCTTCATCAAAACCATCTACTAGTACTTCCAATGTACTGCCGATCATACGATTGCTGCAATCGTCCATGATAGATGACTGAATGGTCTCAATAATTTCGGCGCGACGCAACGCAACGGCACGGTCAACAAATTCCATCTGCGCCGCAGGTGTGCCTTCCTCCGGCGAGAATGCAAATGCACCGACGCGTTCCAAGCGCTGCTCCTTCAAAAATTCGCACAGTTCCAAAAACTCTGCTTCCCCTTCACCGGGCAGGCCGGTGATAACGGATGTACGAAGCACCAATCCCGGGATCCTTGATCGCAGTTTGGAAAATAGATCCTTCAGGAACGGGCCGTCACCACGACGGTTCATCATCTTCAGGATCCGACTATTGCAGTGCTGGATGGGAATATCCAGATATTTGACAATCTTCGGCTCCGATGCCACCACCTCGATAAATTCATCATCGATTTCGTCCGGATATACGTAGTGTATCCGGATCCAGCGGAATCCATCGATCCTGCACAACTGTTGCAACAGTTGTGGTAGCAATCGATTATGACCGGGTAGGTCTGTTCCATAGCGGCTGGTGTCCTGTGCCACAACGATCAATTCCTTCACGCCGGATGCTGCTAGCATTCGCGCCTCATAAAGCACATCATCCATCGCTCTGCTACGGAATTTCCCCCGAAGATAGGGAATAATACAATAACTGCAGCGGTTGTCGCAGCCTTCCGCGATCTTAATGTATGCGTAATGCTCCGGAGTGGTCAAAATACGGCCGGACTCCACTTCGGGTGCATCTATATCATCAAACTGCGCTACAAGCTGATCCTGCAGCAACGCTTCGATTGCGGGGACAATTTCTGTATAGCTGCCGGTGCCCAGAATACCGTCGACTTCCGGCATTTCCTGCAGGATCTCGTCTTGATATCGCTGTGAGAGACAGCCGGTAACCAGAATTTTGCCTACATAGCCCTCCGCTTTTAGCGCAGCCGTCTGCAAAATGAAATCGATGGCCTCACTTTTTGCGGAATCAATAAATCCGCAGGTGTTGATTACCACCACATCACTGCCAATGATATCCGCCTTAACCGTATGTCCGGCTTCCTGCACACGATACATCATCCGCTCACAATCCACTTGGTTCTTTGCGCAACCAAGGGAAATAAATCCAATATTTGCCATTACCATTCCTCCGGGAATTCATCGATATCCGCTTCTAAGTGGGTCAAAGCCTTGCGGACGGCTGCATAGCTGTGTCCACGACGCATCGCTGCGTCAATGGCGCGCTTCAAATCATTCTTATCCCAAGATTGGCCAAGCCGATTACGCAGAAAACCGGCGATGTTCTCCGTCATGTCCGGATAATCCTCCAGAGCATTCTCCCACAACGCTTTCGGGATTTTCTTTTCATACAATGCCTGTTTGGCGCGCGCCGGTCCATATCCCTTACGAATACAGGCTTGCACGATCTGCCGAGCCGTTTTACGGTCATCGAGCAGATCCAGCTCCTCCATCCACTCTACCGCTTCTTGTGCCTGCTGAGGGTTCTCCCCTTTTTGCACAAGCCGCATTTGCAGATCATTTTTTGAAACAGCGGAAGCCGAAACAATCCGCACCGCACGCATTTTAGCGGACATTGCGCCTGCGGCAGTATGCAGACGTTGCCAATCATCATCGGACAGCTCCATGCCGGTGTATAAAGCGAAATCTTCAACAGTCTGCCGATACAATGGGAGCTTTGAACCGTCGGAAAATGTGACCCAGTAACGACCTGCACGATCCGCAGTTGCCTTTAACGACTCAATCCTCATCGTCAAAATCGTCGGCGCTAACTGCTACAGGCTTTTTCGCCGCCTGAGCAGGTGCCTTCGCCACAGTGTTATTGCGCAGCAAGTTTTCCCGAACCTTCGCTTCCACCTCGGCAGCCACTTCGGGATTTGCCATCAAGAAATCCTTGACGGAGGCTGCGCCTTGTCCGATGCGCTCATCGCCCATACTGAACCAGCTACCGGATTTCTGGATGATGTCCATCTGCACAGCAAGGTCTACTAATTCGCTCCACTTAGAGATGCCCTGACCGTAGAGAATATCAAAATATGCTTCACGGAAAGGAGGTGCGACCTTATTTTTAACAACCTTGACCCGAGTCTTATTGCCAATCACATTGCCACCTTCCTTGATGGACTCTGTACGGCGCACGTCCAAGCGAACAGAAGAGTAGAATTTCAGAGCATTGCCGCCAGTAGTGGTCTCGGGATTGCCATACATGACGCCGATCTTCATGCGAAGCTGATTGATGAAAATTACAACGCAATTGGTCTTGGAAATAGTGCCGGCCAACTTACGAAGTGCCTGACTCATCAGTCTGGCTTGCAAACCCACGAATGTGTCACCCATTTCGCCTTCGATCTCCTGCTTAGGAACTAAAGCGGCCACGGAGTCCACCACGACTGCATCAACTGCACCGCTGCGAACCAACGCATCGGTGATCTCCAATGCTTGTTCACCGGTATCTGGCTGAGAAACCAGCAAATTATCCGTATCCACGCCCAATGCAGCCGCATACACAGGATCCAGTGCATGCTCTGCATCAACAAAGGCAACTTCGCCGCCCATCTTCTGTGCTTCTGCCAAAATATGCAGCGCAAGCGTTGTCTTACCGGAGGATTCTGGTCCGTAGATCTCGATAATTCTGCCTTTCGGTACACCGCCGATACCCAGTGCGGCATCGAGTGCCAACGAGCCGGTGGGGATCGCATCCACCGTCATGTCGGGACGATCGCCCAGACGCATAACGGTTCCCTTGCCAAAGCTCTTGTCGATTTGGCTCAGAGCAGTTTGCAATGCCTTTTTCTTATCACTTGCCGGGGTAGGTGCTTCATAAGATGTCTTTTTTGTAGCCATTATTCGTCATCCTTCCTATTGAGCTGTGCAATAACAGCTCTTTCTGCATCATTATAATCTCTGGAACGCTCCAGAATGGTATACCCATTTTCTTCCAAGATGGCACAAACCGCATCCGCCTGCCCGTCTCCAAATTCAAAGCACAGGTAGCCTCCGGGATTCAATGCCGTTTTGTAATTGCTTGCAATACTGCGGTAAAAGATCAGGCCATCGTCGCCTCCGTGTAGTGCTAAATGGGGTTCATAATCCCGCACAGAAATATCCAGATCCAACATCTCTGCTGTTGTGATATATGGTGGATTCGAAACGATCACGTCATATTTTCCCAGGAAAGCCGATGGTGCCCCAAGTGCATCCGAAATCACGCATGCAACCTTACCACTGAGGTGATTGCGCACAATATTACGCTTTGCAACCACCAGAGCTTCCTTTGAAATGTCTGCCAATGTCACTCTGGCATCCCGTACGCGACTGGCGATCGCCAAACCGATACATCCACTACCGGTACACAAGTCCAGAACTCGGGGATTTTGCTCTAAGAATAAGATCTTACCGATGGCCAGATCTGTCACTGCACAGGTGTCATCTCTGGGGATCAATACATTCGGATTGACATACAGTTTCAAACCGTGAAATTCCCACTCTCCCAGAATATACGCAAGGGGTTCTCCTGCTGTAGCACGTTCCAGAACGTGATCCAAAGCCGTGGCAATCTCCTCCGATGCGTAGAGCTCACGATCCGCCAAGAATTGTTCTGCAGTCTTTCCGGAAACATGACACAGAAGCTGGCGAGCCATCAGTCCGGCGCTTTGGGAATCTTCCGTTTCCATCAATTTTCGTCGAGCATCCAAATATAATTGGGAGTATTTCTTTACCAACGGTCTGCACCCTCCTGCTCCGGTAGCACCGCTTGCACAGCGGCAATACCTACTTCGATCATGGAATCATCGGGTTCATTCGTTGTGAAATTCTGCATCCACATACCGGGTGCCGTCAAAAAGCGTGTAAACGCATTGTCATGACGTCCGGCCCAACGATTGATCTCATAAGTAATCGAAACGACTAGCGGCAGCAGCGCTAACTTAAACAGAATCATGATAAACTTATAAAGAACGCGAGCGGTTTCCTTCATCGCTTTCAGAGCGGGAACCAACTCCAGCAGTGCAGAGGAAGCAACCGTGAACAGCAAAATGGAAATCACCATGACCACCAGCAGGAAGCTAGTACCACATCTGGGATGAAGTCGAGTCTGCTTGCGGACATTTTCAACCGTCAGCTCCAAACCTGCTTCATAGCAACGGATCGTCTTGTGTTCGGCACCATGGTAAGCAAATACCCGCTTCATTTCATTCATTCGGGACACCAGCAACATATAACCCATAAAAATGGCAATTCGTACAATGCCTTGAATCAAATTGGCAATCAATTCATTGCGGAAGTTGAAAAATCCTGTAATCACATCTGGTAGAATAAAGAACAAAAGAATGCTCAAACCCAGACCCATAAATACCGCAAAACTGACAAGAATTTTCTGGAACTTTTCATTGCCAAGCTTCTTCTCTAGCCAAAGATCCAGCTTACTGGGCTGCTCTTCCTCGTAACCCTCCGGGGACAGGTCTGCCGATTTCATTAGCGCCTTAACACCTGTGACCTGAGAATCAAAAAAGGTAACACAACCTCGGATAAATGGCCATTTGGCAATACTCTTTTCTGGATAGATCTTTCGGGGTTTCACGTCTACAGTCAAACCGTCAGCCGTGCGCACTACGACAGCATCCTTCTCTGGGCCACGCATCATAATGCCTTCAATGAGGGCTTGACCGCCGATCATCGTCTGAAATTTTTCGCAGCAGGGCTGCTTTTCTTTATTTGCCATATACTTTCCTTTCTCATTGCGTGATCGGCAGACGAACCGTCACAAGCGTTCCTCCACCTTCAGCATTTTCCAAGATCAGTTCACCGCCGTGCATTTGCACGATTTCATCGCAGACAGCCAGACCGATTCCGGTACCTCTGGCCTTGGAGCTTCCCTTGTAAAACTTTCTTTTCACCAAAGGCAGCTCGTCCTCTTCAATTCCAGGACCGTAATCGCGAATCCGCACCACAACGTCCGGATCCTCCAGATGAATGGAGGCATCGATTTTGCCGCCTTCTCCGCCGTGTTTTACAGCGTTGTCCAATATATTCAAGAAAACCTGCCGTAACCGCTTCAGGTCACAGGGAATTTCCGGAATCTCTTCATCATTGTCATAATAATGCAGATGGATCTTTTCTTGCGCAATCCTGCTGCTGTACATATAGACGGTATCTTCAAATTCGCCTCGTATATCCGATACTTCCATATTCAGCGTCAGGCGGCCATCCTGCATTCTATTAAAGTCTAGCAACTCCACCACCATTTCCGTCAGGCGTTTTCCTTCCCGGAAAATGATGTTCATGCCGCGTCTGGTATCGGGATCTAGAGAATCATCCGCCAGAAGCGTCTCGCTCCAGCCGGTAATGGCCGTTAGTGGGGTGCGCAGTTCATGCGAAAGTGAAGAGATAAACTCACGCTGCATCACCTCATTTTGATTGATCTGGAAAGACATATCGTTGATCGTCTGTGCCAATTCGCTGATCTCATCGTCATAAGCCGTCTGGATCTGGATGCCGTAGCTACCCGCTGCAATACGCTGCGCCTTTTCCGTGATTTCTGCAACCGGCACTAGAATGGAGCGAATATAGTAGTTACTGCTAAAGAGTACGGCGCAGGTGACTACAATCAATGCTAACACAGCCCAAATGGCCACAACGAGGATCTGCTGATCGATCAACCGTGTTGAGGTCACATAGCGCAGTACACCGATCACCTCTCCGTTTTTATAGATCATTGGGCCGGATACAGCAATGATTCGCTCGCCGGTTATGGGGTCTTTTCCACGGTAGGGCTGAATTTGCTTGGTCTGAATCGCCTCCTGAATCTCGGGTGTCACGGGAGATTCCAAAGCCCAATCACCGTGGGAAGTTGCAACAATATTCCCCTCTGTATTGATAAACTGTAGTTCCAGCTTGTTCTTATCATCAAAGCTATTGGCATAATTGATGCAGGATTGGTAGTAATCGTTATAGTTTTGGGAGGTATATTCCATAAAAAAATCCGTTGTGTTAGCAGCACGGTTTTGCAGATCAGATTCCACGCTAGAGTAATAATAAGCCGCAAATACAAATGTTACCACAACCACGCAAACAAGCCCCAACAGGCACACGACGCCCACGGTGTTCATCAGCCATCGTCTGCGTAGTCCTCCCGTTCGTTTCATACCGGTTCCTCCAAATTTACAATCCCCACTTGTAGCCATACCCCCACACAGTATTGATATAGGAAGGCATGGTTGGGTCGTCTTCGATCTTGATGCGAAGACGACGAATATTCACATCCACAATTTTCAATTCGCCTTCGTACTCCCGACCCCAGACTGCCGCAAGGATCTCTTCTCGAGAGAGTGCTTTTCCAGAGTGAAGCATAAACAACTTCAAAATGGAATACTCCACCTGCGTCAGTTTAATACGTACACCGTGCTTTTCTACAGTGCGATTTCTGGTATTGATGGTAAAGGGGCCTTGCACGATCACTTCGGATGGAACGACCACTTCCCTGCCCAATCGACGGAACAATGCGTCGATTCGTGCCGTCAATTCCGCCGGCGAAAATGGCTTGGTAACATAGTCATCCGCACCGGTCATCAAGCCCGTGACTTTATCCATTTCCTGAGTTCTTGCAGTGAGCATGATCACGCCCATGGTTTTGTTGCCGGCCCGGATTCTGCGACAAACCTCAAATCCATCCATATCCGGCAACATGATATCCAAAATTGCGACGCCAATGTCAGGGTATTGCTGTAATTTTTGCAGCGCTTCCTGACCTGTACCGGCTTCAACCACTTCATAACCCGCACGCTGTAGATTGATCACCACAAAACTGCGGATATTCTCTTCATCTTCCAGAATCAGTACCTTTTTCATATCCTTACCCCTTATGTCTCTCCGGTTTTCCAGTCTTCCTGAATGAGGTGGAATGCGTGGATCAGCGAATCCCGAGTCATTCCATATCCGGCAGATGCGACCAGCAACTCAGCAGCATAAATCGTAGACTCCCCCTGATAGAGGACAAAACGATTGCCGGTGACTGCCTGCTCTTCCCGTTTTTGACCAGTCAATGCATAGATGGCGAAGACTTTCTCTGTCGAAACAAAGTTTTCGTCCCACAGATAAAACTCATAACAATTCCCCATCTGTGTCACTACAAAAAATTTGGCTAATTGTGCATCCAATTCCAAATACCAACCATCCGCAAAATTATGATAGGTATGCACTTTATCCACTTCAAATCCGTCTGCAGTCATAGCATACCAACGGATGGTGTAAGGGCTCACCGATCCCTCAATCTCGGTGGGTTTATGCACCGTAATCAGGCTTGGCAGTTCCAGAACGCCATCGCCATCCAAATCATCGGCATACACATAGTAATTGCGCAGGGTTTGTACACTAGTTCCGGACTCATTGGAGAAACTAACATTGCGAAGCTGATCCGCTTCTTTCACGTATACGTCCGTGATGATACCATCGCTACCGGTTACTGCACTGGCTACATAGATTGCAGGCGATCCGCCGTCAATTTTGCTAACCATAATGCGTTTAATGTGATCCGCAGGTTCGGACATATTTACCTCCTGCGATCGCTCGAGTAGCTTTCCATCGAAGCTATACAACACTGCGACGCCTTTTCCGCTTTCACCGGGGCGAAGAATAAATAGCTCACTGGACCCGTTTTGGTCCAAATCACAGGTCAAAAACTCGGTGTAATCCGCAGTCAAGACCTGTACCATCTCCTCTCCGAAGAGTCGATAGACTGATACAGAACCAACCACTTGATTGCTCACCTTTCGACCGATCACGATCTCATAGCCGGGCTCATGATCCATTTGAATGTATTCGACGGCATCAAATTCCGAACCGGTACAATCAATGGTATCGAGTAGCTTGTACTCCATACCGTCACCGGAGAATACAAAAATGTGCAGCGGTTTGTCAGAACTGTCTTTTGCGAAAAGCAAGTATTCCGGCTCCCCATCGCCATTGAGATCCGCCGACTGAATCGTCTGCTGATTTTCGCCCGTCAGAGGTGCGCTGTAATCCATGCCGTTCATTGCCTTTTGAATGATCGATTGCAGATTGGTATACTTTTCAGAGCGTATTGGTAGCGCATATAAATCATCTAAAGTGTGCATTGAACAGCCGCCTAGGAGTAACGCAACCATTGCGATCCATAGCAGGCGCCATCTGGTTTTGGACATGGAGTAACCTCCTTCTCATGATCGAAGCGATTTTTATCCCCAACAAACGTTATTTTAGCACAACGCTCTCTTCACCAAGTACATTTCGTAGCTCTTCCAGCATTGCGCTGTGAATGAGTGCCGTTGTACCGCGTCTGAGACGGGTATCCGCAAAGAACAAGACGACTTTTGATGTGCCCGGGAACATACTTAAGATTGCCTTGACCTTTTTATATCGAGGATCCCATTCCGATTGTAGCTGCAAGTAAAGGGTCTTATTTGGATCGATACGGGTTTGTGGAGTTTCGGGTTCTTGCGTTTGCGAAAAATCTGCGATAGGTCTTGCCCGGTTGATGATAATTTGCGGATCCTTTTCATCACGAATGGAGAGTCTACCCGTAATAACCACCGGACTATTCTCCTTTAGATAGCCACCAAATTGACTGAGCACCTTGGAAAATGCAAGCATTTCGATGCCTGCGGTATCGTCCTCCAGCGTTACGTATGCCATCATGGAGTTATTGCGAGTAGTTTTCATCTTGACGCTTTGCACAATGCCTGCAACCGATACAATGCTATCGTCCTGATAACTGCTTTCCTCATCCATGAGCGAGGCAATGCTCACCACATGACTACCCACCAAATATCGGCGATAGTCATCCATAGGATGCCCGGAAATATAGATTCCGGTCGTTTCTTTTTCCATGGCCATCAAGTCGGTGCGATTCAGCTCTTGAAGCTTTGGGATCGGGATCACCGCCGCAGCATCCTCATCATCCAGCATTGCAAACAGACCCATTTGCCCTTCCAGATTCTTCTTTCTGGAAGATGAAACACTATCCATCATCGAGTCATACACGGCAAGCAATTCGCTACGGTGATGCCCGAAGCAATCCATAGCACCGCACTTGATGAAGTTTTCAACTGCGCGTTTATTTAGTTCGCCTTCGCCCATTCGCTGCAGAAAATCCTCCAGCGATTTGAAGGGGCCGCCCTCTTCCCGTCGCTGCACCATCAGGCGGATCAAATTACGTCCAACATTTTTGACAGCGCCAAGACCAAAGCGAATTGCATCCCCCTCCACGCTAAAATGATCCACGGAATGATTGATATCCGGTGGAAGTAGCGGGATCTTCATGTCTTTACACTCGGCGATGTAACCGGAGATTTTCGTTGCGGAATCCAATACAGACGTCATCAGTGCTGCCATATATTCCTTTGGATAATGGCACTTCAAGTATGCAGTCTGATATGCCACAACAGCGTAGCAAACAGCGTGAGCTTTGTTAAACGCATAGTTTGCAAAGGCAACGATTTCGTCGTACAGCGACTGCGCTACGGACTCACTGATCCCATTGGAAATGCATCCGGGAATCCGATTTTCAGGATCACCGTAAACGAAAACTTTCCGTTCTGCCTCGATGACCTTCATTTTCTTCTTGGAGATGGCTCGACGGATGTTGTCAGCCTGCCCCATGGTATAGCCACCTAACTGCCGAAAAATTTCGATTACTTGTTCCTGATAAACAATACACCCGTAAGTCACCTTCAAAATCGGCTCCAATTGGGGACATTTGTAGGTAACTTTCTTATGATTGAGCTTATTTTCTATAAATTTGGGGATTGAATCCATGGGACCGGGGCGATACAGTGCCACGATTGCTGTAATATCTTCAATGCTTCCGGCTTTCATGCCTACGCAAACACCGGTCATGCCAGTGCTTTCAAGCTGAAAGACACCCTGCGTCTTGCCTTCAGCCAGCATTCGGAACGTCTCGGCATCATCATCCGGCACAGCATCGATCCGGAAATCAGGTTGATACTTCCGGATTTGATCCTCCGCATCCTTGATGACAGTGAGATTTCGAAGTCCCAAAAAATCCATTTTGAGCAATCCGAGTTCTTCGATGGTTGTCATGGTATACTGCGTGACGATCGTATCTTCATTGCGACTGAGCGGCACATAGCTACAGACGGGGTCTGCGGTGATGACAACACCGGCCGCATGCGTCGAGGTATTTCTTGGCATACCTTCCAGACACATAGCGGTATCGATCAGGGTTTTGACACGTGCATCTGCGTCATACATCTCCTTCAGCTTCGGACTGACTTCCAAAGCCTCCTTAAGGGTGATGTGCAGAGTTGTCGGCACCAGTTTGGCAACCACATCAGTTTCCGCATAAGTGAAATTTAAGGCTCGACCAACATCACGGATCGCACCACGGGCAGCCATTGTACCAAAGGTCGCAATCTGCGCCACCCGATCGGCACCGTATTTACGCACCACGTAGTCGATCACCTCTTGGCGCCGTTCTTGACAGAAATCCGTATCAAAATCGGGCATGCTAACTCGTTCCGGGTTTAGAAAACGCTCAAAAATCAGCGAATACTTCATCGGATCCACTTCAGTGATGTGCATACAGTATGCCACGATGGAAGCCGCACCTGATCCGCGTCCGGGCCCCACCGGGATCATCTGTTCTTTTGCATAACGAATGAAGTCCCACACGATCAAATAGTAATTCACATACCCCATCGTGCTGATCACATCGATCTCGTATTCCAATCGTTGCAAATAGTGTTCCGGAGGATCCGAGTATCTTTCTTCAAAGCCTTCGTAGCACAATTTTCGAAAATATTGTTCGTTAGTATATCCCTCTGGTACAGGAAAACTTGGCAAATGGTATTCGTGAAAGGTAAATTCCAAATTGCACATATCGGCAATTTTTGCGGTATTTTCAAAAGCGGTATCACAATTTGGAAATAAGGTGCGTAACTCTTCCTCGCTTTTGAGATAGAATTCCTCAGTCTGGAATTTCATCCGGTTTTCATCATCCACCGTCTTACCGGTCTGAATGCAAAGCAATACGTCCTGCATTCTCGCATCTTCCCGACGTAAGTAGTGGGCGTCATTACTGACAATGAGGGGTAATCCGGTTTCACGCGAAAGGCGAAGGATCCCTTGATTTACCATGCGTTGTTCTTCAATGCCGTGATCCTGCAGTTCTAAATAGAACCGTTCCGGACCAAAAATTCGGGCAAGGCGCAGCGAATAGGCTTTTGCCTGTTCATATTCGTCATCCATCAGATATTGTGCCACAGCACCAGCAAGACATGCCGAGGTCGCAATAAGTCCATCGTGGTATTTTTCGAGTAATTCCAGATCTACCCGCGGTTTTCCGTAAAATCCGCTGGTAAACGCTTCGCTGACGAGCATGCAAAGATTTTCGTAACCCTTGCGGTTCTCGCACAACAGTACAAGATGGTAAGGGTCATTGTCAATACCATGCACCCTATCTTCCATTCTTCGCCGTGTGACATACACTTCGCAACCAATGATTGGCTTAATGCCTGCCGCTTTGGCCGCCTTGTAAAAGTCAATGCAGCCATACATAACACCATGATCCGTAATGGCGATGGCCGTTTGTCCCAATTCTTTTACCCGATCCATCATAGCACCGATACGGCATGCGCCATCGAGAAGGCTATATTCTGTATGGACGTGCAGATGCACAAAACTCATGTTTCTGCCTCCTTTGACAGTTCTACCAGCTTCTTTAGTCTATGACTCATGGCGGGTTTGGAAATCGGTGGATCCATCAGGCTTGCAAGCTCTGTCAGCGAGCTCTCAGGATGGGCTTCTCTGGCCATCGCAGCCTGCTGCAACTTTTGAGGCAACTGCTCCAACGTGCCCTTGCGGCGCAGAATTCGGATCGCTGCCAGTTGCTCCTGTGCCGCTTCCACAACCTTCGAAGTATTGGCATCGTCACAGTTGCACCGACGATTGACCTTGTTGTTCAAATCTTTCTCTAATCGCGCTTCCATGATACCCATAGATGCCAACGGTGCTCCCAAATATGCCAGATACTCTTCGATTTGCTCGCTTTGCTTGAAATACAGCACTTGGCCGCCGCTGCGATTTGCAGTCTTGGGATAAAAGGTCATTACCTCTCCCATGAGCAAGTAGCTCTCCTTGGCCACACTTCTGTGGTTTGTTGCGATCTCAAGATGATATGCCTTGACAGGATCCGTGACACTACCACCTGCTAAAAATGCTCCACGCAAGAAAGACGCTTTACAGCAATCATCTTCTACAACCGGCAAATTGACGTGTAGCGCTAGTGTATCCATTACAGCAAAGCCAAAGGCGGACATGATCGATTCTATTTTATCTGGCTCATAGATCTGAAATACCAGTTTGCCCGGCGATTCCATACTGGGATAACTGTCAAAATCCACGTCAAACGCACGGTTGAACAATTTCGGCAATATATAAGCAAATTCCCGACTTTCAGTCACAATGCGAATGCCTTCTGTCCCGAAGCTATTACAGTAGAGCAGGATTCCGAAGCACTCTGCCAATGCACAGCATTGCTTCTGTGGAATATTGCGACACATTTCGGCTTTTGCTGCCGCTGAGAATGACAGATTCATACCTGCTCCTTTCGTAACGATTTAGTTTTGCTGCTGCAACCACAATGCCACAGCCGGAAATATATTATAATTTCTGGCAAAGATACTGATCATCTCCCGGTCAGGATCCACGGGGGATGTACTGGCAATTTCCACAGTCAACGATGGGATACCCAGTTTATCAATAGCCCAGTCTTTATATCCACCGGCATCCACCGAATCACTGCCAACCAGTGTGTATCCGGTAAATTCTCGGACAGTCTTGCCCAAAGACTTTGAGAGTGCGTTTGCTGTTTTATTGCTGCCGTATTCGTAGTATAGGATACTGCCCATGCTGTGATAACTGATAGTTACGCCAAAATTATAACGCAATGTATAGGCATACAGTGCGGCGGCTTCCGATGCGCTGAAGGGAGTTTCACCGCCATACAGCATTGCAGACGGACCCGTACGATGGCGAATCGTTTCCCAGCCTGCATCGAAATTGCGGTTCAGATCAATACCCACACCGTTTGCTTTCCACAGCCTTGCATAGGATTCCGGGTCAAGGCTGGTATAGCCCTTGGCCAAATCGCTGAGATAGATCTGCATCTGCTGTGCATTCAGTTGCCCGGTTTGCGCAATCTGGACACCATCCGGATTCACCATCGGCACGATGTGATAACAAACATCACCAAAGCCTGAAATACCATGATCCAACCAATAATCACAAAGAGCCATCACAAGCCACGATGTAGTATATTCTCTGCCGTGAATTGCCGCATGGAACAAAACGTGATGTTTTGCATTTTCATCACCGATGCGTAGCACCGGAAGATCCTTGCCCAACTCACTGCTTCCGATCATCTCCAACTCTACCACATCCGGATAGGAACGCGCTAGAGATTCCAGATCTTGCATCATCTGCTCATAAGTATAAACATCAGTATACTGAACTGTTTCTAGTCGATTCTCAAAATACCCATCTTCCAGAGGCTTGATATAAGTACTGCGTACATAGCCCTCCATTCCACGGACACGGACTTTGGCGTAATAAGCAGACCACCCCAACAGCACCAGTTCATCATCCGGATACACTTTACCCAGAATCTCTCCCTGCGAGCTGGCAGTTGCTCGCAGATTCAGATATTCATTGCAGACCGGGTACCACAATGTGCCCATACCGGGATCAAACCAACTTTCCTTATCGTAGGTGACGGTATCCGTAAAATGCCACCATTCCGAAGAATAACCTATGAAACCGTGTTTTTCCATTATAGTCTGTAGCAGAAGGGCATTGCTAGCCGCCTCAGGACTGCAATCACTGTAATCACGATCTGCAAGAGATGAAAAATCATCATATTCCGAAGGCATTTCCAGTTCTTGACCAGTATAAAGGTCGATGAGGGTCAAATCCACGGCATTGCCTCTGCAGTGGGTACACTTTCCTGTAACAGGATTGGATACATAGGTTTCATTCGGACAACGCTCCCAAAGCATTGCTTGCGCAGACAACGGGCGAAAGCCGTCCCATATCAGGATTCCAATGCCTTGCTCTACCAATTCGTCAAATACCGCTTTCAGCTTTTTTACGGTACCATAGCGAAGATAAGCGTCTTCAAAATCATAGATCTTTTTGCCGGTAAAATTTTGCTGTGTTGCATAAGCAAGTAACTGCTGTGCGCCGGGAATATAGTCCGAGACACGGACCAAAACATCTTCCCCTACCTCCACAGCCACATTCGGATCCGGCTCAGGCAATGACGGTAATGTTGGAGGTTGCATAGGCTCTGTTGTGATGGTTTGCTCCGGTTCCGTCGGTTGCGACTGTGTGGGCTGTGTTACAGTCGATGTTGTCGGCGTCGTGGAAGCCGATTGCGTCTGCAGTATTGCGTCGGTTGGATCCGTAACCGTATGATCAGGGTGGGTACATTGCGTCAAACCCAGCAACAGAAACACCGACAGTAGCAGTGACAGTATACGTTTCATCTTTTTTCTCCTCGTACTCACCAGATCCGAATCTCTGGTTCGAGCCGAATACCGGACTTCTCAAAAACGATATCAGATACCTGTTTGAGTAGTTTTTTTACGTCGTTTGCAGTGGCATTACCAAGATTTACCACGAATCCGGCATGCTTAGTGGAAACCGCAGCATCACCAACAGCAAAACCCTTCAGACCGGCCTGATCGATCAGCGCAGCCGCATATCCTCCGATCGGTCGCTTGAAAGCCGAACCAGCAGAAGGTTGTTGCAATGGTTGAGAAGCACTACGTTTTGCCTGCAATTGCCGCATTGTTTCTCGAATTTGCTGAGTTTGGCCATGTTGCAACCGGAATGTGGTGCTTATAACAATGCCGTCGATCTCCTCTAAAATGCTATGGCGATATGAAAACCGCATTTCATCATTGGAGAAGATGCGAATGTTTCCCTCAAAATCCATGACCTCAACGGTTTCGACCACATCTTTGATCTCACCGCCATAAGCACCGGCATTCATATATACGCCACCGCCTACCGTGCCCGGAATTCCATGGGCAAATTCCAGACCCGTCAGCCCCTGATTAGAAGCAAACAGCGCAGCACGGGTCATTGTTACGCCGGCCAATACTTGCAGCATACCGTTTTCCAATATCTGCATACCGTCCAAGGCATCTTTTAAGCAGATCACAATGCCCTTCAAGCCTTCATCCGGTGCCAACACATTGGTTCCTGCCCCTAAAATGACCGGCTTTTCAC
Source organism: uncultured Oscillospiraceae bacterium (assembly GCA_964583135.1). Lineage (GTDB taxonomy): Bacteria > Bacillota > Clostridia > Oscillospirales > Oscillospiraceae > Faecousia. The sequence continues at coordinate 28,980 of CAZOVE010000006.1, read as the reverse complement.
AAAGCGTTTCTGCAACCTTCAGCAGTTGCGACAGTTCTTCACGACTGCGAGGAAACGCCATTACCTCAACTGGCCCGCCGATCCGAAAGGACGTATGGCCAAGCATGGGCTCGTTATATTTCAGCGGGCAAAGCAAATCGGCCTCCGCCAAATTCTGCTGCAAAACAGTCAATTCAGTCATAAACGCCTCCGGGTATATCATATCTAAATTACTATACCACATTCCGAACAAATATGCAATTATTCCATAAAGAATTTTCTGTAACAAATTAGAAACTCCACGGGCAATTCTGCCCGTGGAGCGCAATATTCATGTGGAGCGGCAATTACTTTTCCACGACCTCCAGAATCTCCATGGGGCACACCTTCACGCAAATACCGCAGGCAATACACTTAGAGGCAGGAGACTCGGGCTTCATCACCATGACCTTCATAGGACAGGCAGCCACACAAGCACCGCATTGCACGCACAGCTTCTTATTGATCATGTATACGCCGGTCTTCGGATTCTGGGTAATAGCACCATGCTCGCAGGTGCGCATGCACTTGCCACACTGAATGCACACATTGGGCTTTGCGGCGCCGTTCTTTCCGGCAACGATCTGAATGCAGCTAAGATCCGGGTCAAACTCCTTGTAGAACGCCTGAGAACAGGCACGCACACATTCTAAACAGGCCATGCACTCTGCGTTTTTCTGAACAGTGAGCTTCTTCATTTGGAAAAGTTCTCCTTATATGTAGTTTTTTCATATTATAATACATCGGTCGAAAAATATCAATCACAATTTTCCGCAAGTGCCGCATCGGCGGTATTTTCCAGTCTAATTTTCTGTTCATAGCACATACTAGCCACGGAATCCCAACTTTTCAGGAGGTAAAGACAATGAAAAAATATGCGATTCTGGCGCTGAGTGTACTGCTTGTCGCCGCTACGTTTGCCGGTTGCCGCAGAAATGTAGGTAATGAAACATCAAATCCCACGGGAACCACTCCGACGGTCACACAACCGGCTACCACACACCCGACTACCCGCCCGACGACCCTGCCAACCGAAACAACACGCCAAACCGAGCCATCTCATGATACTACTCCGGGCAGCACACCTACGGATATGATCCCCGGCGGCGATCATACCGACAGTACCGGCCATAGCCGTATTATGCCACCGCGGTACTGATTGACGGCGATCAAATGCGAACCGTTGATCCGTATCGGCGGTTCGCATTGGTTCCTTCACTCCATAAAGGTATCCCAAGAAAAGGTAATAGTCCCATCCTCAAGCAAAATGCAGGGAATGCCGATCATGCCCGAACTGCGGATGGGATCAAACTCCGGTCGGTCGCGCAGCAGGAGAAATTCTTTGAGATTGCCCAAGTGCGCACCAAAGTCCAAATATTCATAGGGAATTCCGACTCGGTCCAGGTCAGCACAGCATTGAACACAGTCAGGACAGAGCATACTTCCGTAAATCTTTATCATAGAAACCTCACAAAACGGTAATATAGCGTAGCAGATTCTTCTTCATCCGTTCCGCAGCCTGCTTGGCCTGCTCCACATAGTCTGACCCATCCGACGCATTTTCCTTCCAAGCTGCCGTAATGGAAGGTCCGGCGCTAACCACTGCACCGTAGCCAAAACGATCAAAAGCATAACTGCAGTTTTTATGATTTCCGCTGGGATAATCCAGTCCATCCACCAATAAGTACATATACTTATAGCCAGATCGAATGCTGCGGATAGAGTTGGCAGAGCTGGCGCTCACAACCGCACCGATCCTGGAATAACTGCATCGGCTAATGATCGGTTCTCCAAATCGATTGACTATATCCGCCGCTGCATTGTGAACCAGACGTGTACCGGTTAGCAGATCCTGCAGATCTGCTGCAGACTTGTTAGGCGAGCGAAGAATCACAAAGAGATCTTTATTATCCTTGCAATAAGGCACAAAGGGCTTGATGGCATCAGATCCGATATATGGGCTGATAATCAGACCGTCACATACGTAGCGATCTCCCTCAAAAAACGTCTTTGCCACGTGCTCAGCCGCCCAAGGTGAATGAATTGCAGGACCGTCCAACATTACATAGTAACCCATTGCTGATGCATCTTTCAGCAGGCCGGATAGCTGCTGCAACCCTTCCGGACCGCACAAAGCAAAGTGACTGAAGGAAAAACGGACCGCTGGTACAAATCCTCTCAATCCTTCTAAAAGCTCACGGCAAAAGCGAACATAAGCATTCAAAATGCCATCTTCCTGTGACACGATGTGAGGCGGAATACAGTCCTCGCAAAAACCGAAATCCACCATAGAAGGATTTTTTAGTTTTCGAATTTTCTCATGCAGGGAATCAATGGCCATATTATATCTCCTCCAGCACATTTTTGATTATTATATCACATAAATCCGCTGAATCACAACACTTTTTTCCATAGATTCAGAATTTTGCTTTCCTCGTCATCATTAGTCCCGCCACCAGAGGCAACATCCCCACTTTCAACCAAATTGCCGCATAAATCGAAACAGCCCACACAGCCAAAAGGCAGCAAATGGATGCCGTTTTGGATAATTTATCGGCAGTCTCTTGAGAAAACAGCAATGGCATCAACGCTCGAAATGCCCGTCCTCCATCCAACGGATACAGTGGTAGAAAATTATAAAGTGATTGCACCAACGCACAGACAGCCAAAACAGGCATCCACCGTGCGGTCAGCAGCAGTAACAAGCCCGCTGCAGGCCCAGCGACCGCACACAAAGCCTCCGTAATACCACTCACCCCTTCTACTTCCATCACAGCGCCCCCATATCCCGAAAAGAAGCGCCGCACTCGACCACCGCACAATCGAATCGCCGCATAATGACCGAATTCATGAACCATCGCCGCTATTAGCCACGCCATCAGCCACCGAAATGGCAGAATCAAAAGTGCTAGCGCCATACTGATGAGAAATACAGCGGAAGCGGAAACCTCAGTAGAGCGTTCCATTGTCGATGATCTCCTTACAGAATGTTGTAAAGGCCTGCGTAACCTGCATCCCCTGCCGAATCTGCTGCAGCATTGTCTCTAGCGCAGAGCGAGTCACATCCGGATCACCCGGAAGGATCCACTGCATCAGCACTTCGCCAACGCCCAATCGATTTAGTACCAGTAGTATTGCGGCAATACCAAAAAGAATCACTGCAAGACCCGGCTTCTTCCGTATCTTTTTGACATGAATGGATGACCCATATCGGATTTGATAATGCATGATAATCCCCCCTGTTGTATACATACGAGCGCTTCGGTTTCATTATCCCAAAAAAGAAAGGGCTTCCGATCGGAAGCCCTTTGACACTGATTCAACTATGCACCCTGAGAATCACCGGTGATGCTGAAACGCACATCTGTATATTCAACAATGGTACCCCGATTGGCGAACATTCCCACGTACATATACTCCGAATCCACGGCAAAGAAGTCGAAGTCATAGTGGGTCGTCGTATAGGTCGTACCGTTATGGATAATGGCACACGTCACACTTTGCCCCACGCGTTCAATGGTCATAGTAAAGGTATCGCCTGCTGCATATGCAGTAGAACCAAATTTGTCGCCCTTTGTAAGCGAACCATTCTCGCGGCTGAACAGGACAGTTGTAGACGAGGAACCTCCCAATAGTCCGGCTGTCACATAATTGCTCTTGATAGACGAGTTGGTAGCAGATTCGTTCAGATATACATCATCACGAAGCATCAAGCCGAAGCCTGCCTGATTCACAGAATCGGCCGCAGTGATCACAGTCGCAGTGACTGTCAGCTTGAAATTTTTGGATGCTTCCACTTGTCGGAAGACGAAAGCGAAACCATCTGTGGAAGTGGAGAATTTACCTTTACTGGAGCCTGCAGATTGACCAACGGTAAAAATACCAGCCGTGTCCTCTTTCGCAACATAGCCGTTTCCGCTACTCTGCGGATTACCGCCCACATCACCAAAGGCAGTGCCGTACCAGCCATCGGAGATCGTTTTGAACTGGTCAGCGGGCGTGTAGTTTGCCAGATCCGGCGCAGCATAATCCGGTACGACATAATTTGGATTCGGCTGCAGATCCTTTGCCGTCGGTTCCTGAATGTTGTCTAGAACATAGTTTCCAATACCGGAAACATTCTTCAGTTCCTTTGCCAGACGATATGCGACATACTTCGCACCGTAAATATTCAGATGTGTCTTATCTACGGTATCCACATTTGCGATCACGGTAACACCATCGGATGCATACTTGCCGGCAATCGTTGCGTGATACTCAATGGCCTTTGCATAGCCCAATTCACTATAACGGGCCTTTGTAATGGACGTCAGATCGATCACAGGTACATTTTCTGCCGCACCAAGATCAACGATCGCCTTGCGATAGTCACCGTTGGATGTAATATGCGCTTCCGTACCGGAATAATCATTGTCTGTTGCAGCACGGACAATCGGCGTACATAGGATTGCGGTTGCACCTTTTTCCCGAGCCACTTTGATATAATACTGGTACAAGTAATAACCAAAAGAACCCTGAATCGTATAATCCTTACTGGCGTCGGTAAAGCGTGCTGCGTCATCACTCTTTTCGTCGTTATGACCAAAAGAGATGATCAAGTAATCTCCCGCTTTCAGATTACTTAGTAGCGTTTGGTAATTCTCTTCCAAAATAAAGCTCTTGGAGCTTCTGCCGGAAAGCGCAAGATTATGGATCGTCACTTTGTCATTCAAATAGTTACTCAACTGCGTACCATACCCATAACGGGGATAGAAATATGCGTCGGCAAATTCGCAAACCGTTGAATCACCCACAAGATACACATTTGTCTGTGGTAGCTGCTCTGGTTCCTCAGGATCTGTCGGCGTTGGTTCAGTAGGCTGTGGATCCGTCTCGGCAGGAGTGGTTTCAGTGGGCTGAGATTCCGTCGGAGCGGGCTCGGTTTCCGTCGGTTGCGTTTCCGTTGGAGCTGTTTCAGTCGGCTGAGGATCCGTTGATACCGATTCCGTCGGCTGTGGGGTGGTTTGTGTGGGGGCAGATGTATCACCGGATGTTGGTTCTGTTGCAATTGGAGATGTGCTATCTGTGGTAGAGGGTTGGTCGCTGGTGTCAGGGGCAGCAGGAGCACACGCGGCCAACAACAGCGGAAGGATCAACAATAAAGAAATTGCGGAGAAAACGTTTTTCATTAGGATCTCCTTTCGTCCGATATGATCAATATCCAATCTTGACATTGGGATTATAACACGTCTGAATATCGATTGCAAGAAGCTTGCCAACACTGTGTGGAAGAAATTACGTAGATCGCCATATTTTTCTGATCAGTTTATCGCCTTTTCATAAAAAACAACCTTTTCTACTTGACAATGGGGAAATAATTCATTATAATATCGTGGCATCGGGGTGTGGCGAAGTTTGGTATCGCGCATGGTTCGGGTCCATGAGGCCGCGGGTTCGAATCCCGCCACTCCGACCAAATATACGGCAGATTTCGACGGAAATCTGCCGTTTTTTGATACATTCCTCTTCATCCAAGATTACACGTTTGCAATGATGTGCCATTCTTGTAGTAACCGGATATTATTATCTTCACTTTGCTATGTTTGCTGACCCGATCGAACAAAATGACAGGTTTTATCCTGCTGTTTTATTTTTGCGATTTAGAATACTTTTTCTACCGAAAACAAGAATCTCAGCCAAAGCACATACTGGTAAAGCCGCCAAGAAATCCAATGCAGAGTGCTGTTTCACAAACAGGGTCGACAGGCAGATCAGGATCACCGACAGTACCACAAATATTTTCCACCATAGATGCGCATCTCTTTTGCGTAGCCACACAGAAGCAATTCCGATGGAGTAAGCAACGTGCAAGGATGGACATACACCCGTATTGGTATCGAAACGATACAAAATCCGGACACACATTGTCAAAAAATTCTCTCGCAGAAATTCCGTTGGCCGCAGATCCTGCCGATTCGGAAACAGAATATATACTGCCATTGCTACAACCTGAGTAATGGTGATATATGTCTGCAATTGCCGAAAGCATTCCACATCGTGCCGAAGAAAATATCCCAACGACATCACAATGAGGAAATACCAGAATACATAGGGTATCAGGAAATACTCGCAAAATGGGATCCAATCATCCAGCCATATATGTACCGGTGTACAATTCTGCGCCGGAATGAAATTCTCCGTCAAGAAATATAGAATAAAATAACCAACCCATCCCCACAGCAGCTTTAAGTGGGAATGCCGATGATCATTGCGCTTTGATTTTCGGGATGAACTATAATTTGATGTAAGCTGTTTCATACGCTACTCCCTTTTGATACATGATACTTGCCGTATTATAATTCATAAATTCAGCGAATCTTGGTGAAAATCGGAAGACCGAACTTTGCATTGACAACTTTGAAAAGGCGATTATAATGGAATCATCAAGGAAAGGGTGTAACACTATGAATCGAGAAAACAGAAGACGCCAGTACGAAAAAGGCTATTATAAGACCCACGCCTGCGAAGAAACCTTCAACTGCCGCAACTGTGGCAGACCCGTTGTACCTGCCGGTGCCGGTAGTGACCACCGCAACCACTGCCCAAACTGCCTTTGCAGTTTGCATGTAGACATCGATCCCGGCGACCGCGCTTCCGACTGTGGCGGCGTCATGGAACCCATTGCCGTATGGGTCCGCAACAAGGGTGAATGGGCGATCATCCATCGCTGCAAACGCTGTGGCGAGCTCAGCTCTAATCGTGTCCTGGCCGATGATAATCCTATGAAACTAATGTCTATCGCAATGAAACCTTTGGCCAATCCGCCGTTCCCTCTGGAACGCATCGAAGAAATGACGGCTCTTATGGGTGGCGAAGGCTCTTTGCACGATTGATCCGCCATTTTATATCACCTCCTGCAAAAAACAGGGAACAAATTTGTTCCCTGTTTTTTTGCGCACATTTCCGGCGTTGGCGCATATTCTATGACAGAACATCATAAAGGAGGAATTCTGTTTGTCAGCAAGTGGCTCGATACAGGTACACGCCTATGCCAGCAATGCCCAGATCCCGCTGGAGGATGTCACCATTACAGTAACTGCCACGGATGGCACAGCCATCGCTATGCGTCTAACAGACCGCAGCGGTCGCATCCTGCCCATCGAAGTACCGACACCCCCACTCAATGAAAGTCAATCTCCCGGAAGTATGCAAGCACCCTTCACGTCAGTTAATCTCCATGCAAGACTGCGCGGATACGAACAAATTCAAATCGACCATCTGCAGGTGTTCGACAACACCGTAACCGTTCAAGATTTGGAGATGATCCCACTCTCAGAGCTTCCTGCACAATGGGATCAATCCGAGCTGTTTGACATACCGCCGCAAAATCTGTAAGGAGGTGTAGCCATGCCGACCGTTCTTCCCTATGTACCGCAATACATCACGGTTCATTTAGGTGCGCCGTCTGCCTATGCGGCAAATGTAACAGTTCCATTTTCGGATTACATAAAAAATGTTGCGTCCAGTGAGATCTATCCGACATGGGACGAAGATGCTCTGCGTGCCAATATTTTGGCGATCACCTCTTTTGCACTCAATCGTGTCTACACAGAGTTTTACCGTAGCCGTGGCTATGATTTTGAGATCACGAACAACACAGCATATGATCAGGCCTTTATCAATGGCAGAAGCTATTTTGAAAATGTTTCTCGTTTGGTGGATGAATTATTCAACGATTATCTGCGCAGACCCGGTTTTGTGGAGCCATTGGCAGCAAAATTTTGTAACGGTACCACGGTTACCTGCGAAGGTTTGAGTCAATGGGGCAGTCAGAATCTTGCGCAGCAAGGTTACAGTTATCCACGAATCCTTCAAAACTATTATGGTAATGTTGAGATCGTTGCCGATGCCCCCATTCGAGGCATCACTTCTTCATACCCCGGTACACCCTTACGGCGAGGCAGCTCCGGCCCCAATGTTGTAGTCGTGCAGACTTCACTCAATCGTATCGCACAGAATTACCCTGCGATCCCCAAATTGGCAGCGGTTGACGGCATATACGGTAGCCGCACCGAGGCATCTGTAAGGGCATTTCAGGAAATCTTCAATCTAAATCCCGATGGCATCGTCGGACCGGCCACATGGTATGCGTTGGTTCGACTATATACCGCAGTTACATCCTTGTCGGAGTTGCGCAGTCTGGGGCAGCAGTTTTATGCAATTAACTGGCAGTATCCCTCCCCCCTGCAGTTGGGTGACTCCGGAGAAAAAATACGTCATCTGCAGTATATGCTCTCAATGATGAGTGAGTTTATTCCCCAAATCCCCCCGTTGAACATCGACGGCATATTCGGACCAGCAACGGAAAGCGCTGTTCGTGCTGCTCAGCGATTCTTTGGTCTTCCCGAAACAGGACAGGTCGACGATCCAACTTGGGATGAGATCTATGACCAGTTTTCCGGCATCGAGAATCGGCATTTGCGCACCGGCGAAGAATTTCCGGATATGTCTGTACCTGCATTTGCCATGCGCAACGGTACGCGTTATTCCAAAACTACAACCTTGACTCAATTTCCGGGACAGAATCTTTCTGTGGGGCAGAGTGACCCAATCGGATCGGAGGTAGTTCGATGAGACCAAACGAGTCCTTCATAGCACAACCCATCCGTAGTCTGCAAACGATGCTGCGCGTCATTGCGGAGTCGGATCCATTACAACCGAGTGTCATTCCCGACGGTATCTACGGAACGGATACAATGAACGCTGTTTCCGCTTTCCAGCGAAAGAACGGACTGAACATTACCGGAGTAACCGATCAGGAAACATGGGATACGATCGTTCCTATATATGAGAAATCTTTGATCCTCGTGGATGAGGCGCAGCCGCTATGGGTGGTACTCAATCCAAACGAGGTGATCCGTCGTGGTCAACGTCACCCAAATATCTATCTTGTGCAAGCGATCTTAACTGTTCTGTCACTGACATATGGAAGTATTCCCGCTCCCGGCTTTACTGGGGTTTTAGATATTCCTACTTTCACATCTTTGTCTGCCTTTCAAAACTTAAGCAACTTGCCTGAAACCGGGGAGCTAGATAAGGTCACATGGAAACACCTAGCACTCCACTTCCCTATGGCTGCAAATTTGCTTCAACGAGATTAAAGAGATTCTGTTTTGGTAAAAATCCAGTGAAGAGAATTTAAAGAATTTATAAATTTCTGTCAAATGGGCTTGATTATCAGTTCAATTTTATCTATAATGATTTTTGGCAGATTTTACATTCCTCTGCCATGGAGGACACCACGCATGATCATAAAGGATTGGAAGAAGGAATTGTTTACCATCCCAAACGCCCTGAGTCTGTTTCGGTTGATATTGATTCCCATTTACATTATCATCTATATTAATGCCGATGAAAGCAAAGATTACTACGTTGCTGGTGCGATTTTAGCCGTATCCTGCCTGACGGATCTGGTCGACGGCAAAATTGCCCGGCACTTTAACATGATTTCCACTGTCGGTAAAGTGCTGGACCCTGTTGCTGACAAAGCCACGCAATTTGCTTTGATCGTTTGCCTTGCCATTCGGTATCCGGTACTGTTGCATCTGGTGGTACTGTTTGTCATCAAAGAAACCTTTCAGTTGATTGCAGGTTTGTTTGCCCTACGAAAGGGGAAAATTCTCTCCGGTGCGCTATTGACCGGAAAAATTAGCACAACGGTACTGTTTATCAGCTTGATTCTGATGGTGTTGCTGCCTAATATTGGCGAAAACGTGGTAAGCATTCTGACGCTCATTGATGCCATTGTCCTTTTGATCGCCTTTGCAGACTACATTCGTGTTTATTTTACCCAAGGTCCCAAACTGCAGGATCTGAATTCAACGGAAGAATGAAATGGTGGCGGTTTCCTGAAACCGCCACTTTTCTTTTCTAATGTTGATGCGTCCTATAGTCTGCGACAAAATGGTGAAAAATATGTAAAATTGGGTCTTGACAAACGCAGGAAAGTGTAGTAATATGTTCAAGCTGTTAATGAGTAGCACATATCTGGAGCAGTATCGAAGTGGTCATAACGGGCACGACTGGAAATCGTGTGTACCCCAAAAGGGTACCGAGGGTTCAAATCCCTCCTGCTCCGCCAAAAAACCGAGGCATTTGCCTCGGTTTTTTTCTGTTCATATGATCAGTTTAAGCACGTTTTTCTGAAACTATTGAATCGAACCACCAAAAACAAGGCCATGGTTTTCAATGAACCATGGCCTTTGTTATGTACTTTATGAATTCTTCTCCGCAACGGTTCCAAAATAAAACGCAATGACAGTGGATACGATTACCATGACATTGTCACCCGTGATGTCCCCGCGCAAAGATAAGACAGTAAAAACCGTGATCACCGTTAAGGTAACCATAGTCTTGACCTTGATCAACGCTGCAAGATTTTTTAGAAATTCCATACGACGCCCCCTTAGGATAATGGTCTGTGAAATGCTTCTAGGTCTGCTATCCTATGATTGATGACCTTGATTTGTTCCTCTACCACCGGCATTTGCAAAGTTATGCGATTCATTTCCCGTACTTCCCGGGTCAGCTCATCCAGCTTTGCATCCGTTACTGCCTGTGAAGTACGAATTACATTTTCACTTTTTCGAATCGCAGAATGATTCGTAATCAAGATCCCCAACAAGGACAGTCCGCCGGAAATCAGCGCAACCAGTATGGTTTCACTCATATGTCTTCACCTCCCATCAAAGAATACATCGTCTTCGCATCCACAACACCGTTTTCTGACAAACCGGCTTTTCTTTGACAGAGGATCACAGCTTCATGTGTATCCTTACCAAAGATTCCATCCGCACCACAAGATCCGCAGTCAAATCCACGGCCGATAAGCAAAAATTGCAACGCCCGCACCGATTCGCTACGGTCGTCCATTCTTAGCACCGGATGCGTCAATTCATAGGATTCTTCGTAGCAAATATAGGGCAATTTTCCATGACTGGTCCATTCCCGACCTTGGTAGCCATCCTTCCTACCAATATTATGTACCGCAGTCACCTGAACACCGTCTGCCCACCGATAAGTACACTCTACTGCAAGGCCATCACCGATGTACACCCCGATATGCCCATTGATCCACAACACCTCCCCCACCTGTATCTTGGAGAAATCCGTGGACACATCGCTACATTGCCGGATCATAGTGTTGGCGTTGATGTCGGGTACGCCATTGGATACGTACACCGCACCTCCATAGGTATGTTTGGTGTCGCCACACCACCCCCAGAGCAAAGCTTTGATCATGTTTACACAGTCAAACCCAAACGTATTCTCCTGTGCAGCACGGATTTTCTCTACTCGTTCCGCCTTCCTGTTAAAGGCATACGCTTGAATACTTCTGTTCTGATGGGCAGCATCCATTGGCCACCCGAAGCATCCGAGTACATAAAGCGTTTTGTGATGACTGGCAAGATTTCTGCAGGCGTCTGCCAACTCTTGTCCTGTCTTGATCATATTACAATGACCCCCTTTCACCCATAGTCAAAAATGAAGGAAGAGTTGCACCAAAAGATGCAACTCTTCCAAAAAAAAATAAAAATGGGGGAAATTTGCTCATTCCTGCGCCAAATCAGCGGCAATAATCTTCTTTAACGCCTCAATTCCCACGCGAATAGCACCGGATGTATCTTCCGTCATCGGCATGAACAGTCCTGCCTTTTCCCGTTCCTGATTCCATACCACATGGAAGCAGCTACCGCAGCGCACGCCCAAAGCTGAAGCCACTACAAACAGGGCAGCAGACTCCATTTCACTGGCCTTGACACCAAGCCGCTTCCAACTTTCCCATTTGTTCAGCAGCTCGTAGTAAACCGGGCTCTTCTCCGGGCTGTGCTGCCCATAGAAGCTGTCTTTGCATTGAACCACACCGGTGTGAATACGATACCCAAGCTCTTCGCCGGCGACCTTGAGTGCCATTGCAAGGTCAAAATCCGATACTGCCGGAAATTCGATCGGCGCATATTCCATAGACGTATGCTCAAACCGGATCGCACCGGTAGCCACCACCACATCGCCGGGCAATACATCCAGCGCAATGCCACCGCAAGTACCCACTCGGATAAAGGTGTCGGCACCGATTGCCGCCAGTTCCTCCATTGCAATACTTGCAGAGGGACCACCGATACCGGTAGAGCAAACGGATACCTTCTGCCCAAGTAACGTACCGGTGTAGATGTTATATTCCCGATTCATACCGATATGTACGGGGTTATCAAAATGTGCGGCAATAGCCTCGCACCGACCCGGATCGCCGGGCAGCAAAACATATCGGCCCACATCGCCCTCAACGCACTGAATATGGAATTGCTTCTCAGTTTTCTGCATGGTCATCACTCCTATGTTCTTATGTACTTATCATATCATAATCCTGTTTCAAGTCAAGAAAAACCGAAGTGTAATCCAAAGATTTACACTCCGGTATCTTCATTTCTTGCCAAGCGTCTGTCGAAGCCAATTACAGAACTGTTTCACATACTTCCACAGCAGCATAACCAATCCTGCCAGGAGCAAAAGTATCATACAAGCAATCAGCCATTCCAGATCATGGGCAAGCACATAACCAACAATTCCATAATAGTAATTTCGGTCATCACCGTATCCCCACGGATCGATCGCACTGATCAAGGCCAGTGCAAAGAATGCCATCACGGCTAAGGTTACGAACGTAACACCTACAACCAGTCTGTACAGTTCGTTTTTACCCTCCAGCCGCGTAGCATCAGGGCTTGCAGATATTGTTGCGGCAGAAGCTTCCTCAATGCAAAGCAGATAATCTGACGATACGCCAAACAGCTTGCCCAGCTGGATGATATTGTCCGCATCCGGCTTCGCAGAATCCGATTCCCACCGGGAAATTGCTTGCCGGGTCACACCGACCCGATCTGCCAGTTCCTCCTGGCTCCAGGCATGGGCCTTGCGAAGCTTCAGTATTTTTTCTCCCATTGTCATAGAATACACCTCCTTGAAGATGGCTTCATTGTAGAATTGGCAATGAAAAAAGTCTACCACGGAAGCAAAACATTTCCGCAACCAAATGTAACATTAGAAAGTTCTTCATTCCGCATTCAAAACAAACTGACCTGACTGCTATCCGGCAGATCACCGAATGCGCCGGCATCTTTGAGCATTTGGATGTGGGTCTTACTGACCTTTGGGCATGCATCCGAGAATTCCTCGATGGAAAGAAAATCTCTTCCGACACGACCTTCCACTATATCCCAAGCCGCACTTTCGCCCAAGCCGGAAATCGCCACAAAGGGTAGCAAGATCTTTCCGTCCTTGATCAAAAACTTCGTAGCATGGCTTTCATAGATGTTGATCGGAGCAAAATCAAAGCCCCGCAGGTAGAATTCGTACACCACTTCCAAAGTCGTCAGCAGGTCTTCGTCCTTCGCCGTTGCGTCTTCATTCTGGTCAATTGCAGCAATATTGGCTTGTACTGCCGCAATGCCGCCAGTCATCAGCGCAGCATCGAATCCACCTTTCTGACTTCTGCGATAGAAATAGGCCGCATAGAACGCCAACGGATGATACACCTTAAACCAAGCAATACGGAATGCCATCATGCAGTAGGCAACTGCATGGGCCTTGGGGAACAGATACTTGATTTTCTTGCAGGATCCGATATACCAGTCCGGCACACCGGCAGCGATCATCTCCTCTTCTGCCCCTTCCGGTAAACCCTTACCCTTGCGAACTGATTCCATGATCTTAAAGGCCCGCTTATCCTTCAAGCCGCAGGAGATCAGGTAGAGCATTATATCATCACGGGCGCCGATGGTTTGATCCACCGTTGCGGTTTTCGAATTGATCAGATCCTTTGCATTTCCCAGCCACACATCCGTACCATGGGTATATCCGCAGATCCGAACCAGAAAATCAAATTTCTCCGGCATGGTATCTAACAACACACCTCGGGTAAATCTTGTGTTAAACTCAGGTACACCAACTGCGCCGGTCGGTCCGAGCAACGGATCATTTTCATAACCAAGGATCTTGGAGGATGTAAAAATGGACATAGTTCCTTTGTCATCCAAAGGAATCGTCTTGGCATCTACGCCGGTCATATCCTCCATCATGCGGATCATCGTCGGATCATCATGGCCCAGCATATCCAGTTTCAGGAGGTTTTCCTCCATGGAGTGATATTCAAAATGGGTCGTGATCTGATCCGATGTAGGATCATCCGCCGGGTGCTGCACAGGACAGAAATCCCAGATCTCGTTCTCCTGTGGAATGACGACCAAACCGCCGGGGTGCTGCCCAGTCGTGCGTCGAACACCGACACAGCCGGAGGCAAGTCTGGCTTCCTCTGCCTTGGATACCTGCTTGCCAACCTGCTCCATGTACTTTTTGACGAAGCCGAATGCGGTCTTCTCAGCTACGGTGCCAATCGTACCGGCCCGGAATACGTGGGACGAACCGAACATGGAAATGCAGTACTTATGGGCTTCTGCCTGATACTCACCAGAGAAATTCAAATCGATATCCGGCACTTTGTCACCGCCAAAACCAAGGAAGGTTTCGAAAGGAATATTGAATCCATCCTTCTCAAGCCTTGCTCCACAAAGTGGACAGCAGGCATCCGGAAGGTCTGCGCCGCAGTTATACTCTTGAGGAACATCCAAAATGGTATGTTTGCAATCCGGATTTGGGCAACGGTAATGGGGCGGAAAAGAGTTCACTTCCGTGATACCGGAAAGATAAGCCACAATAGAAGAACCAACAGAGCCACGTGATCCAACAAGATAGCCGTTTTCCAGAGAATTTTGCACCAGTCGCTGGGCGGACATATAGATCACATCATAGTGACAGGTGATAATATCGTGCAATTCTGTTTCAACACGATCAACAAAAAGCTGTGGCGGATGATCTCCGTAAAGGCGATGGAATTTACCATATACCAATGCCTTTAGATCCTCTACGGAATTCTCGATCTTAGGTGCAAACAAATTATGGGGCACCGGTCGCAGTGTTTCGCACATATCTGCAATCAGGTTAGGGTTGGTAACCACCACTTCATAGGCCCGATCCGCACCGAGATAGGCGAATTCCTCCAGCATTTCATCCGTGGTGCGGAAGTACAGCGGCGTCGGTTGATCAGCGCTGTCAAAATTACGAGTTGCCAGCAATACCCGACGAAACACCTCATCCTCAGGATTCAGAAAATGAACATCACCGGTCGCTACAACCAATTTGCCCAGTTCATCTGCGAGTCTTACAACGGTCCGATTCAGATTTCGCAGATCTTCATCGCTGTGAATATCGTACTTGTCGCTTTGAATCATGAAACGATTGTTGGCAATGGGCTGAATCTCCAGATAATCATAGAAAGAAGCAATGCGTTTTAATTCATCATCACTTTTTCCATCCAGAATCGCCTGAATCAATTCACCGGCTTCACAAGCAGAGCCGATGATCAAGCCCTCCCGAAGTGCCAGCAGCTCCGACTTTGGAATTCTGGGGACACGCTTAAAGTATTGCAGATTCGCAAGGGAAATCAGATGATACAGATTTCGCAGGCCCATCTGATTCTTGGCAAATAATACAATATGCCGGGCGTGACGGTCCCCAATCCGGCTCTTACTGCGCAAGCTAGTCATTCCGGGATTGATCGCCTGTAAGGAATGGATATCATGCTCCTGCTCTAGCATTCGCATCAGTCTTGCCATGATCAAACCGCAGGCCTTCGCATCATCTGCAGCTCTATGATGCTGAAATTCCGGCAAACTCAGGGCATTTGTTACGATATCCAGCTTGAATCTGTTTAGATGCGGCAACAAATTCTGAGACAGAATCAGTGTATCCGCTGCCGTATACGTATATGGTAATCCCTGTCTGACACACTCCGCACGAATGAAACCGGTATCAAAATCGGAATTGTGGGCTACAAGCACACGATCTCCCACGAATTCCAAGAACCGCGGCAAAACATCCTGAATCAGTGGCGCTCCAACCAGCATATCGTCGGAAATGCCGGTCAAATCAATAATTTCTTTCGTCAGTTTTTGCTGTGGGTCAACAAAGGATTGGAATCGATCCACTTCCCTGCCGTTTTTAATAATGACGGCACCAATCTCGATGATCCTGTCCCGCTGGGAAGACAGGCCTGTGGTTTCCAGATCAAACGCCACAAACTCCGCATCAAAGGTCATCTCCTGCATTCCATGAACCACGATTCGGTCATCCACATCGTTGACAAAGTAGCCTTCGCAACCGTATAGAATCTTGATGGTTTCATTGGTACCGGCTACTTTCGGAGGACCTTTCCAATCCTCCACGGTGTGTAATGCATCCGTAAAGGATTGGCAGCAACCATGGTCGGTAATAGCGATGGCGCGATGTCCCCATGCTGCAGCTTGTTTGATCGCAGCAGCCGTATCCGTCAAGGCATCCATAGCAGACATGGTGGTATGTAGGTGCAATTCTACCCGTTTTTCGCCCTGAGCGGTGTCTTGTCTGGAAGGCATTGAGCCCGGCATGATGGCATATGGCTTGAGAATCATCTCGTTATCATACCGACTCATCTCCGGTCTACCTTGAACACGCACAACAGCACCCACTTTCACCCGCTCGAGAATGGTTTTCGCCTCCCCTGCTTCCATAAAGCGGTTAATGCGTACGGAGCCGGTATGATCCGTCATATCAAAATTGATGACCCATGCATTGCGTTTTTTTAGTTCATGGTGATCCACCGCAAAAACCCGGCCTTCCACAATGATGCTCCCCATATCAAGATTCAGCTCCTGCATGGGTGTTGCTTTTCCGCGGAATGCTTTGCCGTAGATGGTTTCTGTGGTCGCTTGCACTTGCGGTACTTTTTTCGGTACGGCAGGCGATGCGGTAGCGTGGGGTAACGTTCCGATAATCTCGGCTCTCATCTTTTCCATTGCTTCAAATAGCGCATCACCTTCCAATGCCTGCCCTGCAATGATGTGAATTCTTACAGGCCTCTGAAAACGGCGAAATAGATCCCGTTCTACATAAGGCACTGCCTCTTCCAGTAGCTTCTTGCCATTGGCGGCAAGGTGGATCGTCAGATCATCATCCTTCCAGCACCATTGCGCACCGGCGAGCGAGCCACGGTTCATTGAATTGCGAGCAACAAACAAATCTCGCAGTTCTTCCATCTCCACCTCGTGCAACTGCATCGGATTATGGGTCGCTGCGATAGCAACACTTTGCAGAGAAAACAATTCCTGCAGATCCTCTGATACCTGCTGCAACAATCGAACGGGTATGTAATCATCACTATGGATCGTCATACCGATCCTACGCTGGGCAGGATCGATATCAGCAGCTACGATAGCCGCCTGAGAAAGCGCACTTTTCAGCTCCTCAGGCGGCTCATAATCCGGAAACATATTCAAAAATAAAACTGATTCGTTCATATCAAGATCCCTTGTAGAGGCGAATACCCACATCGCCTATGTTCATTCCGTAAATTTGGCTTTGTGCTGATGCTTGCATCGGCACAAAGTGCTTACATCTTCTCTATTCGCTTCAGTAAAGCCGGAAGAAGTTCATCATAGGGTAACTTGTCCACCTGTACGCCCTTTTCAAAAATCATGCCAAAGCCATTTCCTCCAGCAATGCCAATGTCCGCTTCACGAGCTTCGCCGGGACCGTTGACAATACAACCCATCACCGCAACTGTAATCGGCTTCTCACAATCTTTCAAGGCCGCATCCACCTGATTGACCAATTGGATCAAATCGATCTGTGTGCGACCACATGTGGGACAGGAGATGATATTCACTCCATCCTGCAGAAGTCCGACTGTGCGCAAAATATCCTTTGCCGCATAGACTTCCTGCACCGGGTCGTCAGTCAAGCTGACACGAATGGTGTCACCAATTCCATCCAACAACAATGTACCGATGCCAATGGCTGACTTTATCAGCCCCTGTCGTACCGGTCCTGTCTCAGTAACACCAATATGCAGCGGATAATCGCAACGGGTACGAAACAGACGGGCAGCCTCTACCATAGTAGCAACTGTTGAAGATTTCATGGATACACACGTATCATAAAAATCAAATTTCTCCAACAAATGCAGATGTTCAAAAGCACTTTCCACCAGTGCGTGAGCCGTCGGATGACCATACTTTTCCAAAAGTCTTGGATCCAGACTGCCGCCATTAACGCCAATGCGAATCGGAATGTGACGCTCTTTGCAGATATCCACGACAGCTCTGACACGATCTTCTCCACCAATATTGCCCGGATTGATGCGGATCTTGCTTGCGCCGCCTTCGGCAGCAGCAATGGCCAGCCTATAATCAAAATGAATGTCTGCCACCAACGGAAGTTCGCTTTCTCTGCAAATCTGCGCAAAACCCTTTGCCGCTGCCATATTCTGTACCGACAGGCGGGCAATCTGGCAACCAGCGGTTTTCAATGCACGAATTTGTGCTAGAGAACCGACTACATCCGTAGTCTTCGTATTTAACATGGACTGAATGACCACCGGTGCGCCACCACCGATGGTCACTCCCCCAACGAGGATCTGTCTGGTCATGATCTTACCCCTTAAAGATGGTAAAAATGTCCTTAAACATAATAACGGCCATGAGAATCAGCAGCAATACCATACCGGCTGCATGAATGTAGCCTTCATATTTCGGGTTGATTTTCTTTTTGGTAATTCCTTCTACCGCCGTAGTCAACAGCAATGCCACAACTCTACCGCCATCCAACGCAGGAATGGGCAACAGGTTCATGACAGCCAAATTCACGGCAATGAAACCACCGAAATACAGCATATTGACCATGGCATCTAGCCATCCATCCGATGCCTGCGCCATGTTGTTCATCTGCGATACAAGACCTACAGGACCGGTCATATCCTGTAACCCGGCCTGTCCGGTTAAGAGCATTTGCAAACTCAGGCGAACTGTGCGCACCCAAGCCATTGCGGTATTCCAGATGTTTTTCACTTTTCCACCAAAATCGAGCTGCTCATATCCGAAGGTAACGCCGTAGCGTTCTACTTCCGTTCCGTCATCCAATGTTACCGGGTGCAGTTCCATACGCAAGTCATCCAGCACCACTTTCTGATCGTTTCGCAGCACAACCAAATCATGGACTTCGCCTCCATGAAGTGATAGGATCATGGAAAAATCATTATAGAGCAACATTTTTTCGCCATCGACTTCCAGAATCCGGTCGCCAACCTGCAGACCGTAATCATCCAATGTGCTCCACTCTTCGAAAGACTGCACCTCCAAAACGTTCACCGCACTGATCGGGAATAGAATGCAGGCAACAATCAACAAGCCGATGAGAAAATTCATAGCCGAACCGGCCACCAGAATGATCAATCTTTTCCACCATGCAGCCTTTTGGAAGGAGCGAGGATTTTCCGTATCTTCATCCTCACCCTCCATGGCGCAATAACCACCGATAGGGATGCAGCGAATGGAATATAAAGTTTCACCGATCTGCTTCTTCCAGATGGCAGGTCCCATAAACATCGAGAATTCATTGACCTGTACGCCCGACGCTTTGGCAGCAATAAAATGTCCAAATTCATGGACAAAAATCAAAACACTAAAAATCAGAATTGCAAAGATAATCGACATAGTTTCCTCACTCAATAGGAATATTTCTTGGCAACGTATTCCCTTGCCAAACGATCCGACTCTAAAATCTCTTCCAAGGTCGGTATTTCAATATAAGGTGCGTTTTCAACCGCACCTTTTACCAGATCATAAATATCATAGAAGCCGATCTTATCCCGAAGGAACAGCTCAACCGCAGCCTCATTGGCACCATTCATTACGGAGCAGGCGGTCCCACCCATGCGAGCGCAGTCCATTGCAAGCTTCAAGCATGGAAAGACATCCAGATCCGGTTTTGAAAAGGTAAGCGTCCCACAGGAGATCAAATCCAACCGCTCTACGGGGCAGGCCTGCCGCTGCGGATACGTCAACGCCAACTGGATCGGAAGGCGCATATCCGGTGCGCCCAATTGTGCCATGATTGCACCATCTACCGTTTCCACAAGAGAATGAACAATGCTTTGACGATGGATCACCACATCCACCTGCTCTTGTGGCATCCCATACAGTCGCATTGCTTCAATGACTTCCAAGCCTTTATTCATCAACGTGGCGCAATCAATGGTGATTTTCGGGCCCATTTTCCAGTTTGGATGCTTCAATGCATCTGCTTTGGTCACAGTTTGAAGCTGTTCACGGCTCATACCATAAAATGGGCCGCCGGAACAAGTCAGAATTAGCTTATGAACTTCACACTTATTGCCTATCCCCATCAGACATTGATAGATCGCCGAATGCTCCGAGTCCACAGGGATGATCTGAGCATGATATTTCCTTACTTCCGACATCACCAATTGGCCGGCACATACCAACGTCTCCTTATTCGCCAAACCAATTCGTTTGCCGCAACGGATGGCCGCAAGGGTCGGTTTCAGCCCCAACATGCCCACCACAGCGGTGATAACACAGTCGGCACTTTCCATAGAGGCTGCTTCGATCAGCCCCTCCTCACCCCAAGAAACTCTTGTGGGCAAATCGGCGATCGCTTTTTGAAGCATCATGGCTGCAGAATGTGTCGCCATCACCGCAAGCTCCGGCTGAAATTCTCTGCATTGCTGAGCCATGCGTTCCACGTTTGTGCCAGCCGTCAGTGCTGCAACCCGAATTGGCAGTCGCCGAATAATATCCAGACTCTGCCGACCGATGGAGCCGGTGGAACCGAGAACAGTCACACATTGTACCATATCACTTCACCGCCACGGGAATCAAAATCAGCATCAGTTCCGTCAGCGGTCCGACAATAATCATGGAGTCAAAACGATCTAGGATGCCGCCATGTCCGGGAATTAGATTGCCGTAATCCTTAATTCCCGTCTGTCTTTTCAAGACAGAGAAGCAAAGATCGCCAAACACACCACCAACGGAACCAACAAGACCGTAGATCACAGCATACAAGTAGTTCACACGGAAATCAAAAGCAAGTTGCAGTACAAGTCCATAGAGCAGCATACCTACAACCGCACCTAGGACACCACCTATTGCACCCTCGACCGTCTTTTTAGGGCTGATAACCGGAGCAAGGTGGTGCTTTCCAAAGAATCTGCCGACAAAATACGCAGCAGAATCAGATAGAAACGCAATAATAAAGGGTAACAGAATCAAATACCGCCCGGTACCACTAACCGTATGGATCCGCACCAAACTGCTAAACAGAAATGGGATCAGCAATGCGGCTACCAGCACCAGTGCGACTTTTTCAAAGCGAAGCTTGATGTGGCTGAACATCATCTCCGCAAACAATATGGCCAACAACGCAAGAACTCCCAGCACACCCCATGCATACGGCATACCAAAGTAGCTCCACAGCGTCACCAAAAAAGCCATGACCATTGCATAGCTTACAAGGCGAATACTTTTGACATAACCGGTGCCCAGCAACAACTCATATGCTGCCAGCGATGCCATCAATCCGAACAAAATGGCTGTATACACCTTCGGCAATGCTAAAACAACAATGAGCAGCAACGGCAACAGGACCACCGATGCAATAATACGTATCTTCATATTTTACACGCCTCCAAACCGGCGGTGACGCCGATGGTATTGTTCAATGGCTTCGTCCAGCTCTTTCGGGCCGAAGTCAGGCCACAGTACATTCATAAAGACATATTCCGAATATACGCTTTGCCATGGCAGGAAATTACTGGTGCGCATCTCGCCAGAAGGACGAATGACCAATTCCGGATCCGGCACACCGGCAGAATCCAGATAAGAAGCAAAGCTACATTCTGTCAATTGCTCCGGCTTACACCGGCCGGATGCTACATCTTCCGCAAACTTCCGGGCAGCCCGGACGATTTCATCACGACCACCGTAATTGATACAGAAATTCACTTGCACACGTGTATACACAGAAGAGCGCTTCTGCACTTCTATACACGACCGATACAAGTCATCCGGTAGACGAGTCAGATCACCAAAAAAACAGAATCGGACATGATTATTCTCGATATCCCGCAACGCTTCGTCAAGATATGCCTTCAAAAGGGACATAATGCCGGACACTTCCTCCGGCGAACGTTTCCAGTTTTCGGTGGAGAAAGCATAAACCGTCAAATATTTTACGCCCAAGGTATTGCAGTGTTCCGCCAGAGTGCGAAAAGTTTCGACACCGGCTTTGTGGCCGGCCGTTCTTGGCAAGCCACGTTTTTTAGCCCAGCGACCATTGCCGTCCATAATGATGGCAATATGCTGCGGCACGAGGTTGGAAAGTGGCATACGACACCTCTTTCTGTTATAATCACAAGGCCATTGTAAAAGCCACACTGATACAGCGTGGCAATCCCTGAAATAGGCCACAGGGATTGCCACACAGATGAAAGCACAAGCTCACAATGATCAACGCCGTCAGATGGCCATCAATTCCTTTTCCTTCGCTGCGGTAGCTTCGTCCACCTTCTTAATATATTTATCCAGCAGATCCTGCAGTTCCTTCTCCGCCTTTTTCTGGTCATCTTCCGTGATCTCGGAATTCTTCTTCAGCTTTTTGATATAGTCCATGCCGTCGCGACGAATATTGCGCATTGCAACCTTTGCATCTTCAGCATACTTTTTGATCTGCTTGACCAGTTCTTTACGGCGATCCTCCGTCAACTGGGGGAAAGTCAACCGAATCACACGACCATCATTCTGGGGGTTGATGCCCAAATCAGACATCTGAATCGCCTTCTGGATCTCCTTGAGCAACTTCGTATCCCAGGGGGAGATCACCAAGGTACGCGCATCGGGAGAAGAAATCGTGGCAACACCATTGAGCGGCGTTTCGCTACCATAATATTCTACGGTAATACGATCCAGAACACGAGGATTGGCACGACCGGCACGAACAGCACCGAATTCCTCATCCAGATGATCCAGAGTTCTTTCCATTCTTCTTGCAAATTCCTTAAAATCCACGCTCATTTCATTTTCCTCCTTAGAAATTGTTTTTCACGGTAGTTCCGATCTCTTCACCGCAAACTACACGTACAATGCCATTTTCTTCATCCAGTCCAAAGCAGACCATGGTCATATCATTATCCATAGCCAACGCCATGGCTGTAATATCCGTCGCCTTTAGATTTTGTTCCAAAACCTGTCCATAGGTCAGGTGGCTATAACGGATCGCATTTGGATCGATCCTGGGGTCAGCCGAATAAATGGCATCCACATTCTTCGCCATTAGAATAGCATCCGCTTCGATCTCAACGCCACGAAGCACCGCGCCGGTGTCAGTAGAAAAATACGGATTACCGGTTCCTGCCGCAAAAACGACAACCTTACCCTCCGATAAGTAGCGCTCAGCAGTATCCCGGGTAAAGTATTCGGCAAATTTATTCATCTCAACCGCCGAAAGCACACGTGCATCCACGCCATGCTGCTCCAGCACATCCGCTACAGCAATGGCATTCATCACCGTACCAAGCATACCCATAGCATCGGCATGACTACGTTGCAGCTTACCGGCACCATTTTTGACGCCACGCCAGAAATTACCGGCACCGATCACAAGCGCGACCTGTACGCCCAGATCCACGCATTCCTTGATAGAACCGCAGACCTCGTGAAGGATGTTAAAATCCAGTCCGTGACCACTGTCGCCAGCCAATGCCTCACCACTGATCTTCAGCAGGATTCTCTTGTACTTGATTTCAGACAAGGCAATTACCCCCTTCTTCTTTATCACAGACCATTTTAATATATCTTTGTCAAAATGACAACTACAAATTTTCACTTTTCTCAGATTGTTTTCTGTTTTTTCACAATTAACAACAATATACACCTACCTGCGTTTCCTTCTCCGTGAATTTGCAGCCGTATATTTAATATGAAAGGAAGTCTTTCTTAATTTTCAATTAAGTTTATTGACATCGCAATTGAACGTGCTATATTGCTTTCCAAAGCAACAAACCACCTTAAAGCGAGGGATCGATATGATTATTGCCATGTTTAACGCTTGGTATTTTTTCTGGCTTTTTCTGTGCGCCGGGATCACGGTCGCCTTATATTATCTTTTCCGAAATACCAGCCGCTTCGTTCAGAAAACCGTACTGTTTTCATTGCTAGCCTTCGCATTTTTGATGTTCTTTCTTAAATCGAACTTTCCGCCTTATTCCGTTGATGAAGCCAGAAAGCTGCGCGATTCATGGTTTGTCAATATCTGCGCAGCAAACGTCGGGCTATTTCCTTTTCTCTTCTTTTCCAAAAACAAATATGTAAAAGACTACATGTTCTATCTTGGCGTGATCAGTGGTCTGGTCGCCCTGATCTATCCTCAAGATCCTCTGTCAAAAGAAGATCAAATCCGTGATTTCTGGGACATTCTGTTATTCTACTGCCACCATTGGACATTGTTGGCCGTCCCTCTTTTAATGGTTCTGTGGGGACACCACCGGCTTTCCTATCGGCGGATCTTGTCCGCACCGATTGGATTGTTGCTTCTGATGCTGTTTATCATGCTGAACCAGATTTTCCAGAGTGAGCTAGGCTTCATCCCCCTTCGTGGCGATGATATGCTGCATATCAACTATAAGAACACCTCTTATATCTGGGGTCCGGGTACCAATGATGCCATCGGAAACTTTTTTGCTATGTTCTGCCCGAATTTCTTCAAGGTGATCCCAATCGGCGCCTATGCAGGACAAGAAAAGTATTGGCCGTGGTTTTGGCTGATCTTCCCGGTTTTTATCCTGGTAACGCCTCTTGCATTCTTACTTTGCATGATCTTTGATCACCAAAATTTTACACAGGATGTTAAGAAACTCTTTGCCAACTTGCGCCAATCGAAGATCGCTTCTTAAGTAACCTTGAGGATGCCGAAGTGCCGGCATCCTCATGTCATATTCTGCGGGATCTTTTTGATATATTTTCTATTGCAAAATAGATAACCATGGGTTATAATACGACATTATAGCAATAATAACCAAAGAGAGGTTGATCCGTATGGCTGAAATGACTGAAAGCAAGAACTTTATCCACGCTTTCATTGACGAAGATATCGCAGAAGGCGGCCGTTTCGCCGGTCAGACCGTTCACACTCGTTTCCCACCGGAGCCCAATGGCTATCTCCACATCGGTCACTGCAAAGCCCTGACCATCGACTTCGGTACTGCCGAAAAGTTCGGTGGCTTGTGCAACCTGCGTATGGACGATACCAACCCTACGAAGGAAGACGTAGAATTTGTAGAAGCCATTAAAGAAGATATCCACTGGTTGGGTTTTGACTGGGGCGATCGTTTCTTCTATGGCTCCGACTATTTTGAGAAAGACTATGAGTATGCCGTTGAACTGATCAAGAAGGGTCTGGCTTACGTCTGTGAGTTGACTCCGGAGCAGTTTAAGGAATACCGCGGTGACACCGAGACTCCTGCCATTTCCCCCTATCGGGATCGTCCCGTGGAGGAAAGTCTTGATCTGTTCGCCCGGATGCGTGCCGGCGAATTCCCCGATAACGCCATGACGTTGCGCGCAAAGATCGACTTAGCCTCCGGAAACTTCAATATGCGCGATCCGGTCATCTATAGAATCCGCCATATGCACCACCAACGTCAGGGTAATAAGTGGTGCATCTACCCCATGTACGACTTTGCCCACCCCATTCAAGATGCACTAGAGGGCATTACCCACAGTCTGTGTTCTCTGGAGTTTGAGAATCACCGTCCGCTGTACAATTGGGTGGTCGAACATGTATCCGTCCCCAGTTCACCCCGACAGATCGAGTTTGCCCGTCTAGGTATCGACCATACCGTTCTTTCCAAAAGAAAACTCAGGGCATTGGTGGAAAACGGTTATGTTTCCGGTTGGGACGATCCGAGAATGCCTACCCTGTGCGGCCTGCGTCGCCGTGGTTATACCCCCGCATCGATCCGTAATTTCTGTGAACGAGTCGGTGTTGCCAAGAGCCCTAATACGATCCCGTATGCGTTCTTGGAGTTCTGTCTGCGTGAAGATCTTAATGATACTGCCGATCGCGTTATGGCTGTGCTTCGCCCCATTAAGCTGACCATCACCAACTATCCAGAAGGTCAAACCGAATCCATGGAGGTCGAAAACAACCCCAATCATCCTGAAAACGGTACTCGAACGGTGACCTTCTCCCGCAATTTGTGGATCGAATCGGATGATTTCTTGGCGGAACCAATCCCCAAGTATAAGCGCCTGTATCCCAATGGACCGGAGTGCCGCCTTAAGGGCGCTTACCTCATCCGTTGTACCGGTTATCTCACCGATGACGAAGGCAATGTAATCGAAGTTCTTGCCACTTATGACCCCGATTCCCGTGGCGGCGATCCCGCCGACGGACGGAAGGTCAAGGGCGCCACCATCCATTGGGTTGATGCCGCTACAGCGGTGGATGCCGAAGTGCGTCAGTATGACAATCTGTTCAGTGATCCGGATCCCGATGCTGCAGGCAAAGATTTCCTTGCCTGCTTGAACCCCGGTTCTTTGGAGGTGCTGACCGGTTGTAAGCTAGAAGCATCTTTGGCAACAGCAAAAACAGGACAATCCTTCCAGTTCATGCGTCTTGGTTATTTCTGCCCGGATAGCAGAGATTCTTCCCCTGACCATCCGGTTTTCAACCGCAGCGTCAGCCTGAAGGATTCCTTCAAGCCCGGTAAGTAAACTGCAATCCCACCGCAGGTGCGGTGGGATTTTTTCGTTGCTTTTCCGTGAAAGATATGGTACGATAAAATAAAAACGGAGGAATTTTCCATGGACTATAAAAAGCTCCAAAACGGCAGCGATATCCGCGGTGTCGCTTTGGAAGGCATTGAAGGTCAACACATCAACCTGACCGAGGAAGTTTGCCGCAACATTGGTAGAGGCTTCGCTCTTTGGCTGCTACAAAAAACTGGAAAGAAGGAACTTCGAGTTGCTGTTGGCCGGGATTCTCGTCTCTCCGGCGAAGCCCTCAGTGCATGGATCTGTGATTCTATGGCTCAGCAGGGTCTTATGGTCACTGACATCGGCATGGCCAGCACCCCCGCTATGTTTATGTCCACTGTAACGCAAGGATATTCCTACGATGGCTCCGTGATGATCACCGCCAGTCACCTTCCCTTCAATCGTAACGGTTTTAAGTTCTTTACTGCACAGGGTGGTCTGGAATCGGCTGACATCAAACAGATTCTCAGCTTCGCTGCCGGCGATACTGTCACAGCCTTGCAGCCCGGAAAGGTTGTTTCCGGCTCGTTTATGGACACTTACTGCAGTATTTTGGTTGATAAAGTCCGCGTGGCCACCGGTCAAGCTCAGCCTCTGAAGGGCTTTAAGATTGTAGTGGATGCAGGTAACGGTGCCGGAGGCTTTTATGTTGATAAAGTTCTTCAACCTCTGGGTGCTGATACCACCGGCAGTCGCTATCTGGATCCTGATGGCAGTTTCCCCAACCACATCCCCAATCCTGAAAATAAAGAAGCCATGGCTTCTATCACAGCAGCAGTTCGGGAAGTAGGCGCTGATTTTGGTATCATCTTCGATACGGATGTTGATCGTGCCGGTGCCGTTTTATCAGACGGAAGCGAACTCAACCGCAACCGCATCATTGCTATGCTATCAGCGATTTTGCTGCGTGAGTACCCCGGTACTACGGTCGTCACCGACTCCATCACTTCCACCGGTCTGGCAAACTTCATTGAGGCTAAAGGCGGCATCCACCATCGCTTCAAGAGAGGTTATCGCAACGTCATCAATGAATCCATCCGACTGAACGGGTTGGGTCAGGATAGCCAGCTTGCCATCGAAACGTCCGGTCACGGCGCTTTCAAGGAAAACTATTTCCTCGATGACGGCGCATACATCGTTACAAAGCTCCTGATCGAACTCTCCCGCGGTAAGGAAGAAGGCTATACTTTGGAGTCCCTCATTCAGGATCTGGAAGAGCCTGCGGAAAGTGTGGAATTCCGTATGAATATTGCGCAGGAGGATTTCAAACCCTACGGTATACAGGTCATCGAAGACTTAACTGCTTATGCTGCAGTGCAACCCGGTTGGAGTCTTGCTCCCAGTAATTACGAGGGTGTCCGTGTCAATCTAGATGCCGATCATGGCAATGGCTGGTTCTTGCTTCGTCTGTCCCTCCACGATCCGCTGATGCCTCTGAATATCGAAAGCAATGTCTGCGGCGGTGCAACGGTCATCGCCAGAGAAATGGTTCATTTCTTCGATAATTATCCGGATCTGGACGCTACCGCTCTGCTGGCATACGCCCAATAAAATTCGCCCTCCGACGATTGGTCGGAGGGCAAATCCTTTATTTTTTGCTGATATGATTCTGTAAATGCATACTCAATACAGCCAGAGAAGTTGCCATGTTCTCATACTGTACCAGAATGTTATCCGGTACTTCCAGATGGGCCGGCGCAAAGCTCCATATTGCTTTGATACCGCAGTTGATGAGCAAGTTGCAAACCTCTTGTGCAGCATCGCCGGGCACGGTGATGATCCCCATGAGGATCTTATGCTCACGACAGTATTTTTCCAGCTTATCCATTGCATAAACCGGCTTGCCTTCATCGGTTTGTCGAACGGTTGGATCCCGGTCAAAAGCAGCCAAGATATTCAGACCATAATCCTGAAAACCTCTGTAGCCCATTAGCGCCAAGCCAAGCTTGCCTGCGCCGATCAAAACAGCATCAGTTGTATTGTCATAACCCAAGAACTGCTCAATGTCCTCGATCAAGCTTTCGCGAACATAGCCAATTTTGGGCCGACCACCATCAGAAACCATAGCAAGATCCTTGCGAACCTGTACTTCACCCATACCCAGTGCGCTAGCCAGAGCAGTTGCGGAAATATAGGGCGTTGTGCTGTCATGAATGCCTTTGAGATAGGCAAGATATCCGGGCAACCGCTTCAACACCGCTTTGGAGATTTCTTTACGTTC
>CAZOVE010000005.1:0-58384 GCA_964583135.1 uncultured Oscillospiraceae bacterium | reverse complement strand
GGATGCTGTAGTATCCTGCCTGTGCGAGTCGTTCATTTGTTATTGAGCGTTGTAGCACCGGACTTCCGGCTACGTTCCAGTAGGCCTTCACATATCCCCACTTATGGGCATAGTACTTTCCTTGTCGGATACTTTCCAGAAGTTCTTCACGGTGTTCTCTCAACCCCACTGCCGGGCGGATTCGGGACTTTCACCCTTTAGAACGTGCGCCCACCGGGCGCACATAAGAAAAGGTCTGCCGCAATACGCGGCAGACCTTTTATATTACGCTCTAGGGTGGCACTTATCGTACACGGATTTAAGTCTGGAATTGACCATATGCGTGTACATCTGGGTAGAAGAAATATCGCTGTGTCCCATCAGCTCCTGCACCGAGCCCAGATCTGCGCCGTTTTCTAGCAGATGGACTGCAAAACTGTGTCGCAAGGTATGGGGTGTGATCTCCTTATCGATGTGGGCAATCGTCTGATAATATTTCAGAATTTTCCAGAAACCCTGCCGACTCATTCGGGAGCCATTCACATTAACGAACAGCGCCTGCTCGTCGGGCGAGGCAACCATACCGCTACGAATACCGGTTATGTAAGCGGTCAGTGCCTTCAACGCCGCCGGATACAGCGGAATCACACGCGTCTTTCTGGAGCCTGCGCATTTGATGATGCCGGCATCCAGATTGACATCCTCCAGATTCAGATCGATCAGTTCCGTCACACGAATACCCGTGGCATACATCACTTCCAGCATCGCCTTATCACGGTATCCCTTGGCATCCACGCAAACAGGTTGCGCCAGCAGCAGTTCGATCTCACGACCGGTGAGGATCTGCGGCAGCTTTTTTTGCCCCCGGTCCACATGGATATCTACCACCGGAGTCTGCTCCAAAAAGCCGGACGCAACAACGTAAGCATAGAAATTCTTCAAGCTGGCCAGATTCCGAGAAACCGTCGCAGCGCTACGTCCGTCCTGATCCAGATGCTTCAGGTAGTCACCAATATTCAGTTGTGTCGCTTCCACAACATCCACGCCGGCATTGTCATGCAACCATTCGGAAAACTGCCGAATGTCCCGCATATAAGATGCCACGGTATTGGCGGAGGCTTTCTTTACCTTTGTAAGATAATTCTCATAAGCCCGGATCAGATCCAACATGAATACAGCTTACCTTTCCTCAATAATTCAGAAGCATCGCCAGATATGGCGAAACAACTAAGTAATCCAAAATTGCAGCGGAGACAGAAACGATACAAAAAACCAACAATACCCGTAAGCCATGTGAAGGTATCCGAAATTGATGCAAACACCATAGGCACAGCAAAAAGATACTTACATTGTCCGTAAATTGTAGCATTGGCTGCACCAGCCAAGCGGCACTCCCAAAGGAAAGCACAGTCAGCCATAAGAAAAAGCCATAAAGACAGCAACGAACAAAGCAAATAGTATACAGTAATCTTGATTGTTGTATCAAAACCGCGACAGCGGCAATCAGAAAAGGTAGGACAGCCGTTGCAAACAACCATACGATCGACACCCGGCTCAAAGCACTCAGGCGCATCATAGAAACGGTAGCTTGATCTGCACCAGCAGCAAGAAAAATCCCCCAAAAGGTACCAACGATCCAAATAATGGGAAATCGAAAACTCCCCGGAACAACCGTCAACGATTTACGCATATACACTACACCTCCGAAAATCAAAACCGGCAGGCCAGCAAATACAACGAAAATCATACAGGCAAGGAATGTACATAATGCTTCATTACTATACTCCAAAAGCCCGAGAAATTCAAGCGATTTTGTCTATTTTAACACTTTTTGTAAATTATGCCGATTTTTATGTCAACATCATTATGTAAACTTCCGCAACCAACATACTATGGTAGTTTTACCATTTTCAACAATAACGGCACATTTGGGGCTCCACTCCACTTCGATAGCACAAAATGTAGTTTGTGCAAATTGACGGCAGCGCATTTTGTGGTAGGTAAATCACATTTACCCGCACCTTGTTTTTTGTGCATTTTAACGATAGGCTGGAATTTTGCGTCTCTTCACTCCACCTCGGCGCTCCAATCTGCCCGGAATCAGACAAATCGCTCCACCCATGATCACCATGATCGCCGTTGTCCCCATTCCCTTTACCCCGGCGCCAAACACAAGTGCAACACACAGCAGTGCCACATAATAACCGCAGCAACCAATTCCCAAAACCAACAACTTTCGATGCCGAACAAGCTTCCAAGCCACGGAACACCCGATTGCCGATGACAGCACAAGGATCGCCATACTGCCATACCCGATCGACCCTTCCGCCATTCGTTCCGTAATCACCAACCATGCAACGATCATTGCCCCTGCGATTGTACTGAGCAGGCTGATGCCAATACCGACCGCGCTCCCCCCTGCCAGACTCATTGTTCTTCCCGTCATTTTTCGTTTTCCTGCCATAGTCTTCTCTCCTTTCATTCAAGACTATGTCCATGAGATAAAAAAAGAACCGGGATATCCATCCCGGTTCTTCGTTTATGCAGTTATTCATCTTCTGCAGGCGCTTCCGTAGACTTCGGTTCAGTCAGTGCGCGGAACTTTGCGCGAGTATCCTGCACTTCTGCCAAAGACTGTGCAATAGCTTCCTCGGTACGGCGCAGTGCATCGTCCATATAGGCATTGCTAGCCTTCTTCAATTCAGCAATACGTTCCTGCGTCTGCACATACATCTGCTGGCACTGACGCCGAGCCTCTTGATAGATCGCTTCCTGTGCAATCAGCTCCGCAGCCTTTTCCTCCGCCTGACGGATAATGGTTTCAGACTCACGGCGAGCCTGACCGATCAGCTCGTTACGAGATTCCACGATGGTGCGGCTCTGCTTCAGTTCAGACGGCAACGCTTCAATGATCTCATCGAGCATATCCAGAACCTTATCTCGCTCCAGAATGCACTTGTCAGCGCCCAGAGGCAGAGCCCGGGCATCCTGAACCATGTCATATAAAGCAATGATGATCTCTTCAATGTGCTGTTCGTTCATTTCTATTTTCCTCCTTGTTGTCTGGTAAGAACTCTTTGCTTAAACTCCGGAATGATCGCTTCCGGCAAAAATTCACTCAGATCAGCATGATATCCAGCCAGCTCCTTGACTGTACTGGAGCTCATATACATATACTGATGCTCCGCAGGTAGAAGAATTGTATCAAGCTGGGGATTCAGCTTTCTATTAATCATGGCCATCTGAAATTCCATTTCAAAATCAGAACTTGCCCGCAGTCCCTTGAGAATAACGCAGTTTCCGATCTCTTTTGCATATTCGGCCAGCAACGTGTCGGAAGAATCCGCTTCTACATTCGAAAGATCCGCCGTAACCCGTTGGATCATGTCTACCCGCTCATCCCGGGTAAACATCGGATTTTTGCCGGCATTTACCATAACACAGACAATGACCTTGTCAAAAATCTGCGATGCCCGCCGAATGATATTCAGATGTCCATTGGTAATGGGATCAAAACTGCCCGGATAAATGGCGATCTTCATATGGTCAATCCTTACGATACAGCGTGACTAACGTCTGGCCGTATTTATAATCTTTGGAACGGGAAAAACCGGCAAAAACCGCAGGCAATTCCTTTCCCAAAGGGCGTTCCGCAACTATTATACCACCAGATTTCAAAATGTCAATTTCCGTTAGCTTTTTTAATGCATTTTCCAGAAAAACTTCTGCATATGGCGGATCCAACAACACAATATCAAACTTCTCTCGACAACGAGACAGATATTGTAGATAATCCGCACGGACCACAGTTGCCTCCTGTTCCATCTTACAGCGGCGCAGGTTCTCTCGAATCAGTTCGCAGGCCCGCTCGGCAGCATCTACAAAGACAGTACGAGCTGCTCCTCTGCTCAATGCCTCGATCCCCAATTGTCCCGTTCCGCCAAACAGATCCAACACCTCAGCACCCGGTAAATCGAAATGAAGGATACTGAACATAGCCTCTTTTACCCGATCCGTTGTCGGGCGTGTACTCTGTCCATCCGGTGTTTTCAACAGAACGCCACGGGCTCTTCCCGCTATGACGCGCATATGATTTCACTTCCTTGTTCATGATACTCAAGGGATTCCATGTTTCGCATTTGTCTTGTTTCTTCATCGGCATACCACACAAGAATGCATATCACGGATGAAAATGCAGATATACCGCCAACGCCGCATCCTTTGGCAACAATCTCTCCAGTTCCTGCAACGTTGCTTCCCGTATAGCAGTCAAGGATTTGAAGTGCTTCAGCAATTCTTGCTTGCGTTTCGGCCCGATACCGGGTATCGCATCCAATTCGGAATACCGCAATCGTTTGCTGCGTAGCTGCCGATGATAGGAGATTGCAAAACGATGGGTCTCTTCTTGAATGTTTCCAACAAAAGAAAACACAGAAGGATCGTGATCGATTTGTATCTGCTTCCCTCCCGGCGTCACCAGTGCGCGCGTACGGTGTCGATCGTCCTTCACCATGCCAAACACAGGAAATTGCAATTTCAGCTCCTGCAGCACTTCTACGGCTGCACAAGCATGATTCACGCCTCCATCGATCAGGAGTAGATCCGGCCTTTCTTCAAACCCCTTATCCTTAGCCAGAAAATGCGTAAAGCGCCGTCTGAGGATTTGCCGCATTGAACCGTAATCGTCCTGACCATCCATGTCATCCAGTTTGAATTTTTTATATTGGCTCTTCGCTGGTTTTCCGTCACGAAATACCACCATGCTAGCAACAATGTCCGTACCGGAAATATTGGAAATATCAAAGGCTTCTATCCGACTGGGCGGTTCCATTGCAAGCATTTTCCCTAGAAGGGCCAAGGTTCCAGAGAGCTTCTCTTCCCGGTCCGTCAGCCGTTGTGCTTCCTCGTCGGCATTTTTGTTTGCAAGCTCAACAAGTCGCAAATTATCTCCCCGTTGAGGTACATGAATATGCGTCTTGCGCCCGAAATTCTGCTCCAACAATTGGGCAAACAGTTCGCCATCCTCCATTTCAAAGGGCAACAGCACTCTTTTCGGAGCAAGTCCACGGCTCAGATAATATTGCTTCAGCAGACTCGAAACTGCCACCATACGGTCATCCGGTCTTGGAAACACCTCATAATCCTTATCCAGCAGATTGCCGCCAGAAAAATGCAGTACCGCAAAGCAGGCTTTCGTTTCCGTCTGGGCATAGCCGATCACATCCGTATCCGCCAAAGTACCGGCAGTCACCAGTTGCTTTTGTCCCAATGCTTCCACGGCATTCAATCGATCTCGAAGCGACGCCGCCAATTCAAAATTCAGTTCCTCCGCTGCTGCCAGCATTTGCATTCGTAGCTGTTCAGCGACCGATTTATAATTTCCGAGAAGAAGCTGCCGGGCTTGCTCCATCACACCACGATACTGTTCAAGCGTTCTCCCGGATTGGCACCATCCGGCGCAGGCATTCATGTGATAATTCAGGCACGGACGATCCTTATCGATATCTCTCGGGAATTCCCTATGGCAATCCGGCAATTTCAAGGACTTTATCAGTACCTCCAGCACACCATTGGTCACACTACGGCTACCATAGGGGCCAAAATAATCCGCACCATCGTCGGCAATTTTGCTGACCAATGTGATACGAGGATATGCATCCTTCATATTCACCCTAAGATAGGGATACCCCTTGTCATCCTTAAGGAGAATATTATATTTCGGCAGATAGCGCTTGATTAAGCTACACTCGAGCACCAATGCTTCAAATTCAGATGCGGCAACAATGGTTTCAAAATGGTCGATTTTCGAAACCATGAGCCTTGTTTTTGGCGTATGAGAGGCAGTATCCTGAAAATACTGGCTGACTCTATTTTTCAGTTTCTTGGCCTTACCAACATAGATGACCCTGTCCTGCCTGTCCCGCATGATATACACACCGGGTTCATATGGAAGGCTCAGTGCCTTATCTTTCAATTCATCGAAGGTCATATCATTCACCAAAAAGCACCGCCTCAATGCAAGATAGAAGCATCGAGGCGGTTTGCGCACAGTTGATCAATATACATCCCGCTGAAGCAGAGCTTCCAGCGCATTGACTGCCGCCTCAGCGTCAGAACCGACGGCGGACAAAGTCACTGTCTCGCCGGTCACAATGCCCATGGACATGATGCCCAGCCAGCTCTTCGCATTCATTTTACGGCTACCAGACTCCACCCAAATCGCAGACTCAAATTCATTGGCCTTCTGGACAAAGTATGTAGCCTGCTTGTTGTGCAGACCGGACTCGCAACGAACGAGAACTTCTTTGTTGTACATTTTACCACTCCTTCTCAGCGAAGTCCAAAACAATATAGGCCAACGCTTATCCTTATGATAGCAAATTTCGCAAAAAAGTCAACATAAATTCCTATCAAACAATCAGGAAATCCGAAATAGTCTGATATCGAATATCATCGGAACTCTGCGATGGTAACGCCATCCTCACCCTCGCCGTAAACACCCAACCGAAAAGACTTGATCTGTCGATTGCGTCGCAATTCCTGATGAACCGTCTGTCGAAGCACGCCAGTTCCTTTTCCATGAATGATCCGTACCTGCTGCAAGTTGGCACGCATCGCACTGTCCAGATATAGATTCAAGGCTGTGATCGCTTCCAATGAATCCATACCACGCAAATCAACCTCCGGCGACATCGCTGTCAGATTCATCTGTCTTCCCGAATGTGCAGGGCGCCCGCCCTTGGTTTGGTAGGGGTTTTCCTGTTCCAGCAAGTACACTTCATCGGGCTTCGCCGTCATTTTCAGAATACCGGCTTGCAGTTGATATGTTCCGTCCTTGTTGATAGCGATCACCGAAGCTTTTGTACCCAACTTCAGCAGTTCCACCGTATCTCCAACCAAAACGTCCCGTTTTGGCGCAGGGCGCTGATGCTGTGGCTGCTGTGCATGAAGCCGACTTTCCGCTTCATTGAGGCTGCGTCGTACTTCCGCCTGTCTCTGGTTCAAATTAGTCGTATCCGCACCATCCTGAAGCTGCTTGCGCAGGGCTTTGAGTTCCTCAGCGGCGATATTCGCAGCGGCCCGCGCTTCTTCAATGATCTGTTGAGCTTCACGGCGCGCCTGCTCCATGGCCTTTTCTCGTTCTCTCTGTAGTTGCGCACTATATTGCTCACTCTGTTGCTTGATCTTCTCGGTTTCCTGACGCAGATGCTCCGCTTCCCGTCTGGCCGTTTCCATCAGTTGTCGCTGTTCTTCCAGTTGGGACAGAACATCTTCAAAATCCCGATCACTTTTTCCTACCAGTGCATCCGCTTCCTTCAGGATCACCTCGGACAGCCCAAGTTTTCTGGAAATCGCAAAAGCGTTTGACTTACCGGGAATGCCGATGAGCAACTTATACGTCGGCCTCAGGGTCTCTACATCAAATTCGCAGGATGCATTAATGACACCCTTCGTCTGCATCGCATACAGCTTCAGCTCTGCATAGTGTGTCGTTGCCACTACACGACTGTTCATTTTGCGACAGAATTCAATGATCGCCATCGCCAGTGCCGCACCCTCTGCCGGATCAGTACCTGCACCCAATTCATCAAAGAGTACCAATGTGCGCTCATCACATTGCTCCACCACATCCACGATCGTACGCATATGGCTTGAAAAAGTAGACAAACTCTGTGCAATGGACTGTTCATCACCAATGTCTGCCAAAATAGCATCAAAAGTGGATAGAACACTTCCGTCACCGGCCGGAATATGCAGACCGCACTCGGCCATAAGCGTCAGCAAACCGATAGTCTTCAGCGTGACCGTTTTGCCACCGGTATTTGGACCGGTGATGATCATGGTGTCAAAATCTCTACCCAAATGTACCGAGATCGGCACCACAGTTTTCGGGTCGATCAACGGATG
Organism: uncultured Oscillospiraceae bacterium; assembly: GCA_964583135.1. Lineage (GTDB taxonomy): Bacteria > Bacillota > Clostridia > Oscillospirales > Oscillospiraceae > Faecousia. The sequence continues at coordinate 50,497 of CAZOVE010000005.1, read as the reverse complement.
CCGGGCATTTCGCAACTCCACCCTTCCCTGATCGTTCATGGCAGGCGCCCATGCGCGCATCCGATAGGCAAGCTTTGCTTTTGCAAAGATCACGTCCAATTTGATGAGCATCCGAATATTCAGGATGATGCCCTCTCGATGGGTGGCAACCTCTGTAGACAACTCAGCTAGAATTCGTTCGATTTCCTTTTTTTCCTTGATTTCCAGTTCGCGTAGCGCATTGTTGGCATTGACTGCCGACATCGGCTCCACAAAATAGGTGCCTCCGCTGGAGGATACATCATGTACCAGACCCGGTACATCATTACGGCACTCGCTCTTGACCGGCACCACATACCGACCGTCACGAATCGTGATGATCGGCTCACGCAAGAACTTACTATAAGCCGGCGAAGAAATGATCTTCTGCAAACTGTCCTTGATCTTTGCCGCCTGTGCACGCATATGTCGCCGAATATCGGATAATGCCGGCGACGCAGCATCTGCGATCTCTTCTTCCGATAAGATCGCACGATTGATGCGCTCTTCTAGATACTTATTCGGCATCAGCGCCAGAAAATAGCCATCCAAAACCGTGGCTTTCTCATCTTCGGACACGTAATCTTTGATCGTACGAGCGCAGCGAAGCACACCGGCAATAGCCAGCAATTCTGCAGGCTGCAGCGAACCACCCCGATCCGCCCGCTCCACCGAAGCGGATACATCCTTAACGCCTGCAAAGGACGGGTTCCCTTTGCGGGTACATAGATCCGCCGCAGCGGTCGTCTCCTCCAGCATTCTCTGTACATCCTCCAAATCGGAGGTCGGATGCAAGGAAAGGCAATTGGCTTTACCCTCTACGCTGCCTGCGCAAGTAGCCAGCATTTCTAGCACCTTGTCCAGTTCCAGCTTCAATAGGGACTTTTCGTATAATTCAGACATAGGTTTTCTCCTGATCAAAAAAGTGAATCAATTCAGCCCAAAGTGTGCTTTAAGTTAGCCCAAAGCATTGCCAATGGTGCTTTACTCACTGCGAGCATTATGTAACCAATTACGGATAATGTCGGTATCGATTTCAATTCTCATATCGACAACGACTTGTAAAAATCCAACGCCGAGAATCCTCGTTCCAATTGGGCACACAAAAATGCCTCCGTCAACCCGGATAACTTCTCCAAATTCTCCGTGCCCAGTTCGAACGCAAATAACTTCTTTGGATCACACAGGCAAATATAGCGCATCGCCTCAAGAATACCGCGGTTGATCGGCATCCGGATGGATTCGCCGGTCCGGCAGCCGCTGCAGATTAAGATACCTTGTGAAATATCAAATAGATCCGGGTTCTGGTTTCCACAAGCATGGCATCCGTAAAGTTCCGGCTGATAACCAGCAAGGCAAGCCAAACGCAGTTCAAATACTGCCTTGACCATACGCTCCTGTAATTCCATTTTCGATAAAACGTGCAAACAATTGAGCGTCAGGCTCAAAAGCTCCGGATTAGGAAGATCTTCCTGAGACACCAATTCTGCCGCTTGTGCAAAATAGGTCCCTAAGCTCAGCTTGCATAAATCTCTACGCAAAGCAGAAAAAAGTTCAATGGACTGCGCCTCATTGATCGTATATTGTCCTCGATATTCAAACAACGTAAATTCACCGTAAGCCAACAACTGGCACGGTGCGATCAACGGCGAATTTTTCCGTCGCAAGCCCCGTGCTTTTGCCGTCAGCTTACCGTATTCGGGTGTAAACAGCGTCAAGAGTGCATCCCGGTCATTGTAATCCGTGACCCGGAGCACCAGAGCTGGGGTCGTCAGATACATGGTTCCCCTCCATCCGCAATGCATGTGTATATGATAAATAGGCTTCCGGAGCACCCGTCTCCATAAAGATCTTCCAATAATCCCTTGCAGTCATATGCATCCCTCCGAAAGTAGGTTTTGCAATCGAAGGGGCTTTTAATGCAGGTAAATTCCGCCTATGGTACGCTTATTATTCCGAATAACCGAAATTGCGCACAAGGAAATCGGAATCACGCCAGTTTTCTTTCACCTTCACCCACGTAGTCAGGTACACCTTCGTCCCCATAAATCGTTCGCAATCCGCCCGGGCCATAGAAGAGATTTTCTTCAGCATTGCGCCTCCCTTGCCGATGATAATCCCCTTGTGACTGGCTTTTTCGCAATATATGGTAGCATCGATGTCAATAATGCCGTTTTCCCGTTCCGTAAATGTGGTGATCTCCACGGCAGTACCATGGGGGATCTCCTTTTCCAAGCACCAAAGCAACTTCTCCCGAATGATCTCTGCCATCACCTGACGTTCCGGCTGATCTGTCGTCACATCATCCGGAAAGAGGAAGGGGCCTTCGATCGCATATTTTTCACATTCAGCAAGTAGCACATCAACGCCATCACCTGTCTTGGCAGAGATCGGAATGATGGCATGGAATGCACCGGTCTGAGAATACACAGCGATAATCTCCAGCAGTTTTTCCTTCTCCACGGTATCGATCTTATTGATCGCAAGAATTGCCGGGCAACCCGTCGCCTTGATGCGCTCGATCAGAGCCTCTTCCTGTGCGCCTACGGATGCAATGGGTTCCACCACAAGAATGGTGGCATCCACGTCCGCAATAGAATCCCGAACGGCGTTGACCATGTAATCTCCCAGCTTGGTTCTGGGCTTATGGAATCCTGGCGTATCCACAAACACAAATTGCAGACCATCCCGAGACAGGATTCCGCAAATACGGTTTCGAGTGGTTTGGGGTTTATTGGAAACAATGGCAATCTTTTCGCCTACCAGAAAATTTGTCAAAGTAGACTTGCCCACATTAGGGCGGCCGGCGATGGTGATAATTGCGGTTTTTGTATTCATATTCTATCTCCTGTAAAGGTATTTCTAGTCGAAAGAAATCAATGGCGGCTCATTCCGGGGATACCAGAGGCAATCGCCTCTTCCCGAGATCGCATTTGTTTTTTCATCACGCCCTCGTCCAGATGGTCGTAGCCCAGCAAATGCAGCATGGAATGTATCGTTAAGTAACCAACTTCCCGTCGGGCGGAATGGCCGAATTGCTTCGCCTGTGCGCTGGCACGCTCCAAAGAAATGCACATATCTCCAAGGGGACACAACCCTGTCTCAATGTCCAGATAATCAGACCAATCCTCCGGCGGATGACCGGGTTCCAATTGAAACATCGGAAACGACAATACATCCGTCGGACGATCAATGTCCCGACTTGCTTTATTAACGGCATGGATCCCATTGTCATTTGTGACCAGCACATTGATCTCGCAGGCCACACCGACGCCTTCGGCCAACAAAGTTGCTTCAATGCACTTTTTAATAATCGCTGTTACCAACGGTTGCTTCAGCGTAAAGCAATCATAGTGAATATTGATCTTATGCATATTACTCTTTCCTTTTATATCTGCCACCGGATTGTGGCATGGGTTTCTTAATCTGCGGCTGATTTGCCGCTTTTTCGTAGGCATTGATGATGCGCTGCACCAGAGCATGGCGCACTACGTCCGCAGAGGTCAGCTGGCAGATTGCAATATCCTTTACGCCATCCAATACACGCACAGCATCCTTCAAGCCGGACACCTTTTCATCCGGCAAGTCGATCTGCGTCACGTCGCCGGTGATCACAATTTTGGATCCGAAGCCCAACCGGGTGAGGAACATTTTCATCTGCTCACGGGTTGTATTTTGCGCTTCATCCAGAATGATAAAGCTGTCATCGAGCGTACGGCCACGCATATAGGCCAACGGTGCTACTTCAATTGAGCCACGCTCCTGATATTTTTGGAAGGTTTCTGCTCCAAGCATTTCAAACAGTGCATCGTACAGCGGCCGAAGGTATGGATCTACCTTCGTCTGCAGATCTCCGGGCAGAAATCCTAGACGCTCGCCCGCTTCCACTGCCGGCCGTGTCAAAATGATCCGATTCACGGTTCTCTCCCGAAACGCCGCCACAGCCGCAGCGACCGCAAGATAGGTCTTGCCTGTACCGGCCGGTCCGACACCGATGGTAATGGTGTTAGTCTGAATGGCCTGCATATACTCCTGTTGTCCCACAGTCTTGGCCTTGATCGGTTTTCCTTTTGCAGTGATACAGACCACATCCTTGGCGATCCGCGATACCATCGCATCGTTACCCTCCTGCACCAAGGTGATCAGATAGCGCACCCGCTGCTCGTCGATCGTCTCGCCCTTGGATGCCAGTTGAAGCAACCCTTCCAAAGTGCGTACCGCCTTGTCCACAGCTTCCGGATCTCCCGTCACCTTCAGCTCTGTACCACGATTGACGATACAGACCGGCAGTGCCTCTTCAATTCTTTTAATATTCTCGTCAAAGGAGCCAAAGACTGCGATCAAGTCCTCCACACGCTCTGCATTGACGATCCGTTCAGTGATACTTCCCATCTGATTTCACAATCTCCTCATTGCGCCGCTGTGCGATCATCTCTAAACATGCATACGTTCCCTGTAGGATCCGAGCACCCTCTTCGGAGCGAAATATCTCCCATGCGTTCATCGTCCGTCCAGCGATCATCTGTGCCTGCAAATATTGCACGGCAAATGCGCTCAATTGCGACTCAGCAGTTTCCTCTGAGAGTGTAATTGATTGTACATCGGCATAATACCATGTTTCCTTCACCCAAATCAAGGGCAATGCAAAACCGCCCGGCAGGGTAACATAGCTTTGCGAGTACATTTTATCACAAGTGGCACCAGAAATTCCACTATCTTTGTAGAAATTTATACGATTTTTTCCGATAATAAGAGCAAATTTTTCTTCCGATCTGCGATTTTGGCCTTCTTGTTGCCATTGTGTGGGAAAAATCGCAGATGTCGAACGTTGTGTCTGTGCATAGATTTCCGCCTCTGCCGAGCTTACCTGAATGCAAGTTCCGCAATCGTTGTATCCGGACACCAGTAATTGCCCTGCTCGGACCACCTGACCGACGGTGCATTGAGAAAACCCACGGGTCACCACACAGTCTGTGATGATCCCGTCACGCAATGCAACGATGCTGCTGACCGGCGGGTCTGTGGATTCCGTTTCCTGTCGCTCACGCACAGTAATGGTTGCCACACAACCAGAGGTGTTGATTCCTGCCCATTGCAATTGTGGCAGTGCTTCCAGCAAAGAATCCTTCATTTTCTGGCTGCGCACCGCTTTTCTGGATGCGCCGAAACCGATCCCGCAAGCTTCACATTTCTCCAAAATCAAGCGAGTAGGTACACTTTCGTTTCCCTCAACCCGAATAAAGAAGATCCGGCTTGGAAGAAAGAGCGCCATTGCACATAATATCGCTACACAGCCTACCAATATCGGTCGTTTCAGCAAACGTCGGGCATACCAGTAGATCCCTTTCTTTTGCTGCACATCAATACTGTAGCCTCTCTTGTGTGCAACTTGCTGCACCTTTGGTAGATCCAAGCGCCGGATTCGGAAACATAAATCCGTTGTCTGTTCCTGTCCCACTGCATCAAAAACTTCCACCCCGGCATCAGTCACATGACGCAGCGCCATTGCCGTGTCTGCACAAGTCAATTTCAGTTCAACCGTTCCTTGCAAGGAAGTCCAAAGATCCATTTATCCATCGTTCCTTTCCAGTTTCACAAATTCAATACATCCACATACGATCAGTTGTCCTTTTGTCATACGTCGCAATTCTAACCCATGTCCAACAATACAGACCTTGCCGAAGCGCACTTTTACGCAGATCATTTCTCGCCCGTATTCAATCACGCCATGGTGTTGTTCGATCAGCAACCTATGATCCCCCATGATTTCGATCAAGCTCTGTGTCGGTGTCGGCTCGTCCGGTAGGTCGAACCGATCCATCCAGCGTTGCGCCATAGAATCCCCCCTTTTTTCAAAAGCATATGAAGATGCAGGGATGTTTTTGCTTCCATTAGCATAGTTTTCTGTATGGAGGTGTACAAGTATGTGCAAAAAATGGACTGCCCTATTTTCAACAATCGGAATGCTTCTGCTGATTCTGGATACAAAGAGCGCATTCCGAGGCGCATCGGAAGGGATTCAGCTTTGTATTCAAACCTTGATACCATCCCTTTTCCCTTTCTTTGTGCTATCTTCCTTGCTCACGGGAAGTTTGTCCGGACCATTTTTGCGGCCCTTATGCAGGATTTTTTCCATTACGGAGACAGCCCAGTCCGCTTTGGTGGTAGGTGCATTGGGCGGATATCCAACCGGTGCGCAAACCGTGATGCAGCTATACTACGACGGCAGAATTGACCAAACCCAAGCAACGAGATTGATATCCTTTTGCAACAATGCAGGCCCCTCTTTCTTCTTCGGGATCGTCGCATCCAAATTCTCGACACCATGGATGTCTTGGGCGTTGTGGGGAATCCACCTTTTCTCTGCTGCATTGGTTGCTTTTCTGGACAAGCAGAAATTGCAGACCGACGAAACAGAGGTCGCATACGCATCTGTTTCTCTTCCTTTAGCCGTGCAACGCAGCATTCGTGCCATAGCCTCGGTGTGCGGATGGGTACTTCTGTTTCGCATCATCGTTGGATTTCTGGATCGATGGTTACTATGGCTTCTTCCACGCAGTGTGCGGGTATGCTTGATCGGTCTGATGGAATTGACCAATGGTTGTTGCGAATTGGAATACATCGTCGATGAGTCTGTGCGGTTCGTGCTGGCATCTGCCATGCTTTCCTTTGGTGGTCTCTGCGTCACACTGCAAACGATGTCCGTAACCAACGGTTTTGGGATGAAAGCCTATCTTCGTGGGAAGTTATTACAAACCTTTTTCAGTATTTTGCTGTCTCTTGCGATGATTGGTGCAATCTCTGCCACATTTCTTTTAGCATTGACCGCTATCATTATCCGTGAATTGAAAAAAAGCAGTAGAAATCCACGGTTCATTGGTGTATAATACAAAAAAAGACGAAAAGAGGTACACAGATGCTGTTTCGCAAAAAGATGCCCCGTTCTTGTGCCTATTGCACACACGCAGCCAAACTGGATGAACAGACGGTGCTTTGCACGAAAAAAGGCCTTCGAAGCATGGCAGACAAGTGCCGTAGATTCCGCTATGATCCTACCAAGCGCATCCCCAGCACCCCAAAAGCATTGGATTTTGAAAAATACAATGCAGAAGATTACTCCCTATAAATTACGCCGGAAGGGTCACTCCAGTTTCCCTTCCGGCGTTTTCTTATTGTAGCATAGCAAGGAATTCATCCTCGCTAAGGATCGGGATACCCAACTCACGGGCCTTACGTTCCTTAGAGCCGGCATTTTCTCCCACAACGACGTAGGTTGTCTTTTTCGATACCGAACCGGACACCTTACCGCCGAACAATTCTATCTTTTCTGTGGCTTCATCTCTCGTAAATTTTGTCAGCGCACCGGTGAGCACAAAGGTCATACCAGCAAATCGCGCATCCGTCACTACTCGCACAGATCGGAAATTCACGCCGGCATCTCGTAAACGCTGCACCATGTGCCGGGATTGCGGCTGTGCAAACCAAGTGACAATGTTTCGTGCAGTTACTTCCCCGATGTCATCAATGGCTGTCAATTCCTCCTGTGTTGCATTCATCAGCGCATCCAAATCACCAAAAGAAGAAGCTAGGACCTTGCCGGTCTTTGCGCCCACCTGACGAATACCCAAAGCATAGATTAGACGACCGACATCTTGGTGCTTGCTCTCTTCAATGGCAGTCAGCAGCTTTTGTGCCGCCTTACTGCCTTTGTGCCATAGAGATCGAATCTGAGACAGGGTCAGATAATAGATATCCGCAGGCGAGTGAATCAGCGCTCGCTCAATCAAAGCATCTACAATCGAGCTTCCCAATCCCTCAATATCCATGGCATCCCGACTGACGAAATGAGCAATATTGCGACTAAGCTGTGCAGGGCATTCTGCACCCGTACACCGCATAAACACGCCATCCTCATCCTGCGCCGTCGGAGCGCCACACACCGGGCAGGTCACCGGCAATCGATACGGTGTCGTGTGCTCTGGTCGATGCTTCAGATCCACCTCCAGAATCTCCGGAATGATCTCTCCTGCTTTTCGGATCAACACCGTATCACCAATTCGAATATCTCGCTCGGAAATAAAATCTTGATTGTGCAGCGTCGCATTGGTGACAGTCGTGCCAGCAAGGCGCACCGGTCGAACGACCGCTTTTGGTGTCAGCACGCCGGTACGACCAACTTGCACAACAATGTCTTCCACCACCGTCGGTTTGATCTCCGGCGGATATTTATATGCAACAGCCCACTTGGGAAATTTTGCCGTTTCGCCCATTCGTGTGCGTTGCGTCAACGAATTGACTTTGACAACTGCACCGTCGATATCACAGGTCAGCTCTTCCCTGCTGTCATTGATCGCAAGCACATGATCGACGACCGCTTGTGCATCCGTAAACGTACGATGGGGCACGACCTTAAAGTGCAGTTGCCTTAGAAATTCCAACGATTCAAAATGGGAGGCAAACGCCACTCCCTCCGCCAATTGAACATTAAAAATGTAAATATCCAATCCTCTTTCGGCAGCGATTTTAGGATCAAGCTGCCGCAAAGAACCGGCAGCGGCGTTTCGAGGGTTCGCAAACAAGGGCTTCCCCATGGCCTCCTGACGCTGGTTCAGCTCGTGGAAGCTAGCCTTCGGCATGAAGACCTCACCACGCACGATCAATCGCTGTGGTGCACCCTCCAAGGTCATGGGAATGGAGCGGATCGTTTTCAGATTCTCCGTCACATCCTCGCCAGTCACACCATCGCCCCGCGTTGCGCCACGAACGAATTGCCCGTTTTCATATTCCAGTGCCACGGACAGTCCATCTACCTTCGGTTCCACTGAAAAAGCGGTATCCGGATAAGCAGACAAAGTCTTTTCCAGAAATTCTCGCAATTCCTCCGGCGAAAAAACATCCTGCAAACTCATCAACGCAACGGGATGTGTATATTTCTCAAATTTACTCAGCGCCTGCCCACCCACACGACGAGTGGGAGAATTGGGCAGTGCGAATTCCGGATTCGCCTGTTCTAGCTCCTCCAGTTCTCGTAGCAGCCGATCGTATTCAAAATCCGGCATCGTAGGATCATCCAACACATAGTACAGGTAATTGGCTTGATCCAATAATTTTGTCAATTCTTCAATTCTCTGTCTGGGCTCCATATTATCCTCCGGTCTGTAAAAGTGTATCCGGTACCTGACCGACAATGATTGTCTCTGCAACGACAACCTGCGCTGCAACTGTAAAGCTCAGGGTCTTCCCCAAAACCAGTATCGCCACATCTACATACACATCCATGGTTAGCTGATGCAGGGTCTGATTGATCCCCGCCTGTGTGAAATACCCCCCAAAGGATGCATCAGAATTGCGTATAGAAAGGATGTGCACCGGTACATCCGGTCCACGATCCGACAGAAATTCCGGCAATATTAAATTACCTAGTGGGATCCCCAACGTGGCCGTATCCATCGCCATGATCTCATCATTGATCAAATTCAAGATACTGGTTTTGAGCCGATTCACTTCGCTCATATTGGTCTTTAATGCCGTGATGCGACCGTTTAGATCCTTTTCAAAGTACACAATGCGATCATACTGAATTTCACCGGATGCGATCTGTCGGTCAATCGCATCATTGATCAGATCCGAAGTCGCATTGCGCACCTGCGTTTCCGCCAACGTGCAGATCGTTGTGGTGTACCGACTACGAAACAGCGCCAGCAGCACCAACAACACCGTCAGTATGACGCAAAAGTAGCGTACCAGTCTTCTTCGCCACCGACCCATAGCATCACCTCTTGCAAGTGTATGCATCGGTGGAGTCAAAATTGTCATTCGTTACAGCTTTTTCATATGCGCAGCCGCAGTCTTTGCCATCAGCTTCTTCGTACCGATCTGATCAAAAGCAATTTCCAACAGGGCATCGCCACCCATTTTCAACACCGACAGCACCATCCCTTGACCAAAGGCACTATGCTGTACCATATCTCCTTTTTGAAACTCCGGTACGGCTACGCCTGTAGACATACTGGGGCGACTGGAAAACTCGGTGCGTTTGGGCAATTCGTAGGAATAGCCGCCATCGGAGTACCGTGGTTGCCTGACTACACCCTTGTGCAGGATCTCAGTTTCAGGTAGTTCCCGCAAAAACCGGGATGCGATCGCAGCACTTGTACGACCATAGAGCATTCGCTGACGGGCGTGGGTCATAGTCAAGCTCTCTTTGGCCCGTGTAATCGCAACATAGCACAGTCTGCGCTCTTCCTCCATTTCCTCCCTGTCACCAATGGCACGCATTCCGGGAAATAAGCCATCCTCCATACCAACCAAAAACACATGCGGAAACTCCAGTCCTTTGCTGGAGTGCATTGTCATCATTACCACGGCATCATCGTCAGCATTGTATTCTTCAATATCGGTATATAGGGCAATCTCTTCCAAAAAACCCGCTAAAGTCGGCAGCGGATGATGTTCCACATACATCAGGATACTCGATTTCAGTTCTTTCACGTTTTCAAGTCGTGTTTTATTCTCCTCGGTATCCTTCGCCTGCAACATTTCCGCATAACCGCTACGGATCAGCAGCTCATCGTAAAACTGTGGTAGCTCCATGCCTTCGTCTAGTGCTTCCTGAAGAGAAGTGATGATGGAGGTGAATCTTTGAAATTTTTCCGCATTTTTCTGCAACGGGCCATATTGCTCTGGTTTTGAGATCACATCAAAAAGACTAACGCCTTCTGCCGCCGCCATACGCTGTGCCGTCTCCAATGCCTTTGCACCCAAGCCTCTGGTCGGATTGTTGATGATACGCAGCAGGCGCAAATCGTCGGAAGGATTATTGATCACACAAAGATAAGACAGCATATCCTTCACTTCCGCCCGATCAAAGAAGCGTGTACCACCAATAATGCGATAGGCAATACCATTGCGCTTGAAGGCATATTCCAGTGCATTCGACTGTGCATTGGTACGATACAAAATGGCATAGTCACGGAAGTGATTCTGTCGTGTACCGGCCAATATCTGTCTGGCAATATAGTTGGCTTCAGCACCCTCATCGGCAGCCTCATACACAACAACTGGCTGGCCTGCACCGTTTGCTGTCCAAAGCCGTTTGCCTTTTCGTCCAATGTTGTGGGCAATGACAGAATTCGCAGCATTCAGGATCGCTTGTGTCGAGCGATAATTCTGCTCCAAACGAATGATGCGAGCCCCCCGATACTGTTTTTCAAAATCAAGAATATTCGCAATGGTCGCACCACGGAAGCGATAAATGCTCTGGTCATCGTCACCTACCACACAGATATTTTCGTAGCCTCCTGCCAGCAAGCTAGTCAGCAAATATTGCAGATGGTTTGTATCCTGATACTCGTCCACCAGTACGTACTGAAATTTGCGTTGATAATATAGGCGAATATCTTCATGTTCCTGCAGCAGTTTTACTGTCAACAGGATGATATCATCAAAATCAACTGCGTTATTTTCCTTCAGCCGAGTCTGATATACCCCGTAGAGCTTTGCAATGGGAATCATCTTCTGATCATTTTGATCCTCTGCCCATTCTAACAAAGCCTCCGGCGTCACCATTTTATCCTTTTCCTTGCTGATCAGGCTCAGAACATATCGATGCGGAAAAGTCTTATCATCCAAGCCCATTTCCTTGATGATGTCGCGCATCAATCGCTCGGAATCGGCGGTATCATAGATGGTAAAGTGACGACTGTAGCCCAAACGTTCGATGTCCCGACGTAGGATCCTGCAACAAGCTGAGTGGAATGTCATTGCCCAAATATCCAATGCGCTTTCGCCCAGCATCCGCACCAAACGGTCCTTCAATTCATTGGCCGCTTTGTTTGTAAAGGTAATGGCAATAATATTCCAAGGATTTGGCACCTCAACACCACACAAAAAATCTGCCCTGCGACGATCCAAAGCCGAAAGCTCAGCGGGCAAATTCTCTAGGAACGCCACATCGGCTTCATCCACAAAATCGGGTATGAATCTACTATCGCTGCCCCAACCGAAGCGCAGCAAATTGGCGATGCGGTGAATCAGCACCGTGGTCTTGCCACTTCCTGCACCCGCCAACAGCAAAAGTGGGCCTTCCGTGGCCATAACCGCCTCACGCTGCATCCGATTTAGGTGAGAAAACTGGGAATCAATATAATTTCGTCGTGCTTGGATAAATCGATTTTCAAAATTCTCTGTCATAATAGCACCTCTCGATAGTGCCACCATTTTAACGCATTTTAGGGAAAAGGTAAAGCATTATTTTATTCGAGAAGTACCCTCAAATTGGCCAAAGCCTTCTTTTCGATCCGGGAGACCTGCACTTGACTGACCTTTAACACTTTTGCGACCCGCTCCTGTGTCAAGCAATGGAAAAACCGCAGTTGAATCACCAATTTTTCCCGTTCCGGCAATTTTGCGATCGCCTGTTTCAAAGATATTTTCTCCACCAACCGTTCTTCCGATTCCGTATCCGTCAGCACATCCTCCAGGCTGAAGCCATCCTCACCGGTCTGCTTGTGGATCGACTCCGTCGCCGCCGTAGCAGTTTCAGCCATAGCGATTTCTTCTGGCGAGAAGCCTGTCTGCTCAGAGATCTCCTGAATACTCGGTTCTCTCCCCATTGCATGGGTCAATTGCGTGCGAGATGCCTTAATAGTAGCGGAGCGCTCTTTAAGCGATCGCGATACCTTCACCACCCCATCATCTCGAAGAAAGCGTCGAATCTCACCGGCAATTTTCGGTACTGCATAGGTAGAAAATTGCGTCCCAAACTCCAAATCAAACCCCTCAACCGCTTTCAAAAAGCCAAGGCAACCCAACTGATACAAATCCTCCAGTTCTGCACCTCTGCCTTGAAACCTCCTTGCTACGGACCAGATCAACCCGGAATTCTCCGCAACCAGCACTTCGCAAGCCTCTTTTTTACCAGATTGGGCCTGTGCGATCAACTCCTCCACTCTGCTCATTTTCTTCGTTGCAGTTTCCGGCGCATATGTACGGTGGTACCCTTGCCAGGCTCAGATTGTAATTCGAAAGATGTCATAAAACTCTCCATGATGGTAAAGCCCATACCGCTGCGCTCTGCACCACCGGTGGTAAACATAGGCCGTTTTGCCTGCTCAATGTCTGCAATTCCTACGCCTTTGTCCTTTATGACAATATCCAACACATGGTCTTTCAATATCCTACAGCGCAGGGTGACGATTCCGTATTCATCCGGATATCCATGGACGATACAATTGGTCACCGCTTCCGATACTGCCGTCTTGATATCCCCTAACTCCTCCAGCGTCGGATCCATCTGAGCAGCGAAACAAGCCACTGCCGACCGCGCGAAAGCTTCATTTGTGGATTTACTTGGGAATTCCAAAATCATATAGTTTTCAAATTTCATGAGACCGCCTCCTTAATTTCAACGATTCGATCGATCCCGGATGCCCGGAATACTTTCATCGGCTGTGGTCCAATGCCACAGATCATTAGCTTACCTTCGATTTGTGTCATGGCGCGCAATGCGTTGATCACTACTGCAATGCCAGATGAATCCACAAAACTAACTTCTCCAAAATCCAGAATGCAGATATCCGGCGTATAAGCCTCTATCTTGCCCGAAATCGCCTGAATATATTGTTTTGCGCAATGGTGATCGATCTCCCCGGTCAGAGCCACAGTCAGCCTGCCGTTTTCCAGATAACTGGTAAATTGCATATCTTTCCTCCTTTGTGACGGGAAGGATAAATCGTTACTTACAAGTAGATCCGTTTGAATTTATACTTCCACGCAATTTCAATATCGAGTATATTCCTCCATCTGTGCAATTACAGTCGGAAACAGGAATAGAAAAAAAGAAATGCGGTGCAAACCAATGGTTTGCACCGCATGGGCAGTGATTATTTACAGGTTCTTCATCGCATTCAAACTCTCAGTCAACTGTGCGATCAAGTCACGTTGCTTTGCAGCCTTTTCACGTTCCGCATTCACAACGGCCTCCGGCGCACGAGAAACAAACTTCTCATTGGAGAGCTTGCCTTCCAGAGATGCAAGGAATTTCTTTGCCGCTTCCAGCTCCTTGGTGATACGCTCGATTTCCTTTGCAACATCCACAAGCTGTCCCATGGGAATATACAGCTTCGCATCTGCGGTGGTGATCGTAACCATGCCATCCAAATCAGCAGGCTCTGCATCCAGTAGCGTCACCGTGTCGGCATATGCCAAGCGCTGCAAGAAACCCTCACCCTCTGCAAAAACATGGGGCTTTGCGGTCAGGATCAGCAACGCAGCCTTCTTGCTGGGAGGAACATTCATCTCAGTACGACGGGCGCGGATGGCACGAATAGCATCCATAACAGACTCCATCTGGTCTTCTTCTGCCTTAAACGCCAAAGTATCACTATATTCCGGCCACTTAGCAACGATCAGCGCTTCCCCTTCATGGGGGATCGATTGCCAGATTTCTTCGGTAATGAAGGGCATAAAGGGATGCAGCAGTCTCAGGACCTGATCCAGCACATACACCAAAACGGAAGTTGCAGTATGCTTGCGCAGGGCATCCTCAGCAAAGAGCCGTGCTTTGGTCATTTCGATATACCAGTCGCAGTAAATGTCCCAAATGAAATCGTAGATTTTCTGAATGGCAACACCCAATTCGTACTTCTCCATATTTTCGGTGACTTCTGCGATCAGCGAATTGAGCTTGCTTAGCACCCACTTATCGGCAATCTCCAACTGATCGACTGCAGGCAAAGCGTAGGTTTTGTCTTCAGAAATGTTCATCAGCACGTAACGACTTGCGTTCCACAGCTTATTGGCGAAATTACGCATTGCTTCACAGCGTTCAACAAAGAAACGCATATCATTTCCGGGAGAATTGCCCGTGACCATATTCATACGAAGGGCATCGCAGCCATACTTATCGATCATTTCCAACGGATCGATACCATTGCCCAAGGACTTACTCATCTTTCGCCCCTGATTGTCACGAACCAAGCCGTGGATCAGCACTGTGTGGAACGGCTTTTCACCCATATGCTCCAAACCGGAGACGATCATACGAGACACCCAGAACGTAATGATATCATAACCGGTGACCAGAACATCCGTGGGATAGAAGTAGTCCAAATCCTCATTTTTCTCAGGCCAACCCAAAGTTTCGAAGGGCCACAGTGCCGAGCTAAACCAAGTATCCAGCACATCGGGATCCCGCTCGATCTTTGTGCTGCCACACTTTTCACAGGAAATGGCATCCTCACGAGAACAGGTCATATGGCCACAGTCTTCGCAATACCACACCGGAATCTGATGACCCCACCAAAGTTGCCGGGAAATACACCAGTCGCGAATGTTATTCATCCAGTTCATGTAGTTCTTGGTGAAGCGTTCCGGCACGAACACAGTCTCACCCTCATTGACCGAACGAATCGCCTCTTCCGCCAAGGGTTTCATCCGAACAAACCACTGTGCAGAGATAATGGGTTCCACATCATTATGGCAGCGATAGCAAGTCCCCACATTGTGTGCATGCTCTTCGATGCGCACCAAGAAACCGCCTTCCTGCAGATCGGCAACGATCTGCTTGCGCGCTTCATAGCGATCCAACCCTTCGTATTTGCCACCGAATTCATTGACCACACCATTGTCATTGAGGACACGGATGACCTCCAAATTGTGTCTCAGACCCACATCGAAGTCATTGGGATCATGAGCAGGCGTCATCTTCACGCAGCCGGTGCCAAACTCCATTTCTGCATAGTCATCCGCAACAATGGGGATCTCCCGATTGACCAGCGGCAAAATCACATTCTTTCCGATCAAATGCTGATAGCGCTCATCATTGGGATTGACACAAACACCGGTATCCCCCAGCATTGTCTCTGGACGCGTAGTGGCAACAATCACCTCGCCGCTGCCATCAGCCAACGGATAGCGAATATGCCACAGGTGACCGGGCTTGTCCACATATTCAACCTCTGCATCCGAAAGAGCAGTAACACAGTGCGGGCACCAGTTGATGATACGGCTGCCTTTGTAAATCAGTCCCTTTTCATACAGCGACACAAAAACCTCTCGAACGGCGTGAGAGCAACCCTCGTCCATTGTAAACCGGGCTCTCTGCCAATCACAGGAAGCACCTAGCTTTTTCTGTTGTTGCACGATACGATTGCCATATTTGTGTTTCCAATCCCACACACGCTCCAGAAATTTCTCGCGACCAAGATCATACCGGCTCAAGCCTTCTTTGATGCGCAGTTCCTCTTCCACCTTGATCTGCGTGGCAATACCGGCATGATCCACACCGGGGATCCATAGCGCATTGAAGCCCTGCATCCGCTTAAAGCGGATCAGCGTATCCTGCAATGTCGCATCCATGGCATGTCCCATGTGCAGTTGTCCGGTAACATTGGGAGGGGGCATAACGATCGTGAAGGGTTTTTTGCTGTCGTCACGCTCTGCGTGGAAATATCCGCCGCTTTCCCACATTTCATAAATGCGGGATTCGACCTGTTGCGGCTCGTAGATCTTAGGAAGTTCTCTTGCCATAGGAAATCTCTCCTTTGTATTTCATCAAAAAATCACGCCCTGAGGTTCAAAAACCTCAGGGCGAAAAGTCTTCCGCGGTACCACCTGAATTCCCACATATTGCGGGCACTCTATTGCTGTAACGGGCATACCCGTACTGCCCTACTGCAATTCAGGCAATCTGCTCCGGGGCGACGATCTCCTGTAACCGCATACCCTCACACCGACCGGGTACTCTCTGGATTGGTTTTGGAGGAGAAACTCCCCTTCTTCGCATTTATCACAAAAAACATAACATATTTTATGCAATCTGTCAACTATTGCTTTTCAAAAAATCCGAAAGTGCCGACACGATCACACAGCACAGCTTCTGCTGATACGCTTCACTGCGCAGTTTCGCCTCCTCTTCCGGATTCGACAAAAAACCGCATTCGATCAGCACACCGGTGCATTGAATGTTCTCCAACAAATACACCGATGCAGCCCTCTTACACTTTCGATTACTGTCAGGATTGACCGTACTGCAAAACAGCGACTGCAACCGCTCAGCCAACGCCCTACTGCCATCGGATGCAGCATAGAAAACTTGCGCACCACCGTAGCGACTGTCTGCAAATGTATTTTGATGAATACTGATGACAAGGGCATTTTCCGTTTCGTTGCAGATACGCACCCGTTCCCGCAAATCAGAGACCTTTTGCGCAGCAATGGTATTGCCTTGTGTATATATGGAAGTATCGGTAGTGCGGATCATCACCGTATCGTAACCGATCAAGTGCAACAAATCATTCAAGCGCAATGCAATTTCCAAATTCAGCCCACTTTCCAATACTCCTGTGCATGAAGTTGCACCACCGTCAATACCACCGTGCCCTGCATCTACAACAATGGTACAAGATCGTGACACAGGCGTGTTTTGTGCCACAGTTGTCACCGTATCACTTCCTAACACAGCCACCCCCACACACAAGATGGCTGCCAATAGATAAAATGGCAACATTCCGATCCAGTTTCCCTTTCTCATGGACAACACCTCCCTAAAATCTATGCAGCTTTGATCGTAGCATGAACTGTTTTTCTCTCCGGTGCATACAATGGCATGAAGCGACGCTTCCAATCAAAATGTGAGGAGGAATCCACTTGAATCCCAAAATGCGACATGAAGAAGGGACCTATGGTCGTCTTCCGGAAATGGCACCATTGGCAAATCCCTATGTGCCTTTTCAGCTTGAGAATCCGCCCCGTTACGACCCCGGCAAAGGGCTCATTCGCGGCACAATTTACCCGGGTCTTGACTTGCCGTTTCAAGGCAAAGTGAATCAGCGAGAGTTCCCACAGACCCCCAGAGTACAGCTACAAACACTGAGTTTTGCTCTGCAAGAGCTGGCTTTATATTTAGATACGCATCCCGAAGATGAAGAAGCCTTAAAACTCTATCGAGAATATCAAAAACTATATGCGGCGGCCAATGCAGAGTATTCCCGGACACATTCTCCCATGACCCATACCATGCCTGTAGAGCATCCCACCTACACATGGCTAGACGAACCGTGGCCTTGGGAATTTGCAGCGAATAAGGAGGGTTGATCAATGTTTATTTATAGCAAAAAACTTCAATACCCCGTGAAAATCGCCCGAACAAATCCCCGTCTGGCATCGGTGATCATCAGTCAATACGGTGGTCCGGACGGCGAATTAGGCGCTTCCCTACGCTATCTTTCTCAACGCTTTTCCATGCCCTTCGATGATCAGAAAGCTCTCTTAACAGACATCGGTGTTGAAGAATTGGGACATCTTGAGATGATTGGAGCGATCGTTCATCAGCTCACGCGAAACCTGAAAGAACGGGACATCGAGGGAACCCCCTTAGAGCAGTATTTTGTGGATCATACGTTGGGTGTTTATCCGACAGCCGCCTCTGGGTTCCCATGGAGCGCAGCAAGTATGCAAGTCAAGGGCGATCCCATCGCCGATTTGGCGGAAGACATGGCTGCAGAACAAAAAGCCCGGGTGACCTACGACAACATTCTGCGTCTTTCGGATGATCCGGACGTCAATGATGTGATCCGCTTTCTCCGTGAACGGGAAATCGTCCACTTCCAGCGTTTTGGCGAAAGCATGGAACAGTTGCGGCAGAAACTGAACGGGCGGAATGTCTATTTCATGAATCCAGCCATCGATATTTGAGTAAAACCCCGTCGCATCAAGAGCAAATTGAATAATCGCTTGCTATTCGTACTTCATTATGCGATAATTTGATTCTAGAATCGATGGTTATTTCTATTTTTGGACTCAATATTAATTCATTCCTTGCAGCAGCGTATATATCGGTCACTTCGACTTTGGATCATGTGGTCGCGGGTTTCACTCCTACAAAACAAGCCTGCTTGTTTTGTAGCTCAGTGTGAGAGCGCATTCTGTACCGTTATCGCCAATTCTCTGCATGAAATTATATAATGCCGGGACGATCCCCGGCATTTATTATTTTGTAAAGGAGGGTTTCTGGTGGCAAAGTTCAATCAAAGCAATTCCATGAAAACCACGAACCGTTCGGGATTTGTTTCCTATACCATGAAGAACAAAGAGTAACTTGTCTGTGCAGTTTTCACCACGATGTTTGGCGAACCTAAGTTTTACGGCTCCACCGACAATGACGTAGTCCGTATGGCAACCAATTGCGCCAAGGCGGACCCGGAATTTCTCTGCAAGTTGGCTTGCTACGCTCGCAATGTCGGCAATATGCGTTCCGTGAGTCATGTTCTGGCCTGTGTGATCGCCCGAGAAGCACGGGAGTACACCCGTATCACCCTGCGCAATATCATTGTGCGCCCCGATGACATTACCGAGATCATGTCCTGCTACCTGAATATGTACAGCAACCCCTTCCCCAATGCCATGAAGCGTGAGATCGGCACCGTAATTCAAAAGTTTGACGAATATCAGCTGGCAAAATACAACGGCGGCACCAGAGGTATGAAGCTGCGAGATGTGCTGCGCATCGTCCATCCCACCCCCATCAACGCCGAAAAGGAAGGCCTTTTCAAAAAGATCCTTGACGATACCCTGCCCACGCCCTACACTTGGGAAACGGAGCTATCTGCCCGTGGCAACACCGCCGAGGTCTGGAACGAACTGCTCTCCTCCGGCAAGGTCGGCTATATGGCACTAATACGTAATCTACGCAACATCATCCAAAGCGGTGCGGATTACCAACAGGCTCTTGATGCGATCGCCGATCCGCATCAGGTTAAGAAGAGTCGCCAGCTCCCCTTCCGTCATTTCAGCGCTTTCCGCACCCTATGCAATGCCCACTGTATCACACCGCAGGTACATAAAGCCTTAGAATCCGCCCTCCATGCTTCCATCGAAAACATGGAAACGATCCTCGGACGCACTTTGATCGCCGTGGATGGTTCCGGTTCCATGGATTTTCCTGTTTCTGCAAAAAGCGATGTGCGCTGCTGTGACATTGTCTCTTTGTTTGGCGCCATGGTAGCCCGGCTTTGTGAAGATGCCACGGTTTGTTACTTCGATTCCGCCTCCAGATTGTTTACCCAGAAGTCCAACCACCGGGGTTATCGCATCGCCCACTACGGTAAATCTGATTCCGTTCTGGACATTGCGCTGAGTAACACCTCCTCCGGTGGCGGTACTGACCTGTCTCTTCCGATGCATTATGCGCTTGTAAATGATCCTTCCGTCCATCACAAGCCCTTCGATTCAGCGACAATGAGTGTAATTCTTCCCACGGTGGCTTGCGTCGAACCGTTCAGGGTCATGTAGATCGCTACCGAACCGACTACAATCCCAACTTTTGGGTCCATGGTGTTGACCTGCAGGGCTACGGAACGCAGCAGTTCTGCGGCACTCGCTTTAACCTGATTGCCGGTTGGAGCGAATCGGTACTGCCTTTTATCTTGCAGGCTGAACGGGGCATGAATACGCTCGTGACCACTATTGCACAGTATGATCTTGGTCTATCCAAAATCTAGTCCTACAAACCAACCGCCGCATGGTCTTCCATGCGGCGGCTACTTATTCTTCGATGATATATGCGTTGACGATCTGACCATAATATACATGGTGATGATCAGCATTGGGATAATATCGGGTCAAAATGTCTGCCGGAATCCGGCTCAAATCCTGCTCCTCGTGGTACAGCACACGGCACTCTAGCGTCAGCGGAAACTCCCGAATACCGGGCACGGATACCACTTCCGACGGCACCAAATGTAGCCCCATATCCACAATTTTATCAGTATCCCGACCGGAGCGGGTGCCACAATAGGCCAAAACATTGCGATCGGTCTGCCCCAACGGGATATTTACGGTAAATTCACCGTTTTCTTCCAACATCTGTTTGGTAAATCGACTCTCTCGCACATAGGCGATAAAAATCGGTCGGCTCCAATCCACACCGATGCTACCCCACCCAATGGTCATGGTATTGACCTTGCCGCCGGCAGCCGTTGTCATCAGAATACCGTTTGGTTTCAGCGCTTTACAGATATCTGCGGCATAGTCAAACGCATCAATTCTCTTCATTTTTCTCCTCGTCAGCATCTACGACCGTAGTAGGCTCGTCTTTTTTCTTTACTTCCGCCTTCTCCGGAAGGATCAAAGCGCAGGCAATATAGATCAACAGGCCAACACCGCAAAACAGCGTAACAACAACCCACAAAATGCGCACCAAGCTCACATCCAGCTTTAGATACTCAGCCAAACCGGCACAAACGCCACAGACTTTCTTGCCGTCATTTGTTTTATAAAGCTTATCCATAAGTAATACCTCCATATAATTGATAAAAGCCGCCAGAATATGGTATATTATAGCACAGAAGTCATTGTAAGTAAAGACGCAAAATCCCTTGAAACCAATACCGCAACCACAAATCGATTCAATACGAAAGGACCGAGATAACCATATGACAACAACGCTATTACAAGAATCCCAAGCACTCCAAAATCAATTGCAGCGACATCGCCATTGGCTACACCAGCATCCTGGCACAGGCTTTGACCTACAACCCACACGTGAATACGTTCGGCAAGAACTGATCGGAATGGGATATTCTCCCGTCGATTGCGGACGTATGGGGCTGTATGCCGATTTGCAAGGTGGTCAGCCCGGCAAAACACTCCTTTTACGGGCTGATATGGATGCGTTGCCAATTCGTGAAGAAGCGTCCGTCCCGTTTGCCTCTCAAAACGGTTGTATGCACGCTTGCGGTCATGACCTGCACACCGCCATGCTTTTGGGCGCAGCACAACTACTAATGACGCATCGTCAACAATTGCACGGGAACATTCGGTTCATGTTTCAGCCCGCAGAAGAAATTCTAGAAGGCGCAAAGGATATGATCGACTCCGGTGTATTGGACACTGTGGATGCAGGAATGATGATCCACGTCACACCGGCTGTCCAACTGTCTCCCGGCACGGTCGTGGTTAGCAAGCCCGGTATCAGCGCCCCATCTGCAACCTATTTTTCGATCCATGTGCAGGGAAAAGGCTGTCATGGAGCTGCTCCTCATCAGGGAGTAGACGCACTTTCTGTGGCAGCTCACATCCTCATCGCATTACAACAGCTCCATGCGCGGGAACTGCCCTCCGACAGCGGTGCAGTACTCACCATCGGCGCCTTCCACGGCGGCAGTGTCGGTAATGTAATTTCCGGCGAAGCCGTGTTGCAGGGTACGATCCGTAGCGTCTCTCCTGAAATCACCGATTTTCTCCGGCAACGTTTGGAAGACATTTCTCTGGGGATCGCCCATACATTTCGAGCAAGTGCAAACGTAGAATACAGCGGAGGCTGTCCGGCCCTAAAGAATGCGCCGGAGCTTTGCGCCGTCGCAATCCGCAGTCTGACCGACCTTTTAGGATCTCAAAACGTCATCGATGCCACCCATTTACCAAAAGGCTCCGGCGGCGGCAGCGAAGATTTTGCCTATGTCAGTCAAGCGATTCCCACGCTCATGCTTGCTTTGGCCGCCGGCACCCCACAGGAAGGTTACAAATATCCCCTGCACCACCCCAAAGTCACCTTTGACGAGAACGTTCTATCCACCGGTACCGCCGTTTTTGCTCAGTTTGCTATCCGATACCTTTCAGAAGACGTACAAGCTCCGCAGCAGACTCCATAACCATGTGGGGCTTGTCTTCGGCTTCGTCTAAAATCTCATAAGTGGTCTCACCGCTCATAACCAAAATTGTCTGGCATCCGGCATTGAGGCCGCTTTTAATATCCGTATAGATCCGATCTCCAATGACCACCGTCTCCTCAGGACTGCATCCACATTTCTCCATGGCCAACTGCGCCATGATCGGTTGCGGTTTTCCCACCACAACAGGGCGCTTTCCGCTGACATTGTATAGCATATCGCAGACGCTACCACAATCCGGTACGCTGCCGAATTCCGTCGGGCAGACGTAATCCGGATTTGTTGCGATATACGGCAGATTCCGGGTGCAGAGCATTTTTGAAATGTCTTCCAGCTTTTTGAAGGTCAATTCCGTGTCAAACCCCATCACAATACACTCGGTTTTTTCGATATCGTCCGTTATTTTGAAACCCTCCCGATGTAATTCCTCCTTCAACGACTGCGTACCGCAAACGTATAGCACCTTACCCCAATGATGCTTTTTCAAATACCAAGCCGTTGCCTGAGAAGAAGTCAAAAAATCCTCTTTTTCTGCAAAAATCCCCATTTTCGCAAGCTTCTCAATATAAGCAGCAACACTTTTGGACGAATTGTTCGTCACAAAAATATAACGTTTCCCCTGTTCTCGGATGGTCTGCAGTAGTGACGGTGTAAAATCATACAAACGCTCTCCTAAATACAGCGTCCCGTCCATGTCAAATAAAAACAACTTCAACTCCGCAAAATTCATTCTATACCTCCATGCAGCCACCTTTTCGTGCTACAATACAGTCCGTATACCACCATTTCCGCTATAACATACACCATTACGATTACAAAAGGCATGACATAAGGCGCAATCGCCTCCGGAAAGAAGCCAAAGGGATCCTGCACCACAAACGACCAGTTAAAGAAGTGAGAATATTCTCCTACACTACCGTTATACAGCACATTCCCCAGCATCGCCCACGCTGTCATGCACACGATCACAGGTACTTCTCTCCAAAATGTTTTGAACTGTAGCCGCACCCGCCCGAACGTCAAACAAAAGAAGCCATACGCCGTCATTGCGCCATGAAACAGTAGTGTCTGCACCACACGATAGGATAACGGATGAATTTGATACCAACCTACCCCGGCAGGATAGATCAAATATATCAAATTCGACACAAACCCCAGCAATGCAAACCGCTCATGATATCGATGCAACCATCGATTGTGCCGGCTGAGAAAACACATCACACACATGGCTGTGCAAAAATGAAACGGCAATTTTTCTAAATCGATTTCACCGTAAGCAAAGGGCATCATAAAAAAGTCAAGGATATACAGGCTAAAGGCTATACAGATCGTAGCTTCAATACACTGTTCCTTGCAATTGTATCCGCGCTTCCTCAGCAACGTAACCACTACAGCGATCAGTCCAAAGATCAGTACCATGTACAGAATATGCCAAATACCAAAGCACGAGAATACCACATCGCCTTTATGATCCGACAGTAATTCATGCAAAAATGCGTACATTTTCCTCACCTCCGTTGCTAATTGTATAGTAATCCACCATCAAACAATTGTCAATTATGAAAAAGGCGTGCCGATGGCACGCCTTTCCTATCGATATTTGGTGCGATTTTTTACTTGCGGAATACCAGCAACTTGCTGCCCACATAGTTGAGAATGATCACTAGCACGCTTGTGATCAATTTCATCCAATTTCCATTCCATGCAAGTACATCCACAGTCAACAGCAAAATCCCACTTTCCACCAAACCGGAGCCAACACGGCAACCTACAAATTTGGTCAATTCCGGAAAAACGGTTTTCCACGACCAGTCATGACTGTGAAACACAAAGGGTTTATTGGTCAAAAACGCAAAAGCCACGGCGAAAACCCAAGCGATCATATTGCTGAGCGTGGCAGAAATCTCTAATAAATTGTAGCACGGCAGATAAATGACATAATTGACCACCGTGGTCAGTCCACCGAAAAAGAGATAAGCCAGCAGATCGTAATGTTGGGTGATGATGTCCCTAATCTTCTTCATAATCACTTCTGTGCCAATAAAGCACAAACTTCCTCCATATTCTCGCTGTTGTGGATATGATACTCATTTGGAACGGAATCAAAACAGCCGTGCTTCTTCTTCAGCATTTCTTTTACCGGATCTGGCAAATTTCCATGCATTCTTTGGGAAAATCGCTCCAGGATCAGTTCCAACTCCGCCGTCATTAAGATACGGACCGCCCCCACCGGTAGCATTTCCAAATGTTCTGGCTCAGAGATCACATAGATCAAATCCGCCCCTGTCACAGCCTCATTCAGCTTCTTTTGAAACAACTTGACAGCAATGGCTTCATTTTTAGCAAGACGCAGATAGTCTTTACCCGTGTATGTGGGAGCATCGAGCCGCACTTTCAGTCTATCTGCCAGCGTGGATTTCCCGGTGCAGCTTTCACCGATGATCGCAATGAGCATTAGAAACCCAGCTCCTCTCCCACAACAATAAACTTGATGCGGCCGGACGGACGGCAATGTCGGGTGATCACAATCTGATTGCAGATGCAGTCCTCGCTCCTGCAGTCAGCACATACGCCGGTCTGCGCACAGGGCGTCTGCTTTCCGACAAATCGCTGACAGTTTATCGGCGAAGCGACATTCCTTGCCCGACGCATCGCATCTTCCAGTGTATCTTCCACTTTATTCATGCCTACAATGACCAACACCGATTTTGGACCATAAATAATCGCCGCAACCCGATTTCCGGTTCCATCAATGTTGATCATCTGCCCGTCCAAACTCATTGCGTTGGCGCTTGTCAGGAAAATATCCGCTGCAAGAGCCTTGTGCATGGCTTCTTCCTTTTCCTCCGGAGTGGTGCAACGGTCCCGATCAATTGCGCAATAGTGCGCACTGCGTACCGCATCGATCAGGCCGATTTGCTGTGCGGACACCGTACCGCCCCAACCAACGCTCGCCCCTTGAGGGATCAAGGACAGAGCTACCCGCAGAGCTTCTTCCTTTGTTGCACAGTACCATGCATCAAAATGTCGCTGTTTCAGGTTCTTTACAAGAATTCTTCCTCTTTTTTCATAATACAGTTCTTTTGCAGTTGCCATATCTCATTCTCCGTCAATCAGTGTCCGACCCAAAAATTTCTCCAATGCCGCAATCCTCAAACTGGTGCAGAAGACCTCCATAGCCTTTTCTAGCTCCTCAATTGGTGGTAGACTCGGTGCGATGCGGATATACGAATCAAGCGGATCATTTCCGTAGGGAAAGGTAGCACCCGCTTCCGTCAGTCGTACACCGGCCTGTCGACACAGTTCCAACGTTCGCTTTGCCGTGCCGGGCATTGCCGCCACACAGACAAAATATCCACCATTGGGATGATGCCAATGGGCAATACCCTTATTGGTCAACTCCGATCGTAACATCTGCAACACCATGTGAAATTTCGGTGCCATGATCTTTGCGTGGCGTTTCATCAGCGCAACGGTATGCTCCCGATCCTTCAGATATTTTACATGGCGGAGCTGATTGATCTTGTCATAGGAAATCGTCTGCGCACCGATCAATCTGGTCATATACGCAATGTTTTCCTCGGAAGAAGCCATAACAGAAATACCGGCGCCAGGGAACGTGATCTTTGATGTCGAGGCGAATTCATAAACCATGTTTGGTCTTCCAGCATCGGCGCAAAGGGATATGATATCCCGGAATGGTTCAAATTCTCCCTCAAATTCATGTACACAATAAGCATTGTCCCACATGATCACAAAGTCCGGTGCTGCTGGCTTCAGGTTCGCAAAACGGTCTACCGTCCGATCCGAATAAGAGTAGCCCTGAGGATTGGAAAACTTCGGCACACACCAGATACCCTTCACCGCAGGATCCTGTACTAGTTCTTCCACCACATCCATATCCGGCCCATAAGGCGTCATCGGCACCGTGATCAATTCAAAACCAAAACTCTCCGTAATACGGAAGTGCCGATCATACCCCGGTGACGGACAGAGAAACTTGATATTCTCTTCCTTGCACCAAGGTTTGGGACTGTCCTTTAGACCGTGGGTATAGCCCCAGGAAATCAGCCCATGCATCAGATGCAAGCTGGCATTTCCTCCCACAAAGGTCTGCTCCGGCTTACAGCCCAACACATCAGCCCAATATTCTCGTGCACACCGCAGTCCGGCCAGATCTCCGTAATTGCGGCTATCCACGCCATCGATGATGCATTCACTCGGATCTGTCAGGACCGTCAGAAGATCACTCACAAGATCCAGTTGTAACTTGCTAGGTTTGCCTCTCGACATATCCAGATTCAGCTTTTCCTGCTTCAAATGCACATAGCGGTCCATCAGTTTTTTGGCCTCCATGCGCAGATCCTCCCTGCTTCGGCAGGCATACGTTGCCATAGACTTCATCCTTTCCCGGGGAATTGCAATCCATATTTATTGTACATTATATGCGATTACGGCTTAAATTTCAAGAACAACTCGTGCATAAAATGGAAACGTACGCATAATTGTAATTTGTGCTTGCTTTTTCCTTCAAAATCAATAAAATTTATATTGTAATTGCTCTACGCAATTCTATGGGAAAGGATGCGTTACCTATGAGTTACACAAACATCCCCGAGCTTTTCGGCTGCGATGTGTTCCACGAAGCCGCAATGCGTCAGCATCTGCCTGCCGCAGTATTTGCATCTTGGCGTGAGTGCATCGATACCGGCTCTGCCCTTTCGTTGGATGTGGCAAATCACATTGCCGAAGCAATGAAGGATTGGGCCATTTCCAAGGGAGCGACCCACTATACCCATTGGTTTCAACCCATGACAGGTATTACTGCCGAGAAACATGATTCCTTCATCACGCCCACCGGCGACGGTAAAGTCATTATGGAGTTTTCTGGTCAAGAGCTGGTCAAGGGCGAACCTGATGCTTCTTCCTTCCCTTCCGGTGGTTTGCGTTCCACCTTCGAAGCCCGCGGCTATTCTGCTTGGGACCCCACCGCATTTGCCTTTGTGAAGGATGGCAGTCTGTACATTCCAACTTGCTTCTTCTCTTATACCGGAGAAGCTCTGGATAAGAAGACCCCTCTGCTACGTTCCCAAGAAGAAGTTTCCAGAGAGGCCGTACGGGTGCTTCGGCTACTTGGTGATCGGGAAACCCATCGTGTACGTGTCTCTGTCGGCGCTGAACAAGAGTATTTTTTGATTCCAAAGTCCTACTATGCCCAACGTGAAGACCTTCGCCTCACCGGACGCACCCTCTTCGGTGCCGTTCCACCCAAGGGTCAGGAGTTGGGCGAACACTACTTCGGCACGATTCGCACCCGTGTCTCTGCATATATGAAGGATTTGGATGAGCAGCTATGGCGTTTGGGTGTTCTGTCAAAAACCAAGCATAACGAAGGCGCTCCCTGCCAACATGAACTTGCACCCATTTACTCCGATGCCAGCAATGCCTGCGATGCCAATCAGCTCATCATGGAGATTATGAAAAAGTGTGCCGCAAAACACGATCTGGTCTGTCTTCTCCACGAAAAGCCCTTTGCCGGTGTCAACGGTTCCGGCAAACACAACAATTGGTCTCTATGCACCGACACCGGTCGAAATCTATTCCATCCGGGGCACACTCCCAGTCATAACGCACAATTTTTGGTATTTTTGGCTGCATTCATCAAGGGTGTGGATGAATATCAGG
This sequence comes from uncultured Oscillospiraceae bacterium, assembly GCA_964583135.1. Classification (GTDB taxonomy): domain Bacteria; phylum Bacillota; class Clostridia; order Oscillospirales; family Oscillospiraceae; genus Faecousia. Next base: position 22,124 of record CAZOVE010000005.1, on the reverse strand, counting down.
ATCTACTGCGTTGCACCGTCGCCTTTGCCGGTAATGACCATCGTCTTGGTGGCCACGAAGCGCCACCTGCCATCATTTCCGTTTTTCTTGGCGAGGAATTGACCGCCGTTGTAGAATCCATCATCCATGGCACCAACTACACCCAGTCCGGCAAGCATGTCATGCACATTGGCGTAGATGCCATGCCGGCGATTCCTAAAGATACTGCAGACCGCAATCGCACTTCCCCCATCGCCTTTACCGGCAACAAATTTGAATTCCGTATGTTGGGCGCTTCCCAATCCATCGCCGGTCCAAACATCGCCCTGAACACCATCATGGCCGAGCAGCTTCGCCACTTTGCCGACATTCTGGAAGCCTCCGACGATCGTGACAAAGCCCTACAGGCGTTGGTGCAGGAAGCCTTCCGGCAGCATCAGCGCATTATCTTCAACGGAAACGGCTATTCCGATGCGTGGAAAGCAGAAGCACAACAGCGTGGCCTAAGTAACCTCGCAACCACGGTGGACGCCCTGCCTCATTACATCGACCAAAAGAACATCGATCTGTTTACCACCCATGGCATTTATACGGAACATGAATTCCGGGCACGATACGAGATCCATCTCGACGCCTATGTAAAGCACGTGCGTATTGAAGCCAAAACCATGGTGGATATGGTCATGCACCAAATCCTTCCGGCTGCGCTTTCTTACAGCTCCGACCTTACTGAAAGTGTACTTCGCAAGGAGCAGGCGGGCATTCCCGCCAATGCCGACCGAGATCTGGCCCGTCGTCTCAGCGAATGCTGCAACCGACTGTATGCCCAATGTGAAAAAATGGCAGCCGACCTAAAAGCCGTTCCGGACGGAAACCTTCCGGCCGCCCAGTATTTCGGTGAGATCATCGTTCAGGATATGGTTGCCGTCCGTGCTGATGCAGACCGTCTTGAAAAATTGACCGCCAGAAGCTATTGGCCCTATCCCATTTACGCAGAAATCCTGTTCTACTAACAATTTAGGGGGTGTGCTGTGTTACAGCACACCCACGTATTGCAAAACGGCTGCCGCAAAAAAGCGGCAGCCGAAATCATATCATAAGTGAATATTATTCAAGGGCTGCAAATACTGAATCCGACGCTGTTCCCTTTGAACGCTGTAATCCTTGTCCGTTCCATTATGCAAAGAGTGCAAATAAGCATGGTGATCGTGCAAGATAGAGGCATCGGTCCGCGCCAACATCATGACGGCGATCGAGGAGCAATGGTCAGCCGCGCGCTCCAAGTGGGTCAGTGCTTCCATGAACACCAGACCGGAATTGACGGAGCAAACGCCGCTCTTCAGCCGCTTAGTATGGCGATCCTTCAGAACCATCACCATATCGTCAATGGTTTCTTCTAGAGGCTCGATGGTTTTGGCCAGTTCATCGTCATTACCATCCACAGAACGAATGGTAATATCCAAAATCTCGCAGATCGCACTACACAATAGCCGCAGTTCCTGTCTGGCAGTATCGGACAGACTCGCATTTTCTTCCTGAAGTTTCTGAGCGAGCTCCAACAGATTGGTTGCATAGTCGCCTATGCGCTCAAAGCTTGGGACCGTCTGCATTAGCATATCCACCTGACGATCGTCACTTTCCGCTTCCACAGCCTTACTCAAGCCGATCATGAAACGGTCGGCACGGTCTGCGAACTGGTCGAGACACTCTTCATCAGATGCGATTTTTTCCACATCTGCAAATTCGCCGGTAATGAGAATGTCGCTGCACTTGCGGAAGTTTTCCGCAGCGATTCTACCCATGGAAACCACTGCCTTAGTAGCCTCTGCCACAGCAACCGCAGGAGAGATATACAGATTCTCGTTGAGAGTGTGTAGTTCCGGATGGCGGTGCTGCTTCACCGGCACATCCTTCACCAAAGCAATAGACATCTTCACCAACAGATTGGTAAACGGCACCAACAAAATAGCGGTGAAAAGATTGAATGCGGTCTGGAAAATGGCAATGATGGTGCTATCGACCTGCATAGTCCAAAATTCGGTTCCAAATACATTGAAGGACTGCATAGCACTCAGAATGATCATGAACAATACCGTGCCGATGCAGTTGAAGGCAACATGCACGACGCCGGTCCGCTTGGAGTCCCGATCTTCACCACCCAAAAAACAATAAAAAGCGGTAACGAGAGTAGTACCAATGTTGATACCCATGATGATAGGATAGACACCAGAGAAATTCAGAGCTCCGGTAACTGCCAAGGACTGGAGCATCGCAACCGTCGCAGAAGAAGACTGGACGATCACAGTAATGACCAAGCCGGCCAAAATGCCCAGCAGGGGCGCATCCGCCAAACTAGCCAATAGATTCATAAAGGCAGGATTGTCCGCAAAGCCCTTCACCGCATCGGTCATATTCATCAGACCGACAAACAATATGCCAAAACCAATGGCAATATCGCCAATGGTCTTTGCCTTCTTGTTCTTGACAAACATGATCAGCACAATACCAATCAACAGCGCAATAGGTGCCAAAGTATCCGTATCGAATAACCACAGCAGCCAATTGTCGCCACCGTTATCCACAAATGCCAAGGTTGTGATCCATGCCGTCATAGTCGTGCCGATATTGGCGCCCATGACGATGGAAACAGCCTGCTTCAATGTCAATACCCCAGCACCAATCAAAGCAACCGCCAACACAATGGTTGCCGTAGAGCTTTGGATCACCGCAGTTACCAGAGTACCTGTCAGAATGCCGGCAAACACATTGCCGGTCACTTTTTCTAGGACTCGCTTCAGAGCATCGCCGGAACTGTTCTTCAGGCCATCGCCCATGACCTCAATACCATAGAGGAACATAGCCAGGCCGCCCAACATGGAAATGATCGCACTTAAAATCTCCATAAGAAACTCCTATGTGTTTTTCTGTGTCCAACCTCGGACAGGTATCATTATAAATCGCATTTGCCAAAATGTACAGTAAAATTTTGCCAAATCTTCAAATTCAATTTCATTACCGTCCGGTCGATCCGAATCCGCCGGCTCCACGGCTTGTTTCATTCAATTCCTCGACCTGTGAAAATCCCGGTGTATATACCGGAACGATTAAAAGCTGGGCGATCCGCTCCCCCGGTGCAACTTGCTGCACCCGTTGACCGTGATTATGCAGCACGACCCGAATCTCGCCTCGATAGTCGCTGTCTATGACCCCCACCTTGTTAGCAGGCGCCAGATCTCGTTTTGCGCCCATACTGCTACGTGCAACCACCAAGCCGGTGTAGCCCCGAGGAATTTCCATGGCAATTCCCGTACCGATCCAAATAGTCTCTCCGGGACCAATGCGCACCGTTTCCTCTAAGCATGCATAAAGATCCGCTCCCGCTGCATCCATCGAGCCATAGGTAGGCATTTGGGCATTCTCTTTCAGACACTTCACCCTAATTTTATCCATTTTTCATTCCTCCTGTTGTCTGCCAATCCTTCCATAGAACGATTTGACCCGATTGTAAAGATGTCTGCACATCGATCAACCGTTGGTTTTCCGACCCACGGAATCGCAACGACAAATTCTTTTTACTTTCCACAAAAGGTCCATCCACCAGCACATCCAGATAACCAAGATATTCCGCTACATCACCCAACCGGCCCGACAGAATATCCCGATCAAACAGATATCCCGAAAATGCCCAAACAGACTTCTTCGGATAGCATGCTTTCACCTGTCGTAACAGATCCACGACCGCAGCCTGATTTTGCGGTTCAAAGGGCTCTCCGCCCAGAAGCGTCAGTCCCTGAATATGGGCAGGAGCCAACATTTCTAAGATCGAGTCAATGGTTTTCTGGGTAAATGGTTCGCCATATTCAAAGTCCCATGCCACCGCATTGAAGCAACCTTTGCAGTGGTGACTACATCCGGAAACAAATAGACTCACCCGCACTCCGGGACCATTTGCGATGTCACAATTTTTGATCGCTGCATAATTCATGCTTTTCTACCTAGCTTCCCAAACCATTTGAAGGTCAGCGGCCAAACAATGCCGGCCATAACGACCACCAAAAAATAACGAATGGCCCGGGCGATCATGTGCCCTCCACACAGTAGTTCCAGAATTTCCTTTGTTCCTTCCTTCACAATGAGCACAGCGACCAAACCAAATAAGCATTTCAGAATTTGGGCCCACCACACGGCATCCGTTACAAAATGCAGCTTCTGCTCATCCACCAGATACACTACGAACACGCCTGCAAAGCACCCAAGAAACGTATACCCATTTTTCACTGCAGACGCATAGTTATCCGCATCCACGTCCGCAGGGAACGGATACAACTCCACAAACAGCAAATATGCCACGCTCAGCACCGTCATCACTGCAAAGAACACCGGAATACGCTTCTTTTGTCCCAATAGCAGTGGGCGGAAAGCCAATACCATTACAAGCGCCATTGCGCTGCCCACGATCACATCCGCAGGAGTGTGGACGCCCACATACATTCTGGAGAACGGAACCAAAATCATAAAGGCAATACACAATACCCTGATCCACTTTTGCTTCTGAGACACAGCGATGCAACCCAAATATCCCACAGCCGTCTGAGAGTGTCCGCTAGGGAAACTATAACCACCAGCTTCCGCAATGGCGTCTTCCAACGGTGTAAAACCGGGATCCCGAACCCAAGGTCTGGGAATGCGGCACAGGATCTTCAAAAACTGGTTGGCCATATTGCCAAATAGCCCCACCCCGAGTACATAGTATCCCTGATACTTGTTTACGCACCAAAAAACAATCAATGCCACAACCAAAAATGCAGTTTCTTCCCCCAAATGGGTGATCAGCAGCATCAATTCGTTGAGCCAAGGCATCCGAAGCCCTTCCAAGAAATATAAAACGCCCATAATTACCTCCGAATTTCATTGGAATAGTGCCATTATAACACAAGACCGTCCGGGTGCAAAGACCCGGACGGTAAATTTTTTGTTTTTTACGGCAGCAGATCCAGGATCTCTTCCTTCGGCATGGCGCCCAGCGACTTATTGACCACTTCCCCGTTTTCCAACACAACCAACAGCGGAATACTGGTAACCTGAAACTGCACGGCCAGCTCCATATTCTGGTCAACATTGATCTTACCAACGGTAATGTCAGGACGCTCTTGGGCGATCTCTTCCAGCGCAGGGGCGATCATACGACATGGTCCGCACCAGTCAGCGTAGAAATCCAACAAAACCACCTTGCCGGAATGCAGGACTTCTGCATCAAAATTTTCCTTTGTAATGTGAATCAGCGCCATAAATATCGCTCCTCCTTGGTGTTTTTTCTTTATTATACACCAATTGGCGAGAAATGTCTATAGCTTTTACCAAACCTTCTGCACGTCGAAGCTTTGGCTCAAAACATACAGATATCCATCCACCATACAGGCACGGGTCATTGACAAAATATATCCGCTTTCCGATTCCACCGTTGCGATTTCGTTAAGCTGATAACCATCAAAGTGCAACAAAACATACGTTTCCTTGCCGTCGTCCCAATCCGACACAGCCAGACCGATCAGATCATTCTCCCGATCAATCAGGTAGGCTTTATAGTTTTCAGAGAACGAAGCATAGCGTTCATAGGTACAGACGGAAACAACGCTGTCTTTGTATTCCTGATACACCTCGATCTTTAGCTGCCATCCGTCACCATAACCGATGCCCAGAAGATACCCATCTCCCAATTGGATCAGGCTGGTGGAATAGCCGTCGATCGTTCCGGTATCTGTCCATGTGATATTCTCAAGGTCAGACAGGTCAAAGAAGTACACAGGGTCAGTCAGGGTGATCACTTCCGCAGTGCAGACATAAGCATTCACACCATCAAATCGAACGGACTCTGCCGCCTCTCCTGCCGGTGCAAAGCCGATCACAGAGGCAGTTACTTCCCATTTTTCCAGATCAATGCAGTATAGGTTGACATTCCTGTCGGTTTTTGAAGTAGTAGAGTATGCGAATTCGTTATAGAACACTTCCTCAAAATATGCTTTGGTTGTCGAAGTCACCACCCGCAGGATACCCTCGTACGCATCCATACTGTACTGATTCTTGACGCTGCCTTCCACAGCGATCGTACCCAGGATTTCCAGTCCGTCACCGGCATAGGAGATACCGGAAATCTCCGTCATGGCATCCTGCCGATATTGGTTATTGAAAATCTCCTGATTGCGCTCGGTATAGCTGTGGGTGGCAAAGATGGTATCTTCCGAAACATAAATATTCTGGGCATAACTGAGCAGAGCCGTGCTGCCTTTCACTTCCAATGTGCTGCCGTCTACCTTGCAAATGACGGTGTAACGAGCCGAATCCACATCATCCGGGCAGATCACATCATCACCGGGGATACAGGTCATATCACCGGGGATGCCGTACTGAGGTACAAAGGTTTCCGGGTGACCAAAATCCATCCGATCGGTAAGCACGCTGTAGTTATAGGTCAGGAGAATATCCCCGTCTACCACCCGGGAGGAAACATAGCTACCGGTAAAATAGACACGGTTCGTTTCTCGAATGTTTGCAGGATCGGTCACATCCAGATTTACGAGCATTGTCGTTGTACCCATCGTCTTAAAAAAGCCATTGAGCAGTAATGTCACAGTACGGCAGTCGGCGGATAGATACATCTGTACGCTATTGTAGTAGTACAAATCGCCCCACATATCGACATCATCTTGCTTCGTATCGTCATTCTTGATCGGCTCTTCCAGCGCAAAGCTACCCACTTCCTGAGAGTCTTCCCCTGCAATGGAGTAGACCTTCAATGTGGTGCCCCGCAGATAGTAGATATACTCTGTGCTCCGCTTAAAAATATCCGCCTCAATAACGCCAGCGACCTGATTATCCGTCACTTCAACGTACTCTCCATCCTGGGCTTCGTCCTTCGGAACGTCGCTATCGACAGATGTACCATAGAAGTAATCTCCTCCTGTCCCATCCGGAAGCACACCCATTGCCTCATTAACTACAGACTTGTCGAGCAAACGCAAACCGAACTGGCTCATCAGCGCTTCGTAGTTATTGTAATACTGTGGGCCATCATAGGCAAATTCATTCAGCTTTTGAATGACGCTGTAATAAGGACTGCCGGAGTACCGTGCCACGCTGGGCGGTGTGGTATTATAAGGCACAAACAACACCAATGCAATCACCGCCACCACCATCACGGAGCAAACAGCCGCAATGGCATTCTTTCTTCGGAGTATTTTTTTCATTTTTGCGTAGACTTCCGTAGTACGTTCATCGTAATTCTTCATAGGTAATTCCCTCCTGTTCAAGGACTGTACGCAGAGATGTTTTGGCTCGGGCAAGGAGATTGTACACCTGCTTGGCAGACTGTTTCATTACGGAGCAGACATCCCGAATCGGAATCTGCTCCAAGTACGCAAGCTGTAGCACCTGGGCATACTGTGGCGGTAGTTTGGCCATACAACGATAAAGCACTGCGTCCCGCTCCTTTTGAATGGCGTCATCCTCCAAAGATCCGCAGTACAGGATATTCTCCACATCCTCCAACGGCACATCATGTCTGTGCCGGCGCATATGATCCATGGCTTTATTGCGCACGATCTTATAGAGGTATGCACGCATATGGGTTTCGTCCGGGAATGTCTTTGCTTTCAGGTAAAAACACGCGATGGCTTCCGCCGCCACATCCTCCGCCACGGCACTATTGCGAACAAAGCTGTAGGCAAAGCGCACCATGTCGTCGGAATATTGGACGATAAAATCTTCCAGAGATATTTTCTCTCCCTGCAGAAAACGGCGGTAGCTACTTGCACCGATTTCAGCCATTTTTATCACCTCTTCACCTATATAACGAAATACTGGAAAAATTTACTCACTGATTTTACAAATTATTTTTGCATTTGCCGATATTTACAGTATAATGAGAAGCAGACCAAATTGCAACAGTTTCGGAGGCACCTATGTATCGGACCCTGTCAGACCATTATCGGCATAAATTCGGCTGCAAGGTATACAAACTAGCCATTGATGCCGGCTTTACCTGTCCCAATCGGGATGGAAAGCTGGGCGTTGGCGGATGTAGTTTTTGCTCCGGTGCAGGTTCCGGCGATTTTGCGGTCGGCGGTAGTAGCATCACTACGCAACTGGAGCAAGCGAAGAGCCGGGTCGCCTTCAAAAACAAAAGTGGAAAATACATCGCCTACTTTCAAGCCTTTACCAACACCTATGCCCCCGTTGACCGCCTGGAAAAATTGTATCTTGAAGCTATGGCACCGGATTATATTGTCGGTTTGAGTATCGGGACCCGCCCTGACTGCCTTGCACCGGAGGTGGTGGAGCTGCTTGCTCGTTTGAACCAACGCAAACCCATCTGTATAGAATTGGGATTGCAAACGATCCACGACGCCACCGCTCGCAATTTCCATCGGGGCTATGACAGCGTCGTCTACATCGATGCTGTGCGTCGGCTCAAAGCAGCCGGTCTGGAAGTCGTCACCCACCTTATCCTCGGTCTCCCCGGAGAAACAAAGAACATGATGCTTGCCAGTACTCAAGCAGCAGTCGAAGCCGGCACCGACGGCATCAAGTTTCAGCTTTTGCACATTCTGCAAGACACACCTCTCGCAGACAGCTACCTTGCCGGGGAATTTGACTGTCTCAGTTTGCAAGCCTATGCCGATATACTAAAAGCCTGCCTTTCTGTCCTGCCACAGCACATCGTAGTCCATCGCATTACCGGCGACGGTGCAAAAAAAGACCTGATCGCCCCCTTGTGGTCTGCGGATAAAAAAGCGGTGCTGCAGTATCTTCAGCAGCATCTTGCCAATTGCTGAATTTCGGGGTATAATAATCGTAATCATATGTAAGGGAGTATCAATACTATGTTTTCTACCGATCAACGCTGTATATATCGCAACTGCCAGCTCAATGATGTAATCTGCCAACTACGTTTTCCTGAGATCCTTTCCATCGGGGCAAATGTCCCTGTAGCCTTTCAGGAGGCAATTCGGGCCGAATTTCCTCAATACATCGCAAGAAAAGAATTCCCTGCACCAAAACTGTCCGGTACTCCCGGTAACATGAATTTGGAGAATGCCCCGGCTACTGTGAACTATCAATTCACCTCTGCAGACGGCGTTTGGCGCGTAAACCTGACCAGCAAATTCATTTCTCTGGCTTGCACACGATACACCTGCTGGGAAGATTTTGCCGCAAAATTGGATCATCCTTTGGCTGCATTCATTCAGATCTACAAGCCGGCCTATTTCGAGCGGATCGGTCTGCGTTATATCAATTTCATTTCTCGCAAGGAATTGGATCTGGAGGGTGTGCCCTTCCGTGATCTGATTGAGAGTCGTTACTTAGGCATTTTGGCAGACGAAAGCATCCCGGAATCTTCCGCAACTCGCTCCAGTCTGGATGCAGAGCTGTCTATCCGTGGTGGTTGTAAAGTGAAGATCCACGCAGGCCCAGGTCTTGTAAAGCGTGGTGGCAAGCCTGATCCTGAAGTCAAATTCATTTTTGATCAGGATCTGTTTATGCCCGGAAAGCTGCAGATCAATCTCTCTGCCGGTGCGTTGCAGACCCTGCATTCTCAGGCTTTTGCGATTTTCCGGGACGCGATCACCGATACGCTCCACGATGCCATGATGCCGATATCAAAATAAAGGAGAATTTATGCCATATTTCTATTTTGACTGGACCTATGTTGTCTTAGTGCTTCCCTGTTTGATCATCGCTATGTGGGCCAGCGCCAATGTCAATTCCACCTTCCGTCGTTACTCAAGTCAGTACAGCTTGCGTGGCATCTCCGGAGCGCAGGCCGCTCAGCGGGTGTTGTCCGCAAACGGAGTCACCGGAGTACGCATCGAGCGTGTCAGCGGCAATTTGACGGACCATTATGACCCTAGGAGCAATGTCATCCGCTTATCCGACAATGTGTATTCCTCCACCTCCACCGCCGCCATCGGCGTCGCTTGTCACGAAGCCGGACATGCGGTGCAATACGCACAGAGCTACGCCCCCATCAAGCTCCGTGCCGCCATCATTCCCATCACCAACATCGGCTCGAAGCTGTCTATGCCGCTGATCCTGATCGGACTGCTCTTTGGCTTTATGGGCGGCTTTGGCACCATATTCATCTATCTTGGCATTGCCGCTTTTGCACTTTCATTGGTATTCCAACTTGTGACCCTACCTGTAGAATTCAATGCCAGCCGCCGGGCGCTACAGGCCATCGAAGCCGGCAATATCCTCACCGATGACGAGCTTCGAGGTGCCCGCAAAACTCTGTCGGCCGCCGCCATGACCTATGTTGCTGCTACAGCCGTAGCCCTTGCCCAACTTTTGCGCCTGTTGGTGTTATTCGGCGGCAGAGGAAACCGCCGCAGAAACTAAATATTTCAGGGCCGATATTTCGGCCCTGTTGCTTTTCCATCATCTGTTCCTTGCGGATTTGCGTAACATCTACTGCATAACCGCAAAACAAAGTATTTAGACAAACGAGATCTGCTACACTCCACTCTTCCCATTCTGTAGGCTCTTCTTGTAATGTATCCGGTATGGTTTGCTTTTCTTCGTGGCATGAGCATCTGATCGTAATCTTTTTTCGCCTCAGAGTTGACTTCCGGGACGCTTTCTATTATACTTTGTGAGGAAAAATCAGAAAATGAGGCATTTTTATGGAAAAATTACAGAATTTATACCAGCAAATGGGTCTTTCCCCCGCTGTGTATGCATATGGTGAACAGGTTATCGCCCATCTACGTGAGCGTTTTGATACCATTGACCGTATCGCCGAATACAATCAGGCTAAGGTGCTTTCCGCCATGCAGAAAAACCGTGTTGGCGTTGCCTGCTTCTCCCCCTCCACAGGCTATGGTTACGATGACTACGGCCGGGATACTCTGGAACGCGTGTATGCCGATGTGTTCCACACCGAAGCAGCCCTCGTACGCCCCCAGATCACTTGCGGCACCCACGCCCTGACCGTTGCCTTAAGTGCCAATCTGTTGCCCGGCGACGAGCTTCTCTCGCCGGTGGGGTTACCCTATGATACCTTACAAGAGGTCATCGGGATCCGTCCCTCTCCCTGCTCCTTGGCAGAGTACGGCGTCACTTATCGTCAGGTAGATCTTCTCCCCAACGGTGATTTTGACTATGAGGGCATCCGCAACGCCATCCACTCCAAAACCAAGATGATCACCATTCAGCGATCCAAGGGTTACGCCACCCGCCCCACTTTCTCCGTCACGCAGATCGGTGAACTGATCACATTCTGTAAATCCATCAAACCCGATCTGATCGTCATGGTGGACAACTGCTATGGTGAATTTGTCGAGACTATTGAGCCTTCCGATGTTGGCGCAGACATGACCGTCGGTAGTCTCATCAAAAATCCCGGTGGCGGTCTTGCCACCTCCGGCGGCTATATTTGCGGCACACGCACCTGTGTAGATCGTTGTGCTTATCGGCTCTCTGCGCCGGGTTTAGGTCAGGAGGTCGGTGCAAACTTCGGTATCATGACAGCGTTGTATCAGGGCTTCTTCCTTTCTCCCACTGTCACTGCGAGTGCGGAAAAAGGTGCAATTTTTGCAGCTAATCTCTATGAATCCTTGGGTTTCAAATGCATCCCTAACGCCACTGAAAGCCGACACGACATTATTCAGGCGGTAGAGTTGGGTAGCGAAGCGGCAATGATCGCCTTCTGTAAAGGCATTCAGGCTGCCGCACCTGTGGATTCTTACGCCGACCCTATCCCCGGCGATATGCCCGGCTATAGCGACCAAGTTATCATGGCCGCAGGCGCTTTCGTGCAGGGTTCCACCATGGAATTGTCCGCCGACGGTCCTATCCGAGCGCCTTATGCCGTCTATTTTCAGGGTGGATTGACATGGCTTCACGCCAAATACGGCATCCTGCTCAGCCTTCAGGAAATGGTCAACGCCGGATTGATCGAACTGCACGAGAAAAGTCAAAATGCGGATTGACATCCCACTACCCTTGTGCTAGAATAGTAGGGAACATTCTGAAACGGAGGGTATGACCTATGGAACACATCAAGACCATTGAGACCCGTAACCTGTGCGACAGCGCCATCAACGGTGGCTGCGGCGAGTGCCAGACTTCCTGCCAGTCCGCTTGCAAGACTTCCTGCGGCATCGCAAATCAGGCTTGCGAGCAGAAGGAAAGCAAGTAATTTGCACATTAAGAATGCCGCCGCTTTCGGCGGCATTTTTTCTTGGAGGAATAGTACATGATACACCAATACAAACTCGGCGGCTACAATATCGTGCTGGATGTTTGCTCCGGCGGCATTCACGTGGTAGACGATATAGCCTACGATATGATTGCAGTATATGAACACAGTAATAAAGCAGCTTGTCTCACTGCTGTCGGGCTAAACCACCCGTCTGCGACCATTTCCGAACTAGAAGAGTGCTATGCACAGGTCGAAAGTCTGAAAGCAGCAGGAAAACTGTTTGCACCCGATACCTTTGCATCCATAGCTGACACTCTCAAGTCTAAAAGTGCCGGTATTGTAAAGGCCCTGTGCCTGCACATTGCCCATACCTGCAATCTAAATTGTTCCTATTGTTTCGCTAGTCAAGGAAAGTACAATGGCGAGCGGGCCGTCATGTCCTTCGAAGTTGGCAAACAAGCCTTAGATTATCTGATCGCCAATTCCGGAACGCGCCGGAATTTGGAGGTAGACTTCTTCGGTGGCGAACCGCTGATGAATTTTCAAGTCGTCAGAGATCTGGTTGCGTATGCTCGTTCCATCGAAAAGCAGTACGGCAAACATTTCCGCTTCACCCTTACCACAAACGGTGTTCTTGTGGATGACGATGTGATCGAGTGGGCCAATCGGGAATGCCACAATGTGGTACTTTCTCTCGATGGTCGCAAACAGATCCACGACCGTTTCCGAGTAGACTACGCCGGTCATGGAAGCTGGGAAAAGATCGTACCCAAATTCCAGCGTTTCGTAGAGGCCCGTGAGGGAAAGGGATACTACATGCGTGGCACCTTTACGCACGCCAATCCCGATTTTCTGGAAGACATCAAAACCATGCTGGATCTCGGTTTTCGGGAGTTGAGTATGGAACCGGTCGTTTGCGCAGAAGCAGACCCTTCAGGCCTGACGGAAGATGATCTTCTCATCGTCATGGATCAATATGAAAAATTGGCCCAACTGATGCTTGCAAAAGATCAAGAAGGTGACCCGTTTACATTCTACCACTACATGATCGACCTGACCGGCGGTCCGTGTATTTACAAGCGAATTTCCGGCTGCGGCAGCGGCACCGAGTATATGGCCGTTACCCCATGGGGTGACCTGTACCCCTGCCACCAGTTTGTAGGCGATGAAAAGTTCAAACTCGGTAACGTCTGGGATGGTGTGACCAACACAGCCATACAGGGCGAATTTGCCGCCTGCAATGTCTACGCCCATCCAGAATGCCGGGATTGTTGGGCTCGCCTGTACTGTTCCGGCGGTTGTGCTGCAAATGCTTACCACGCTACCGGCTCCGTGACCGGTGTATACGAAAAGGGTTGCCGCCTGTTCCGCAAGAGAATGGAGTGCGCCATTATGGTCGCCGTTGACCGTATGCTGAGGGATTGATATGAATACCCCAATTTGCGATTTCGTCCGCAACTACAAAGAATCCAATGCATTGCGGCTGCATATGCCCGGTCACAAAGGTATCGGCCCCCTTGGCTGTGAAATGCTGGATATTACGGAAATCTCCGGTGCCGACACGCTGTATGACAGCACCGGTATCATCGCCGAGAGCGAAGCGAATGCGTCCACTCTCTTCGGTTGTTCCACCTTTTATTCCACAGAGGGTTCTTCCCATTGTATCCGTGCTATGCTCTATCTTGCCATGCTTCACGCCAAGATGCAGGGAAAACACCCACGGTTTGCTGCAGGGCGTAATGCTCACAAAACCTTCCTCTCAGCCGCCGCCTTACTGGATGCGGATGTGTTCTGGCTGTATCCGCAAAAACAGGAGCATTACCTCTGCTGTACCATCACAGCCGAAGATGTTCAAATGCTGCCAGAAGATATCACGACTCTATACATCACTTCCCCGGATTACTTGGGCAATATGGTCGATATTGCTGCTATTTCTGCCGTTTGCAACCGACGGAGCATCTTGCTATTGGTTGACAATGCCCACGGTGCGTATCTGCGATTTCTGCAGCCCAGTTTACATCCCATGGACCTAGGGGCTGATCTTTGCTGTGATTCCGCTCATAAGACCTTACCGGTACTCACCGGCGGAGCATATTTGCATATACGCAATAAGCAATTGGAACAATCAGCCAAAAATGCGCTCTCCCTCTTCGGCTCCACCAGTCCAAGCTATCTGATCCTGCAATCTTTGGATGCCGCTAACCACTACCTGTCCGACGGCTATACCGAAGAATTGGCGCGATTCATCCAAGCCGTGGAAGACACCGCACATTCTTTGAAAGCTGCAGGCTATGTTCTGTATAGCCACGAGCCATTGAAGCTGGTGTTTACCACGAAAGAACGGGGTTACACCGGCTACGCATTGGCAGATCTATTGCATCGACAGGGTATCGAATGCGAATTTGCCGATCCGGATCATTTGGTCTTCATGCTCACACCCAATATTGGGATTCATGGATTGCAACGTATGCAAGAAGCCCTGCAACAAATCCCCAAAAGAAATCCGATCTGTACTGTCCCCCCGCCGATGCATCGCCCAGAAGCGGGTTGCACCATCCGGCAAGCCATGTTCTCCCCATCTGAGTCCATTCCGGTAGAACAGAGCGAAGGTCGCATTTTGGCATCAGCAAGCGTCGGTTGCCCTCCTGCTGTGCCGATTTTGGTCTGTGGGGAGCGCATCGATCACAAGGCCATCAATCTTTTTCATTACTATGGCATCAAAACCTGCCAAGTGATTCGTTAATACAAACGTCCCGAAGCATACGTCTTCGGGACGTGTTTGCGATCACCTTCTGTAGTACAACCCACAAATCACCCCCATCAGATGCCATAGAATTTGTGCAGCATTTTGATTGACAGGTACTATATCTTGTGTTATAATTTCAAAAATATGTTGAATTACTGCGCATATGCGACGAAAGGAGATCACTTATGGCAATGCAGAATCACAACCAAAATGCTTTTGCTGCTTTTTCCCATAGTGCTCGTGTTTCTGTCATGGACCGTCTGGCATCCGTTGACCTGTGTGCTTTCAATTCTCCCGAATATGCTGTTTTACCCGGCTTTTGTGACGTGCATGTGCATTTCCGTGAGCCGGGTTTTTCTTATAAAGAGACCATTTTGACCGGTTCTCTGGCAGCAGCTCGTGGTGGATACACAGCAGTATGCACGATGCCAAATCTGAATCCGGTTCCCGACAACAAGGCACATCTGAAACAGCAGTTGGACATCATTCGTAACGATGGCATGATCCACATCTACCCTTATGGTACCATCACCATGGGGCAGGCCGGTCAGCAGCTATCGGAAATGAAAGCCATAGCACCCAATGTTGTCGCTTTTTCCGATGACGGCAAAGGTATCCAAAGTCGTGAGCTGATGAAAGCCGCCATGCTCAAAGCAAAGCAGCTCGGTAAGCTCATTGTGGCTCATTGCGAGGACAATTCCCTGCTCAACGGCGGTTATATCCACGACGGTGAATACGCCCAAGCCAATGCCCACCGGGGTATCTGCAGCGAAAGTGAATGGGGTCCCATTCAGCGAGATTTAGAGCTAGTTCGAGAAACTGGCTGTGCCTATCACGTTTGCCACATCTCCTGTAAGGAAAGCGTTGAGCTGATCCGTCAAGCAAAAAAACAGGGTTTGAATGTCACTTGCGAAACCGCACCGCATTACCTACTGATGGATGAGAGTTTCCTTTTGGAAGACGGTCGCTTCAAAATGAATCCTCCCCTGCGATCCGCCGAAGACCGACTTGCTCTGATCGAGGGAATCAAAGACGGTACCATTGATATGATCGCCACCGATCACGCCCCTCACTCCGCCGAGGAAAAAAGCAAAGGTCTCGATGGAAGCGCCTTCGGCATTGTCGGTATCGAAACCGCTTTCCCCCTTCTGTACAGCTATCTTGTGCGAGATAATATCATCACCATGGATCAACTGATTCAACTGATGGTCACCAATCCACGCAAACGCTTCGGATTGCCCCTTGGCTGCGATTTTTCCATCTGGGATCTGCGGCAAACCTATACCATTGAGCCGGAAGAACAGTTCCAATCCATGGGAAAATCCACACCCTTCTCAGGCTGGCGCGTCTGGGGGCGTTGTCTAGCTACCGTCTGTGACGGAAAATTGGTCTGGATGGAGAAAGTCAGAAAATAATCACAATGCTTGGAGGATTATAGAACATGCCGAAACGTACAGATTTGAAAAAGATTATGATCATCGGCTCCGGTCCCATCGTCATCGGTCAGGCTGCCGAGTTTGACTATGCAGGTACACAGGCTTGCCTTGCGCTGAAGGAAGAGGGCTATGAGGTCGTCTTGGTCAATTCCAACCCTGCCACCATCATGACAGATACCACCATTGCCGACAAGGTCTATATGGAGCCTTTGACGTTGGAATACGTGGCCAAGATCATCCGCTATGAGCGTCCGGATGCCATCGTCCCCGGTATTGGCGGTCAAACCGGCTTGAATCTTGCTATGCAACTAGAAAAGAAAGGCATACTGAAAGAATGCCGTGTTAAGTTGTTGGGCACTTCCTCTCTTTCCATTGAGCGGGCCGAGGATCGCGAACTGTTCAAGGCGCTGTGCCAGAGCATTGGTGAACCGGTCATCCCATCCGAGATTACCTACTCCATTGAGGAAGCGAAGGAAGCCGCTATGCGTATTGGCTACCCCGTGGTACTGCGCCCCGCCTTCACACTGGGCGGCACCGGTGGCGGCTTTGCTTATAATGAGGAAGAGCTGGTAGAACTAGGTCTGAACGCCTTCAAACTCTCTCCTGTCCATCAGGTACTTGTTGAGAAGTCCGTCAAAGGTTACAAGGAAATCGAGTTTGAAGTCATGCGTGACGGTAGCGATCATGCTATCACGATCTGCGGCATGGAGAATATCGACCCTGTCGGTGTTCACACCGGTGACTCCCTTGTTGTTGCTCCCATTCTTTCCCTGAACGACCATGATCTGAAGATGCTCAATGATAGTGCCCTGAAGATCATTCGTGAACTCAAGATCGAAGGCGGCTGCAATGTACAATTCGCATTGAATCCTAATTCCTCCGAATATTACCTCATTGAAGTCAACCCCCGGGTCTCTCGTTCCTCAGCCCTCGCTTCCAAAGCCTCCGGTTATCCCATAGCCCGTGTCACCGCAAAAATTGCTGTTGGCATGACTCTTGATGAGATTCCCGTTGCAGGCGGTACTGCCGCAATGGAGCCCCGATTGGACTATATCGTCGCAAAATTCCCCCGTTTCCCCTTTGACAAATTCACCAATGCCTCCAATGCCCTTGGCACCCAGATGAAGGCAACCGGCGAAGTCATGGGTATTGGCTCAACGTTGTCGGAATGTCTGCTAAAATCTGTTCGTTCTTTGGAAACCGGCGTCCATCATTTCCATCTGCCAAAGTTCGATCCTATGACTGACGAGACACTTTTTGACTATCTGAAAGAATCTCACGACGATAATATTTTTGCCATTTTTGAGTTGTTGCGCCGTGATCACAATGTTGCAGAGCTTCACAATGTCACCAAAATTACGGAATTGTTCTTGGAATGCTTCGAATCCATTGTCACCATGGAGCGATCTGTGCTGGAAAACCGGGACGCCGACACTCTGACTGATGCCAAAAAGATGGGCTTCTCCGACCGATACATCGCTAAAGTTTGGGGGTGGACGGAGCAGGAAGTTGCGTCTTACCGCCATGCACAGAATATCCTGCCTGTCTTCAAAATGGTGGATACCTTACACACCGGAGCTTATATCCCCTACTTTTACTCTAGCTACAGCGGCGAAAACGCTTCGATTCGTACCCATAAGAAGAAAATCGTGGTTCTTGGCGCCGGTCCCATCCGCATTGGACAGGGTGTTGAGTTTGACTACTCCACCGTCCATGCTGTTATGACCATTAAAAATGCCGGCTATGAGGCCATCATCATCAATAACAACCCCGAAACCGTTTCTACAGACTATACCACCGCTGATAAACTCTATTTTGAGCCTCTGACTCCCGAGGATGTGATGAACATCATTGAGTTCGAGCAGCCCATTGGTGTCATTGCTTCTCTCGGCGGTCAAACTGCCATCAATTTGGCACAACCCCTAACCGATCGTGGTGTAAGAATCATCGGCACCGATTGTGCCGCTATTGACAGAGCGGAGGATCGTAACGCCTTTGAAAATCTGCTCAATGAACTGGATATTCCTCGTGCGAAGGGTCGTGCCGTGACAAAAATTGAAGACGGTATCGAAGCCGCCGCCCAAATTGGTTACCCTGTGCTCGTCCGTCCCTCCTTCGTTCTAGGCGGCCGAGCCATGCAGATCGTTGCCAACGAAGAGCAGCTTCGCCATTACCTGCGTACCGCCGTCGAGATCGATGAGGACAAGCCTGTTCTTGTGGATAAATATATCGAAGGTCGGGAGGTCGAGATTGACGCGATCTGTGATGGCATCAACGTCTTTGTTCCCGGCATCATGGAACTGGTCGAACGCACCGGTGTCCACTCCGGCGACTCCATTTCCGTCTATCCACCTTTCTCTATCAGTAACAAGGTCAAGGGCACCATTCTCCAGTATGCCAAAAAACTTGGGCTGGGCATCGGTATCGTCGGTCTATTCAATATCCAGTTCATCGTTGATAAAGACGACAATGTCTTCATCATCGAGGTCAATCCTCGTTCTTCCCGTACCGTCCCCTTCCTGAGCAAAGCCACCGGCTACTCCTTGGCTGATATTGCAACGGAGGTGATTCTTGGCAAGAGTCTCAAGGAGCAGGGCATTTTCGATATCTACCCCGCCGAGAAGGATCGCTATTACGTCAAAGCCCCCGTCTTCTCCTTCAATAAGTTGCGTGGCATGGATGCCTATTTGTCCCCTGAAATGAAGTCCACCGGCGAAGCCATCGGTTACGACCGTACAATGACCCGTGCCCTGTATAAGGCACTACAGGCTGCTGGTATGCATCTGCAGAACTACGGTACTGTTTTGGTCACGATCGCCGATAAAGACAAGGAGGAAGCACTGCCCTTGATTCGCCGCTTCTATAACCTTGGCTTCAACATCGAGGCAACCCATGGTACCGCCGCTTTCCTAAAGGCTCACGGGATCCGCACCCACATGCTGCGTAAGATCAGCGACGGCAGTGATGAGATCCCAGACGCACTGCGTCAAGGTCACATCGCCTACGTGATCAACACCCGTGATCCCGGATCCAACCATGAGGACGGCATTGAGATCCGCCGCATCGCAACCGAACACAATGTGACACTGTTCACGGCGCTCGATACCATCAACGCCCTGCTAGACGTACTGGAAGAGACCACCCTGACCATTTCCACTATTGATGCCTAATTCCCTCCCCTACACACAGCTAATCCCTTTGAGGGATTTCCACTCCAGTCTGCGGACTGGTGCGCAATATCACGCTTAGGAAAAGGAGGACCTATGAAACAATCCATTTTCACCATCATCAGCAACGAAGCGCTGACGGATGTGGTATACAAAATGGTTTTGGAGGGCGATACCTCCGCCATTACAAATTGCGGTCAATTCGTAGACCTGCGGCTGCCCGAAAAATACCTGCGTCGTCCTATTTCTGTCTGCGACTATGATGCAACAACCCTGACTCTGATTTACAAAGTAGTGGGCAGCGGCACAGAAATCATGGCCACCCTGCCTGTTGACACGAAGCTGGATGTCCTAACAGGCCTCGGTAATGGCTACAATACTTCCATTTCAGGTGACCGTCCCGTTCTTATTGGCGGTGGCGTCGGTGTACCCCCCATGTTTAACCTCTGCAAAAAGCTGATTCAAGAAGGCAAGCACCCTCAAGTGGTACTGGGCTTCAACACTGGTGCAGAAATCTTCCTTTCGGAAGATTTCAGGGCCCTAGGCGTTCCGGTCCATATTGCCACCGCTGATGGAAGCGTCGGAACAAAGGGATTCGTCACCGATGTGATCAAAAACCTGCAGTATACTTACTTTTACGCCTGCGGCCCTATGCCCATGTTCAGAGCTATGGAACAGGTGATGGCCACTTCCGGTCAATACTCCTTTGAGGAGCGGATGGGTTGCGGCTTCGGTGCTTGCATGGGTTGCACCATTCAAACCAAGTCCGGCTACAAGCGTGTTTGCAAGGATGGCCCTGTGTTTTTCCGTGAGGAGGTATTTAATGAGTCTGACAGTCAATCTATGCGGCATTGAAATGGCTAACCCCGTGATTCCCGCCTCCGGCACCTTTGGTTTCGGCAAGGAATTTGCCGAACTGTACGACATCAACTGCCTTGGTACCTTCTCCTTCAAGGGCACTACCTTAGAGCCCCGATTTGGCAATCCCACTCCCCGTATTGCCGAGTTTGACGGCGGTATGCTCAATGCTGTTGGGCTGCAAAATCCCGGTGTTCACCACGTCATCGCTCACGAATTGCCGGAATTGCGCGCATTTTTCCACAAGCCTGTGATGGCCAATGTTTCCGGCTTCTCTATCGAGCAGTATGTCGAAACCTGCCGGCTTCTGGATATGCAGGAACAAGTCGGTTGGTTGGAAGTCAACATTTCCTGCCCCAATGTCCACGGCGGTGGCATGAGTTTCGGAACTTCTCCCGAAGCAGCCGCACAGGTCACCCGGGCAGTCAAAGCCGTTACTTCCAAACCCGTCATTATCAAGCTCTCCCCCAACGTCACTGATATTGTCTCCATAGCTAAAGCCTGCGAGGATGCCGGTGCCGATGGTATCAGCCTGATCAACACCGTGTTGGGTATGCGCATCGATTTGGCACGAAAAAAGCCCATCATCGCCAACAAGACCGGCGGCATGAGCGGTCCTGCACTGCTTCCCCTTGCGGTTCGCATGGTCTATCAGGTTTACGAAGCGGTGAATATCCCCATCGTAGGCATGGGCGGTGTCAGCAAAGCCGAGGATGTGATCGAGCTGATGCTCGCCGGTGCTACCGCCGTTGAAGTGGGTGCTGCAAACCTTGTAGACCCCTTCTCTTGTAAGCGGATCATTGATGACTTGCCCACCGTTATGAAGAAGTACAATATTAATAATTTGAAAGATATTATTGGAGGTGCCCACTAATGGGAAAAGATGTAATTGTCGCTTGTGATTTTTCCAGTAAGGAGCAGGTCCTGTCCTTTTTGGACAAGTTTACAGGCCGCAAACCCTTTGTAAAGATCGGCATGGAGCTATACTATGCCGAAGGTCCCAGCATTGTCCACGAGATCAAGGCCCGTGGCCACAAGATCTTTTTGGATTTGAAGCTGCACGACATCCCCAATACCGTTAAGAAAGCCATGTCCGTCCTGAGCCGTCTGGATGTGGACATCACTAACCTCCACGCCGCTGGCACTAAGAACATGATGAAGGCGGCGCTCGAGGGTCTGACCCGTCCCGACGGCACACGGCCCCTGCTGATCGCTGTAACGCAGTTGACCTCCACCGATCAGGAAAGCATGGAGTCAGATCTGATGATCCATGCTCCCATTGATGAAGTAGTCATGCACTACGCAAAGTGCGCCGAGGAAGCCGGTCTTGATGGCATCGTCTGCTCACCTCTGGAAGCCGGTAAGGTCCATGACCATTGCGGTCATAGCTTCCTGACGATCACCCCCGGAGTTCGCTTTGCCGATGGCGATGTGGGTGACCAGAAGCGAGTCATGACTCCCGCAGCCGCTAAAGCCATTGGCTCCGACTATATTGTGGTAGGTCGTCCCATCACGGCTGCCACAGACCCCGTGGCTGCCTACGAACGCTGTGTAGCAGAATTCTGCGACTGAGCAAACACAAATGTCGGGGCAACGGGTTTCCCATCCCTCAGCCTCATATCCGGAAAGAATTGAAAAGGAGAACCACCATGGAAGCCTACAAGAGAGAGTTTATCGAATTTTTACAGAGTGCCGGCGTTCTAAAATTTGGCGATTTTACCGCCAAATCCGGCCGCAAG